>NZ_LXEU01000085.1 GCF_001654985.1 Kluyvera georgiana ATCC 51603
CGGGGAGAGGGGCGGGGTAAGGGGTTATCCTCGAACCCACTCGCTTTTTTCTTCGCCGTTAATCAACAGCTGACGTTTTTCTCCTTCTGGTAGCGTCACTTTCAACGCTTCCCATGCTGGACGATAATCGCCGCGTGCGTTTACCTTCAGGTCAATCGTACTGGCGGTGCAGACCATTTCCCACTCCAGCCACAGCGCGTTACCCTCTTTGTAGCCCCACGACTCGCCGTCATCCTCAAACAGCAGGCCCGAAGAGCGGCCTATTCCTTTCATCGGGAACAGCTTCAGCTCACGCGAGGTATCTTCTTCTGCTTTCACGTAGGTAATACGTTCGCTCAGCGGTAGACCAGCGCCCGCACGCACCAGCAGCGGCAGTTTCTCCAGCGGCGCATCGACGACAATCGACTGGCCGCCGCTGTACCACGCGCCGGTGTAGAAATCGTACCAGCCGGTTTCGTTGTCCGGCAGCCAGACGCGACGCTCGCGCTCGCCGGCTTCCACCACGCTGGCAACCAGAATATCGCGGCCCAGCAGGAAGTCGTCGCACTCTTCAAAGGTCTGCGCATCGTGCTCGTGATCGAGGAAGGTCGGACGCAGCATCGGCTCGTCGTCGGCATGCGCCTGCCATAGCAGCGTGTAGAGGTACGGCAGCAGACGGTAGCGCAGCTCAATCGCGCTACGAATCGCCGGGGTCACGCCAGGATACATCCAGGGTTCGTTCACCGTGTGGTCATCGTTCCATGAATGGATGGTAAAGCGCGGATGCATTACACCGTTCTGTACCCAGCGGACAAACAGCTCCGGGTCCGGTTTGTCGCCGGAGAAGCCGCCGACATCATGGCCCAGGTTGTACAGACCGGACAGGCTCATCCCCAGCCCCATGCGGATGTTGTAGCGCAGCGTGTCCCAGTTAGTGCGGTTATCGCCGCTCCAGGTCTGCACGTAGCGCTGCATCCCGGCGCAGCCGGAACGGGAGATCAGATACGGGCGCTTGTTCGGCGCAAAGCGCTCCTGCGCTTCCATTGACGCGCGAATCATCAGCAGCGGCATCACCGGGCGAATATGCTTAATCGCAATCTCATCGCCAAAGCCGTGACAGCGCGCTTCACCGTCCCACACTTCAAACTCGTTGTTATCGTTCCAGGTGGAATCGATACCCATCTCCAGCAGCTGCGACGTGACGCCCTCCTGCCACCAGGCCACGGTTTGCGGATTGGTAAAATCGAGGTGCGAACCTTCATCGTCCCAGAAGCTGGAACGCTCCGGACCGTCGCTTTCCGAGTCGCGAATAAACAGCGCTTTCTCCGCCACCTCGTTGTAACGCGGGTGATCCTGCAACAAGCATGGCTTGATGTTAGCCGCCAGATGCAGGCCCGCGTCGTGGAACGCCTGGCTCATGACTTTTGGCTGCGGCACTTTGTCGTAGTTCCAGTTGAAGACGTAGCGCTTGCCGTTAATGGAGGTATAGCCGGAAGAGAGCTGGAACGAATCGCACGGGATAGCATGCTCGTCGCACAGACGAATAAAGTTCATCAGCTGATTTTGCGCGTCCGGCGCGTCGGTGTAGTGCATAGTTGAGCCGCTGTAGCCCAGGCTCCATTTCGGTCCGAACAGCGTTTTGCCGGTCAGACGGACGAAGGCTTTGGTGACATCCAGCACGCGCTCGCCGGTAAACAGGTAGTAATCGATATCACCGGCTTCGGCCTGCCAGCGGCGATAAGCGGTGTGGTAGTTGTCGATCTCGTTGCCTAAATCCAGCCAGCAGCTGCTGAGGTTGTCGTAAAACAGCCCGAAGCTGATGTCATCGCGGCGGGTAATGGTAAACGGAATGTGTTTGTACAGCGGGTCGGTGCTGGACGCGTTGTAGCCCATGGCATCCAGGTTGCGCATCTCGTAGCGCTTGCCGTTACGCTGCAAATCACCGGCTTTATCCCCCAGGCCATAAAAACGCTCGTCCTTACGGCGGCTCTGGTAGTGTGCCACGCCATCGCCGTGGGCATTCACCAGATAGGCGCTGGTCGGGCGGTCGTTGACCAGCGGCTGCCACTCGCCTTCGGCGTTGCGGTAATGCCACTCCAACCACAGCGGCTGGTGGACGGTGACGCGCAGCGACTGGGTGGCGATCATCACGGTATCGTCCTGTTGGCTTAACGTCCAGGCAGGCAGGCTAAAACCGCTGAGATCTTCACGGCTGCGGCCCTCCCATGGCACGTCCTGCTCGGGGGCGATACTCCAGGTGCGGTCCAGCGCCAGCTCGCCTTTGCGTTTCAACAGCACGCGGAACAGATTCTCCTCCAGCACATACAGACACAGCGTGTGCTGGCCGTCGACCAGCAGCTCGACGTGGTGGGAAGACTGTTTTTGTAGGGTCCAGTTTTTCAGCGTTTTCATATTTACATCCACTATCAGGCGCGTTTCGCGCGGCGTTCAGCAATAAATGCGACCAGGAAGACGGCGCCAATCAGGTCGAAGAAACCCATGGCGACAAACAGCGGGTTGAAGCCGATTTTGTCGGCAGTCACCCCAATAATCAGTGAGAACAGGAAGCTCGCAATCCATGCGGCGGAACCACGCATGCCGTTAACGGTCGCCATCTGGCCTTTGTCGAACGATTCAACAACCAGTGCGCTCAGCATGCAGGAGATGATCTGGTGGCCAAAGCCGCCAATCGACATCAGCACCACGGCGATGATCGGATCTTTCGTCACCGCCACGACGGCAAGCGACACCATCAGGAATGCCCCGGTGACGGAACTGGCCACGGTAGAGTTGACGCGTGAGCAGCCGAACAGGCGCACATAGAGGCGGGTTAAATAGCCGCTCGCGACGCTGCCGAGGTCGGCGGCCAGGAAGGGCAGCCAGGCGAACAGGGCGATCTGCTTGAGATCCATGTTGTACTGCTTGGCAAAATAGAGCGGCATCCAGAAGCTAAACACGGCCCATGCCGGTTCCGCCATAAAGGCCGGGATAGCGATACCGTAGAAGCGTTTGTTTTTGCCCACGGTTTTCAGCGCGGTCAGGAATGGCAGCTTCACCGGCGGCGCTTCGTTGTCCTGACGGATATAGTCCAGCTCGGCTTTGCCCAGGTTCGGGTGTTTGTCCGGGTTGTGGTAGAACGCCCACCACAGTGCAACCCATGCGAGCGCCAGAATACCGGTAAACATAAACGCGCCCTGCCAGCCAAAAGAGGCGTGGGCAAAATAGATGATTGGCGGTGCCAGCATCGCGCCAATTGAGAAACCCACGCCAGCCCAACCCGCTGCGACCGGGCGTTCCGATTTGGGAAACCACTCGCCGATGGTTTTGGCGTTGGCCGGGGTAGCCGCCGCTTCCGCGCCGCCCATAAAGAAGCGCAGCATCGCCAGATGTAGCCAGTTACCGGCACCGGCGTGCAGTAAACAGGCCAGCGCCCACAGGCTGGCGCAGATCATAAAGCCCAGCTTCAGGCCAATAACGTCAATCAGCCAGCCGCACAACGGCTGGAACAGGGTATAGGCGATCTGGAAGGCGCCGACGATCCAGGAATATTGCTCGGTGGTGATCCCGAGGCTGTCTTTCAGCTCCGGCGCCAGGATCCCCAGCGAGTTACGGGTGATGTAGTTGACGGTGACGCCGAGTAAAAAAAGCACCAGCATCCACCAGCGCAGGTTTTTGACAACGCGGCGAGTTTTGCTGGTTGTTATTTCATTATTGATGCCCTGACTCATAGGGATCTCCACAGGATGATGTCAGAAACGGTGGGCAACTACGTGGGAAGTTGTCACACCACTTTTGGTAAGATTTTGATATTTATCAGCTTTGTTATTTTTCACTTCCACCGTTCTTGTATGGAAGTTGTTCTACCAATTCACCTTAGAAGACATGAAAGGTTGGTAAAAGCGGGTTTTGTGCACGTTTTTTCATGAGTGACTGATATACATTACGTATATGTCTTTCATGCCTTGCCAAATAAGGCATTTTTGTCATGAAAATTCTTTCATTTTTGAATTAGAGACAGATCACAAAATGGAAAAGAAGCTGAAAATCGCCGAAATTGCCGCCCGAACCGGGCTGTCTGCCAGCACCGTTTCGCGTGTGCTGGCGGGTAAAGCGAATACCAGCGCTCGCGCCCGCGAGCAGGTGTTGACCTGCGCGCGTGAGCTTGGGGTGATGGACGGTATGGCGGCAGGAAGGATGCTGCTCAATAGCCTGATTGTCTTTGCGCCGCCGCGGGCGTTCGATGAGCGGTCCGACATCTTTTACTACCGTGTGATCCAGAGCATCAGTAAAGCGCTCTCGCCACACGAGGTGCGCTTGCGCTACTGCGCGCTGGAGGAGAACGACAGCGATCCTACGCTGTTTTTGTCGCGCATGAACGAAGCGGAAACGCAGGCGGCCATTCTGCTGGGCATTGACGATCCGCATATTCACGATCTTGCCGCCGACCTCGCGAAGCCCTGCGTGTTGATTAACTGCCGCGACGAACGCATGCGCCTGCCTGCCATAGCGCCGGACCATCGGATGATTGGCGCTTTCGCCGCGCGCTACCTGTTTGAAATGGGCCATCGGGAGGTCATGAACGTCATGTGTCTGCGCCGTTACACCATGGAACAGCGGCTGGCCGGCATTAAAGAGGCATGGCGTCAGCACAACCTTGAGTTTCAGCACGAGCGCGACCTGTTAAATATCAGCAGCTTTAGCGCCAACGTTGCCGAGGAAAAGGTTGGCGCATGGCTGGATGCGCGCAATGGCCGGCCATTGCCGACGGCGTTCCTGGTGGGCGGTGATTTTATGGCGGCGGGTACCGTTAACGCCCTGCGCCAGCGCGGGCTGCGGGTGCCGCAGGATGTCTCGGTCATGAGTATCGATGGCTTCAACCTGGCGGCCATTGAGGACGTGCCGCTCACCGCGGTTCACGTGCCGCGCGACGAACTGGGCGTAGAGGCGGTGCAGATGCTGCAACAGCGGCTGATTCGCCCCGACGCGCCGGTAGGATCGCTACTGCTACACGGGCGGCTGGCGGTTCGGGAATCGGTGCGGCGGGTGCGCCCCGGAAAAGGGCACACCGCCGTTGAACGGGAAGGGTTGTACGATAATCAGGCGTCGATGCCCAGCGCACGTTTGCCGTGAATATTGAGGTCGGCGAGCGTAAAGCGGCCCTGCCAGTCGGCTTCGTAGTCTTCACGCGGAAAGTCGCCCGGCGACGCGCCGCGTTCTAATGCCGCTTTCACCTTGTGGGCGTAAGCGAGATTTTTTTCGCACATTGGCGCGGCGGGAATGTACATCACGTTCCCCCAGCCCTGCTGATTCTCCACCGGTGCGACCGAGTGGATCACGTCACAGTGCCACCATACCGAATCACCGGCCTCCAGTGCCGGAATGGAGGTCAGTGCGCTTATCAGCAGCGGGTGCCATTTCTCGGAGATTGGCAGCACTTTCCCTGGCGCTACGCCGCACAGTTCGTCCTCCGGTACGTCGTCAAGCAGCGGACGCAGCAGCACGTAGGCCATCGCTTCCGGAATCGGCACTACGTGCAGTAGCCCCTGATCCGGGATCATGTCCGAGAGTGCAGTCCAGCCCTGGAAGGTGCGGAACACCGAGCATTTGGTGGTGTTATCCACGGTGTACTCTTCCACCTCGGTGCGGTGCGCCGCGTTCCACGGGTCGTATTGTTCCACGTTCCCGTTAAATACGCTGGCGAAGACCTGCTGATAGGCTGGCAGCAGCCAGCGTTCCAGCGCGCCAGAATCGGTATGTGCTCCGAGGCCTTTGGAGGTGGTACCCGGTGGGCGACGGCGGATACGGTCCGGATAAATGACGCTGATATCCGGATTAAACCACTGCTTGCCCTCGCTTTCCACTTGCCAGAGGCGGTTGAGGAACGATTGGGCCAGCGCCATCTCTTCGCTCTGACGCGCCTGCATTTGCGCCTGCGACCAGTAAATCGGGTAGATTTCCGGACGTGAGGCATCAAGTGAACCGAAAAAGCTATCGCCCGGCCCCTTATATACGTCATCGAAATGGTTGAGATCGAGGTAGTCGAGCATTGAACGATCCCACGCCAGCGCTTGTTCACGCGGGAAGTGACCTTTAATCACCGCACATCCGCGACGCTTCACCTCAGCGCGGGTGGCCTCGCTAATGTTGCACGCCGCCAGATCGGCAAAGGGAATGATTGGCCACACAGGCTGCCCCTGCGCCTTCAGGGCGTTAATTTCCGCAACCCGCGCTTCAATGGTGGCGCTCAGACGGTCGAACACCGCCTGGACGTCGCCAATCTGCGCGCGTAGCGTTTGTTTCATCTGGCGAATGGCCGCTTTCGGGTCGGCAGGGAGCGTTTCGTGGGTAAAGGTAATCGTCATATCAACCTCGCAATCTTTCATTCGAAAGTAAAATGCATTACAGGTGATACTTTAGGTTAAAATAAAGTTAATGCAAGTTTAAATTCTTGCGTTAGATCACGAAGGGAAAGGAAGATGAATATGTAGGCCGGATAAGGCAACGCCCCCATCCGGCAATGTGCTCGGAAGCGCCTGATGGCGCTTCGTTTATCAGGCCGACAAAGGAAGAGAATTAGAAGGGGTCGGCGCCGTCCAGCACGGACTGAATGACGTTCAGCGCACCGTCGTGGTTGTTGTCGTCGGTCCGGTAGTCCGCAATGGCCTTAATGCTGTCGACCGCGTTGCCCATGGCGAAGGAATATTTCACCAGCTTGAGCATCTCGGCGTCGTTGCCGCTATCGCCAATCGCCACGCACTGCTGCGGCGAAAGCTGCCAGCGCTTCAGCAGGCGGCTGATGCCGTTGGCTTTGTGCAGGCCGGGAATGATGAGATCGACAAAGCCGAAGCCGCTGGTGACGGGCTTCATAATGCCGTCGAGGGAGACGTGCAGCTTATCAATCAGATCGGGGATATCGCTGTCCGGGAGGTTCAGGGAGAATTTGAACATCTTATCGTCGACGTCGTGGAAGTTCGCCACGCGCTTTAAGCGGTAGTAGTGTTTGGACATCAGTTTAACCAGCGCATCCGGCGCGCTGTCGCTGATATAAGCGCTTTCCAGACCGCAGGCGACGAAATACATCTGCGGGTCTTTCAGCAGTTCGCCAATCACCGTCTGATACTCATGTTTCGTTAGCTCGCCGTGGAAAAGCTGCTGCCCGTGCTCGTACACCAGCGCGCCGTTTTCCGCGACAAAAGAGATGCGATCCCGAATTTCAGGGAAGAAGGTAATCAGCTGATAATACTGGTTGCCGCTGGCGACAACGAATTCAATGCCACGTGCTTGAAGCTGTTCAAACTGCGCCAGAAACCGCGAACGGTCGTAGGTCTTGGCGTCATTAAGAAAAGTTCCGTCCATATCGGTGACGATAACTTTAACGGTCATACGGGATGCTCCTGGTGTAACTTCGGCCAGAAACAATTTAATTACAATGTGAGATAAAGCACAAATTTATTTCATTTGAAAGAAAGGCGGTGGGTCGCTGTGCGCGTTGGACCCTCACCCCGGCCCTCTCCCTGGAAGGGAGAGGGGGGATTGACCAACGGCGCCGATCGGTTCCCTCTCCCCTGAGGGGAGAGGGTTAGGGTGAGGGGGAAATGCGCCGACTTACAGCGTATGCTCAGTACGCGCAATAATATCGTCCTGCGCATCCGGCGACAGCGCGGTAAAGAACGCTGAATACCCCGCCACGCGCACCACCAAATCACGGTACTGATCCGGATGTTTTTTCGCTTCCAGCAGCGTTTCGCGCGACACGATGTTGTACTGAATATGCCAGCCTTTGTGCACTTCGAAGAAGGTACGCAGCAGCGCCATCAGCTTTTGCTTGTCGCTTTCGTTTTCCAGCGTCGCCGGGTTCAGCTTCTGGTTCAGCAGCACGCCGCCGAGAATCGCCGAGGTCGGCAGCTTCCCGACGGAGCTAATCACCGCCGTTGGCCCCAGGTGGTCGGTGCCGGAAGCCGGGCTGGCGCCTTCAGCAAGCGGGGTTTTCGCTTTACGGCCGTCCGGGGTTGCCATGGTCTGCGCGCCAAACGGTACGTTCGCTGAAATGGAAGACGTACCCGCGTAATAGTTGCCGCCGATCGGGCCGCGACCGTAACGTGGGTTGTGATACTGCTTCAGTTCGTCGATATAGGTCTGATAGGCGCGGGCCAACAGGGCGTCGACGCTGTCATCATCGTTGCCGTACTTCGGCGCGCCGTTAATCAAACGCTGACGTAGCTGCTCGTGGGTCAGTCCTTCGTAGTCTTCCGCCAGCGCTTTTGCCAGCTCCTGCTGACCAATCAGCCCCTGATCGAAGACCAGTTTTTTCACTGCCGCCAGGCTGTTGCCGAGGTTGGCGATCCCCACCTGCAGGCCGGAAACCCAGTCGTACTTTGCGCCGCCCTGTTTAATGCTTTTTGCCCGCTCAATGCAGTCGTCAACCAGCGCCGAGCACAGAATATCGTGCACGTTCTCTTCCAGCATGGTGTCGACCACGTATTCAATCTCAATGGATTTACGGGTGTAGTAACGAATCTGGCTATCCCAGTCGGCCAGCATCTGCTCGAAGTTGGCGAAGTTACCCTGCGACAGCGCGTGTTCCTGCGGCAGGAAGACCTGGCCGCTGGTGGCATCGCGACCGCCTTCCATCGCGGCCAGCATCACGCGGGCAAAGTTGATAAAGCTCATCCCGGTGCAGCGGTAGCCCCATTTACCGCCAACGGCGGTTTCAATACAGCCGATGGCGGCATAATCATAGGCATCCTGAGGTTCAACGCCCAGTTTGATAAATTCTGGAATCACGATCTCATCGTTGTTGAATGCCGGCATGCCAAAGCCGCAGCGAATGACCTGCACGCAGGCGTCGAGGAAGTCGTTGCTCATCCCGGCGTGATAGCGCACGCTCAGGTTTGGCTGCGTGGAACGCAGGCGGCCGCAGGATTCGAGAATCGCGTAAGAGAGCGGGTTGACCGCGTCCTGCGCTTCGCCGTTGACCAGCTTCTGTCCGCCGATGGTGACGTTCTGATACAGCGGGCTACCGGCGGAAGCTTTGGAGTGCGAGCCGGAGCGAATTTTGTTCACTTCCAGCAGCTTCAGCCAGCAGCTGTGCAGCAGTTCGATAGCGTGTTCGCGATCCAACGACTGCTCCAGCTCAACGTCGCGGCGGTAGTACGGATAGAGATACTGGTCCATACGGGCGAACGACACCGAGTGACCGTTGGACTCAATTTGCAGAATCAGCTGGATGAAGTAGCACAGCTGCAGCGCCTGCCAGAAGGTTTTTGGCGGCTGGTGGGCAATGACATCGCAGTTTTCGGCGATCGCCAGCAACTCGTCGCGGCGGTTTTCGCGAGACTCTTCGGCAGCCATTTTGCGCGCCAGCTCGGCGAAACGTTCAATGTGCAGGCCCACGGCTTCCAGCACAATATCAATGGCTTTCAGGAACTGCTCACCGTGCAGGTCTTCCAGTACGGTCAGGTTGATGCGGGTACGACGCTCGGCGACTTTGGCGCGCATGCCGTCGAGGCCTTTTTCCAGCAGCAGCGGGTAGTTCACGGCCAGGTGGGCGTCGCCGGAGGTCATATTACCTTCGGCTTTAATAATGCCGGTGGCCAGCAGCGCTTTCTGTTCATCGGTAAACATGCCGTAGCAGCGGTCTTGTACGGTCTGGCCACGCCACCATGGGCACACTTCGTGCAGCACGCGCTTGTTCTCTTCGCTCACCGCAAAACCGGCGCCGGGGCGGTCGGCCAGGTCATCGATCTCTTTTTCAATCCAGCTGACGGTATATTCCGGGAAAATAGGCGCGGCGCGCACTTCACTGGCCTGGTTGCCGATAATCAGCTCGTCGTGCTTGATCCAGATAGTGCGTTCTGCGAGGTGATGGGCCAGCGCCAGCGCGCGGCGTACCGGAATCGGCTTGTCGAGATGCTGCTGATAGGCTTCGGTATAGTGGCGTGCGCGTTCGGTACATACCGGTGGCTTAACGATATGCACCAGCGCGGTTTTGTGAGCTTTGATGCGGTCGGTCAGTTTGTCGAGAGTCAGAGTGGTCATCGTTTTATCCTCGTAATGTCGCCGTTAACCCTTTTTCGCGGGCGTACTGCTGGGCAAAATCCAGCAGCGCCGGGTCGTTCAGCGGCTTGTCGGGTGCAAAGTAGGGAAGGCCGAGCAGGGTATATTTGTTGATACCCAACGTGTGGTACGGCAAAAAATGAATGTCGCGCACGCCCGGCATCTCGTCGGCGGCAAAATCAGCAATCGCTTTGATGGAGTCTTCATCGGCATTAAAGCCCTGAATCAGCGGTACGCGTAGGGTTACCTGTTTTCCGGCGGCTGCAAGGCGTTTCAGGTTATCGAGCACGCGTTTGGCCGAACCGTCGGTCCACTGCTTGAAGCGTGCTTCGTCTACGTGCTTCAGGTCAGCGAGGAACAGGTCGATATAGGGCAGTGCGGGCTCCAGGTAGCGCCATGGCACGTGCAGGCAGGTTTCTACCGCCGTGTGGATGCCCTGTTCATGGGCGCTTTTCAACAGTTCCAGCGCCAGTTCCGGGTTCATAAACGGTTCGCCGCCGGAGAGCGTCATACCGCCGCCGCTGCGATCGTAAAACGGTTTATCGCGCAGCACGGTGGCCATAATTTCTTCGGCGCTTTTCTCTTCGCCGCAGACGGTCAGCGCCTGCGTCGGGCAGCAGTTGGTCAGTGTGGCAAGGTGGGCGTTATCCAGCTTTTCCCGATGGATAACCAGCCCGTTAAGCGCACGTTCAATGACCGACGGTGCAGCTTTCTGGCACAGGTCGCAGCCGTCCAGGCACAGACGCGGGTCGAACAGCAAATCCTGCTCGCGGGAGCGGCTTTCGGGGTTCTGGCACCAGCGACAGCCGAGCGAACAGCCTTTCAGGAAAACCACGGTACGGATACCGGGGCCATCGTGGGTGGAATAGCGCTGAATGTTGAAAATCATATGCTGTCCTCATCTTTCGTATAAAGATTAAAATGCTTTCGAATGAAAGTTATCTTGACATGAATCAACTTAAGAAGAGGTTTTGCTGTGGTAATGTTATTCCATGCTCAATATCACGGTTTAAGGACACATCATGGAACTCTATCTCGACACCTCTGACGTCGCCGCAGTGAAGAAACTGGCGCGCGTTTTCCCGCTGGCGGGCGTGACCACAAACCCAAGCATCGTGGCGGCAGGTAAGACGCCGTTGGACGCGCTGCTGCCGGAACTGCTGGACGCGATGGGCGGTAAAGGCCGTCTGTTTGCCCAGGTGATGGCGACAACCGCCGACGGCATGGTGGCGGACGCGCGCAAGCTGCGGGCGATTATTCCGGATCTGGTCGTTAAAGTGCCGGTGACGGCGGAAGGTCTGGCGGCGATTAAGCTGCTGAAAGCGGAAGGGATCCCGACGCTGGGTACCGCCGTTTACGGCGCAGCGCAGGGGCTGCTGTCGGCGCTGGCGGGGGCTGAATATGTCGCGCCTTACGTTAACCGCGTCGATGCGCAGGGGGGAAATGGTATTCAGACGGTGTGTGAATTACAGGATCTGCTGACTCTGCATGCGCCACAGTCGAAGGTGCTGGCCGCGAGCTTTAAAACGCCGCGTCAGGCGCTGGACTGCCTGCTGGCGGGCTGCCAGTCGATTACCCTGCCGCTGGACGTTGCGCAGCAGCTGATCAGCTACCCGGCGGTAGATGCCGCAGTGGCGAAGTTTGAGCAGGACTGGCAAACGGCGTTTGGCCGCACGTCGCTGTAATACTTTCTCTATTGGCACGATCGGTTCCCTCTCCCCACCGGGGAGAGGGTTAGGGTGAGGGGGTTACGCCGAAGCCTCCCCGCACACCTCGCACGTCGGGCTACGCATCAGCTTCATCTCTCTGAACTGGCAGCGCATCGCATCATACATCACGATTTTGCCCGCCGCTGGCGTACCGTAATGGGCCAGCACCTTAATCGCTTCCATCGCCTGCATCGCGCCAATCACGCCCACTAGCGGCGCCATCACGCCCGCTTCCACGCAGGTGAGCGCATTCTCGCCGAACAGACGGCTCAGGCAGCGGTAGCACGGCTCGCCTTCCTGATACGTAAACACCGAAATTTGCCCTTCCATGCGAATCGCCGCGCCGGAAACCAGCGGGACTTTATGCCGGAAACAGCCTGCATTCAGCTGGTTACGAATAGCGACGTTATCGGTACAGTCGAGCACCAAATCCTGTTCCGCAATCAGCGCCCACAGCGCCGCTTCTTCCAGCAGTGCGTTGTGGGTCGCCAGCGTGACGTGTGGGTTAATGCGCGCCAGCGCGTCGCGGGCGGAGTCGACTTTCGGCTGACCGATAGTGGCGTCGCTATGCAGCGTCTGGCGTTGCAGGTTGGAAAGCGCCACGGTGTCGAAATCGAGCAGGGTGAGTTGGCCAATTCCCGCGGCGGCCAGATACTGCGCCGCCGCACAGCCCAGCCCACCCAGGCCGACAACCAGCACGCGCGACGTCTTTAACTGCTCCTGGCCGTCAAAATCAAAATCCCGCAGGATGATTTGCCGGTTGTAGCGCAGCATCTCGGCATCGCTGAGTTCGGCGGCCATCACAGGCCTCCCAGCAGATGGTTAAAGGGTTCAACCTCTACGCATTCACCGGCTTCGACGTTGCCGCGCTCACGCTCCAGCACGATAAAGCAATTGCCCTGGCTGAATGAGCTAAAAATGTGCGAGCCCTGATGGCCGGTCGTGGACACGGTAAGGTCGCCGTTGGCGTCGCGGGTCAGCAGGCCGCGCTGGAAGTCGAGACGACCCGGGGATTTTTTCAGCCGATCGGTGGTACGCACGCGCAGGCGCGGAGCCTGCGTGGCGTTGCTGCCCGCACTCAGTTTGGCCAGCAACGGCTGCACTAACTGATAGAAGGTCAGCGCCGCGGAGACCGGGTTACCCGGCAGACCGCAGAACCAGCTGTGGCTTAGCTTACCGAAAGCAAACGGCTTGCCCGGTTTGATGGCGAGCTTCCAGAAGCTGATTTCACCCAGCTCGTCGAGAATCGTTTTGGTGTAGTCCGCCTCGCCAACGGAAACGCCGCCGGAGCTGATAACGACATCAGCCTGCTGGTCGGCCTGAATAAAGGTCTGGCGCAGCTGTTCCGGGTCATCGCGGATAATCCCGAGGTTAATTACCTCACAGCCCAACTGTTCGAGCATCAGATGCACCGCCAGACGGTTGGTGTCGTAGATTTGCCCATCGCCCAGCGGCTGGCCCGGTAGCTGGAGTTCGTCACCGGTGGAGAACAGCGCGACGCGTACTTTTCGCACCACGTCCACTTCGGCAATGCCGAGAGAAGCCAGCACCGGCAGCTCGGCGACGGTGAGGCGGGTACCCGCCGGGAAAACCACCGCGCCGTTGGCGATGTCTTCGCCGCGACGGCGAATATTCTGCCCCGGCTTCACAGCTGCGGTGAAACGGATACCGGCGTCGGTCTGCTCGGTCTCTTCCTGCATCACGACCGCTTCACAGCCTGCGGGAATTGGCGCACCGGTCATGATGCGCACGCAGCTTCCGGCAGGCCATTCACCGTGGAACGGCTGCCCGGCAAAGGCTTTACCCGCGACCGTCAGCGGCGTTTGCGCCGCGAGGTCGGCCAGACGCACCGCGTAGCCATCCATCGCCGAGTTATCAAAACCCGGAACGTCCAATGGGGAGACGACATCGCCTGCGGTGATACGGCCGAAAGCCTGTAACAGCGGCACCGACTCGCTTTCACGAAGCGGGCTAATTTGCTCAAGCATCTGGGCGAGCGCGGTATCAAGCGGGATCAGTCCGGCGGTAAAATCCATGGGTAAACTCCTGCGGGAAACGTTCGAATGCGCACATTATGGCAGAAAACCCCCGCAGACTGTATGCCACCTGTGGTGTACCCTGACATTTCCGGACGCTCTTTCTATATTCAAAATTGATATAGGAACAGAGTCACTATAATGATATTTATAAATAAAATGACGTAAGGGATAACGAATGGGTAAGGCAGTCATTGCGATTCATGGCGGAGCAGGGGCAATAAGCCGTCAGCAGATGTCAGTGGAAAAAGAGCGCGAATATGTCACCGCGTTGTCCAGCATTGTGGAGCATGCGCAGCAGATGCTGGAATCCGGCGCCAGCGCGCTGGATACGGTGACCGAAGCGGTTCGTCAGCTGGAGGAGTGCCCGCTGTTTAACGCCGGGATCGGCTCGGTGTTTACCGCTGATGAAACGCATGAACTTGACGCCTGCGTGATGGACGGCAATTCGCTGCAGGCGGGCGCCGTCGCTGGGGTAAAGCGCCTGCGTAACCCGGTACTGGCGGCCAGGTTGGTGCTGGAAAATAGCCCGCACGTGATGTTGATTGGCGAAGGGGCAGAGGCTTTTGCTCAGGCGCAGGGCGTCGAGCTGGTCGAGAATTCGCTGTTCTCCACCGACGCGCGTTTTCAACAGCTTATTGAGGCGCGCAGCAACGGTGAGTTTATTCTCGACCACGACGCGCCGCTGGATGAACGGCAGAAGATGGGCACCGTCGGCGCGGTGGCATTAGATCTCGACGGCAATCTTGCCGCGGCGACGTCTACCGGCGGCATGACCAACAAGCTGCCAGGGCGGGTGGGCGATAGCCCACTGGTCGGCGCGGGATGCTATGCCAACAACGCCAGCGTAGCCGTCTCCTGTACCGGCACCGGCGAGGTGTTTATCCGCACGCTGGCGGCTTACGATATCGCCGCATTAATGGAATACGGCAATCTCAGCCTGCTGGAAGCCTGCGAACGCGTAGTGATGGAAAAACTGCCCGCGCTGGGCGGTAGCGGTGGGCTGATTGCCATCGATCGTGAGGGCAACGTCGTGCTGCCGTTTAACAGTGAAGGGATGTATCGCGCCTGGGCCTATGCCGGGGATACGCCTACGATTGGCATTTATCGCGAATAGAAGGAGTCACCGTGCCGCATTCCGACGAGCTTGATGTCACGCAGGTGCTGAGCATTCAGAACCTGAACGTCGCGTTTCGCCAGGACAAGCAGTCCGTGCGCGCCGTGCATCAACTCTCTTTTCATCTGAACCGGGGAGAGACGCTGGCGATTGTCGGCGAGTCCGGTTCAGGTAAGTCCGTGACGGCGCTGGCGCTGATGCGGCTGCTGGAACAGTCCAACAGCCAGATGCAGTGCGAGCAAATGCTGCTGCGGCGGCGCAATCGCGAAGTGATCGAACTGCAGGAACAAACGCCCGCGCAGATGCGCAGCGTGCGCGGTGCCGACATCGCGATGATTTTTCAGGAACCGATGACTTCGCTTAACCCGGTGTTTACCATCGGCGAGCAGATTGCCGAGTCCATCCGCCTGCATCAGGGGCTGGGCCGCGAAGAGGCGCTGATTGAGGCGAAAAAAACGCTCGATAAAGTGCGCATTCCTGAGGCGCAGACCATGCTGTCTCGCTACCCGCATCAGCTCTCTGGCGGCATGCGTCAGCGAGTGATGATCGCGATGGCGCTGTCATGTCGCCCGGCGGTGCTGATTGCCGATGAGCCGACGACCGCGCTGGACGTCACGATTCAGGCGCAAATTCTCCAGCTTATCAACGTGCTGCAACAAGAGATGTCGATGGGGGTGATTTTTATCACCCACGATATGGGCGTCGTCGCGGAAATCGCCGACCGGGTGCTGGTGATGCATCAGGGGGAGGTGGTGGAGACCGGTAGCGTTGAGGCTATCTTTAACGCGCCGCAGCATCCGTATACCCGTCGTCTGCTGGCGGCGGTTCCCCGGCTGGGGGCGATGCGCGGCAGCGACTATCCGCGCAGTTTCCCTGAACTCAACGCGCCGGAGATTGAGCCTCAGCAGCAAAAAACGGTGGTGGAGGGCAAGCCGATTCTTCAGGTGCGCAACCTGGTGGCGCGCTTTCCGCTACGCGGCGGCGTGCTTAACCGCGTCACCCGTGAAGTGCATGCGGTGGAAAATGTCAGCTTTGACCTGTGGGGCGGCGAAACGTTGGCGCTGGTGGGCGAATCTGGCTGTGGCAAATCCACGACCGGGCGTGCGCTGTTGCGGTTAGTGGAATCGCAGAAGGGCACGATTACCTTCAACGGCGAGCGTATCGATCTGCTCTCCGCTCACCAGCTTCAGCCGCTGCGCCGCGATATTCAGATTATCTTCCAGGACCCTTACGCCTCCCTCGATCCGCGCCATACGGTCGGCTTTTCGATTATGGAGCCGCTGCGTGTGCACGGGGTGCTGCAAGGCGAAGCGCTCCAGAAGCGGGTTGAGTGGCTTTTGCAGCGCGTCGGATTAGAGCCGGAACATGCCTGGCGGTATCCGCACGAGTTTTCCGGCGGCCAGCGCCAGCGTATCTGTATCGCGCGCGCACTGGCCCTACAGCCGAAGGTGGTGATTGCCGATGAGTCGGTATCGGCGCTCGATGTTTCCATTCGCGCGCAGATTATCAACCTGCTGCTGTCGCTGCAGCGGGAGATGGGCATCGCCTTTCTGTTTATTTCCCATGATATGGCGGTGGTGGAGCGCATCAGCCATCGCGTGGCGGTGATGTACCGCGGGCGGATTGTGGAGATTGGCCCGCGGCGCGCTATTTTTGAGAATCCGCAGCATCCTTATACCCGCAAGCTGCTGGCCGCCGTGCCGGTGGCCGACCCGACGCACAAACGTCCGCAGCGCGTGCTGCTGTCTGACGAGCTGCCGGGCAATATCTACAGACGGGGCGAAGAGGTAGAACCGATCGGTTTGCAACAGGTGGCGCCGGGGCACTATGTGGCCCGCGAACCGGCAAGCAGTGCGCTGATAAATCGATAATAAAACGACAGGCAGGGGACAATATGACACAACGCGTTTCACGTAAATGGCTGGTTGCACTGGGGGTGGCTTCAGCGCTGGCCTCCGCTTCCTCGTTCGCGGCAAAAGATGTGGTGGTGGCGGTAGGCTCCAACTTCACCACCCTCGACCCGTACGACGCTAACGACACGCTGTCGCAGGCGGTGGCGAAATCCTTCTATCAGGGGCTGTTCGGCCTGGATAAAGAGATGAAGCTGAAGAACGTGCTGGCGGAAAGCTACACGGTATCGGATGACGGCAAGGTCTATACCGTCAAGCTGCGCCAGGGCGTCAAATTCCAGGACGGCACCGATTTCAACGCCGAAGCGGTGAAGGTCAACCTCGATCGCGCCAGCAATCCAGAAAGCCACCTCAAGCGCTATAACCTGTACAAGAACATTGATAAGACCGAAGTCGTCGACCCGCAGACGGTGAAAATCACCCTCAAGCAGCCGTTCTCGGCGTTTATCAATATTCTCGCCCACCCGGCGACGGCGATGATCTCGCCAGCGGCGCTGAAAAAATACGGCAACGAGATTGGCTTCCATCCGGTAGGGACCGGGCCGTATCAGCTGGATACCTGGAACCAGACCGACTTCGTGAAGGTCAGCAAGTTTGCCAATTATTGGCAAAAAGGGCTGCCGAAGCTGGACTCCATTACCTGGCGTCCGGTGGTCGACAACAATACCCGCGCGGCGATGCTGCAAACCGGTGAAGCGCAGTTTGCTTTCCCGATCCCTTACGAGCAGGCGGCGCTGCTGGCGAAAAACAGCCAGCTTGAGCTGGTGGCCAGCCCGTCAATCATGCAGCGCTATATCAGCATGAACGTGACGCAAAAACCGTTCGATAACCCGAAGGTCCGTGAGGCCATCAACTACGCGATTAACCGCCAGGCGCTGGTGAAGGTGGCCTTTGCGGGTTACGCGGCACCGGCTACCGGCGTCGTGCCGCCGTCGATTGCCTACGCAACGCAGTATCAACCGTGGCCGTACGACCCGGCAAAAGCGCGTGAGCTGCTGAAAGAGGCGGGTTACCCGAACGGCTTTAGCACCACGCTGTGGTCATCGCACAACCACAGCACCGCGCAGAAGGTGCTGCAATTTACCCAGCAGCAGCTGGCGCAAATTGGCATTAAAGCGCAGGTCACCGCGATGGACGCCGGGCAGCGTGCGGCGGAAGTGGAAGGCAAGGGGCAGAAAGAGAGCGGCGTGAGAATGTTCTACACCGGCTGGTCGGCCTCGACCGGTGAAGCCGACTGGGCGCTGTCGCCGCTGTTTGCCTCCTCAAACTGGCCGCCAACGCAGTTTAACACCGCGTTCTACGGCAACCCTCAAGTCGATAAAGACCTCAGCGCGGCGCTGCAAACCACCGACAGCAACGAAAAAGCGCGGCTGTATAAGGCGGTTCAGGATACTATCTGGAAAGAGTCGCCGTGGGTGCCGCTGGTGGTGGAGAAACTGGTATCAGCGCACAGCAAGTCGTTGACCGGATTCTATATTATGCCGGATACCGGGTTTAGCTTTGACGACGCGGATTTGAAGTAAGCGACGTTTCCCTGCCTCATGAAGGGGCAGGGAGTCATCGGCAAGGAGAGTCATGCTCAACTATGTGATTAAACGCCTGCTCGGCCTGATCCCCACGCTGTTTATCGTGGCGGTGCTGGTGTTTTTGTTTGTCCACATGCTGCCCGGCGACCCGGCCCGGCTGATTGCTGGCCCGGAAGCGGACGCGCAGGTGATTGCTATGGTGCGCCAGCAGCTGGGTTTGGATCAGCCGCTGTACGTGCAGTTCTGGCATTACATTAGCCATGCCGTGCAGGGCGATTTTGGCACGTCGATGGTTTCCCGCCGTCCGGTATCGGAAGAGATTGCCAGCCGCTTTTTCCCCACGCTGTGGCTGACGCTCGCCAGCATGGGCTGGGCGGTGCTGTTTGGCATGGGCGCGGGCATTGCCGCCGCCGTCTGGCGCAACCGCTGGCCGGACCGCCTGGGCATGGCGCTGGCGGTGACCGGTATTTCGTTCCCGGCCTTTGCCCTGGGGATGCTGCTGATGCAGATTTTCTCCGTCGAACTGGGCTGGCTGCCGACCGTGGGCGCCGACAGCTGGCGACACTATATTTTGCCTTCATTAACGCTGGGCGCCGCCGTCGCTTCGGTAATGGCACGCTTCACCCGCGCCTCGTTCGTTGACGTGCTGAATGAGGACTATATGCGTACCGCGCGCGCCAAAGGCGTCAGCGAAAAGGTGGTGGTGCTCAAACACGGGCTGCGTAACGCGATGATCCCGGTGGTCACCATGATGGGGCTGCAGTTTGGGTTTCTGCTCGGCGGCTCGATCGTGGTCGAAAAGGTGTTTAACTGGCCGGGGCTGGGACGCCTGCTGGTCGATTCGGTGGAAATGCGCGACTACCCGGTGATTCAGGCCGAGGTGCTGCTGTTTTCGCTGGAGTTTATTCTTATCAACTTAGTGGTGGACGTGCTGTACGCCGCCATTAACCCGGCTATCAGGTATAAATAACGTGCGATTATTCAACTGGCGTCGACAGGCTGTTCTTAGCGCCATGCCGGTGATGCAGGCAGCGTCGCAGCGCACGCCGTGGCGGGAGTTCTGGCGGCGCTTTCGCCAGCAGCCGGTGGCGATGGCCTCGGGCATTTTCGTGCTGCTGCTGATTGTGGTCGCGGTGGCCGCACCGTGGATTGCGCCGTTCGATGCGGAAAACTATTTTGACTACGACAGGCTAAACGACGGGCCGTCGCTGATTCACTGGTTTGGCGTGGATTCGCTGGGGCGTGATATTTTCAGTCGCGTGCTGGTGGGCGCGCAGATCTCGCTGACCGCAGGCGTCTTCGCGGTGCTGATCGGTTCGCTTATCGGTACCGTGCTGGGGCTGGTAGCGGGCTACTATGAAGGCTGGTGGGATCGCATCATCATGCGCATCTGCGACGTGCTGTTCGCCTTTCCCGGCATTCTGCTGGCCATCGCCGTGGTGGCGATTATGGGCAGCGGCATGACCAACGTGATTATCGCCGTGGCGATTTTCTCCGTCCCGGCGTTCGCCCGTCTGGTGCGCGGCAATACCCTGGTGCTCAAGCAACAGACCTTTATTGAGTCGGCACGCAGCATTGGCGCCAGCGACAGCGCGATCATTTTCCAGCATATTCTGCCGGGGACGGTATCGTCGATTGTGGTCTATTTCACCATGCGTATTGGCGTATCGATTATCTCTGCCGCCAGTCTGTCGTTCCTTGGCCTGGGGGCACAACCGCCAACGCCGGAATGGGGCGCTATGCTCAATGAGGCGCGTGCTGATATGGTGATTGCGCCGCACGTCGCGGTCTTCCCGGCGCTGGCCATTTTCCTGACGGTGCTGGCGTTTAACCTGCTGGGCGATGGGCTGCGCGACGCGCTGGATCCGAAGCTGAAAGGGTAATCTCTCTATTTCTTCCCGTAGCCCGGCCGAGCATAGCGACGCCGGGGCAAACCTGTTTCCCATCACAAATCGCGGCATTTTTTTGACTCCGCTCGCTTTTTTCCCCTCGTAATAAAGAACGCGTTTCCTCCTGCGGGCGGAAAACGGCGCTCAGTTTGCGTGCACCAGAAAGCCTAGTATTGACGCAATCTAATCGGGAATAAACGCATGGAGAGGTAGGTCAATGCTCATTGCTCGGGACAACATTTTTCTCAACCAGACTTTCGCCGATAAGCAGTCTATTTTCCGTTTTCTGGCCCATCATGCCGTGGCGCAGGGCTGGGCCGAAAGCGCAGCGCAAATTGAAGCCGATCTGTGGGAGCGAGAGAAGCAATACTCCACCGGTTTTGAGAACCAGATAGCCATTCCTCACGCCAAAACCGCCAACGTCTCCCGGGCCGGGGTGATTTTTATCCGCCTGCAGCAGCCGATTCCCTGGGAAAGCCTCGACGGTCAGCCGGTACAGATTATTTTCGGCCTGCTGGTACCGGAATCCGGCGCGCAGTTTTTGCATTTAAAAATCATCAATAGCCTTGCCAGCCAAATTGTTGAAGACGAATTCAGAGCCTATTTATTCGCCGCCAACGATGAAGACGAGTTGTTTCACTTTATGCAGTCACGCATCGAAATAAAGGAGCAGATATGAATATTGTGGGAGTGACTTCCTGTATTGCCGGTCTGGCCCATACGCCGATGGCCGCTAAATCGCTGGAAAAAGAGGGGGCGCGTCTCGGGCATCGGGTCAATATTGAGCAGCAGGGGGCGCTGGGCATTATGGACCGTCTTTCCGAGCAGGATATTGCCGACGCTGATTTTGTGCTGATTGCCGCCGATCGCGCCATTGAAGAAGAAGAACGGTTTGCGGGAAAAACCATTATTCGGGTCAAGATTGGGCAATGTGTCAGCCATGCGGCCGATGTGATTACCAAATGCGTTTCGGCCGTTGAGGCGCGTCGCAATCAATAAAACAGAGATGGTGATGTCATGAAAAAGATAATGATAGACATAAAAAACCATTTAATGACCGGGATTTCCTACGCTTTACCGGTCATTATTGCCGGTTCACTGATGGTGGCCGTGGCCAAGATTATTGGCCTGATTGTCGGCGAGCCTAACCTGGACGCTTTTGCCAAAAGCGATGGGTTAATGAACTGGCTGTACCTGACTCAGGATGTGGGCTTCAAAATTATCGGCCTGATGAACTACGTGCTTGGCGCGTATGTGGCCTTTTCGATCGCCGGGAAAAAAGGGCTGGCAGCCGGTTTTACCGCCGGGCTGATTGCATCGATGACCGGCTCCGGCTTCCTTGGCGCGGTGCTGGGCGGGCTGCTGGCGGGCTATTCATCGGAATGGGTCGGGCGCAAAATCCGTATTACCGGCTCGGCGTCCAGTTCCGTCCCGCTGATTATTCTGCCGTTTATCACCGTGGGTTTACAGGTGGTGATCATGCTGCTGTTGCTCGGCGATGTGCTGAGCTGGATCAATGCCACGCTGATGGGCTGGGTACAGCAGATGACTGAAGATGGCACCAGTACGGTCATGCTGGCGGCGGTACTCGGGGGAATGATCTGTTTTGACCTTGGGGGGCCGGTCAACAAAGCCGCCTGGGGTACCGCCAACGTGCTGTTCCTGAGCGGCGTCTACCTGCCTGCGATTCTGGTCAACGTGGCCATTATTATCCCACCGCTCGGCTATGCCGCCGCGCGATTCCTGCGCCCCCATAACTTTAACCAGACGCTGAAAGAAGCCGGTAACGGCGCGGTCATTATGGGCATTCTCGGTATTTCCGAGGGCGCGATCCCCTTCACGCTGCGTAACCCCGCAAGGCTTATTCCGATTAACGTACTGGCCGGTGCGCTGGGCGCAATGACCGTGGCGCTGTTCAAAGCCTATCCGATCATGCCGCCGCTGGGCGGGCTGTACGGCGGTTTCACCGTCGGCCATCCGTGGGCCTATTTTCTTGGCGCGCTGGTAGGAACTGCAGTCATCGCCATCGGCGCCAATCTGCTGGTGAATTTTAACGACGAATCAGCTGAAGAAAACGCCGCTGCGCCAGCGGTCAACGAAGAGATTGACATTAAGTTTGATTAATCGGCTCAGGCCGCTGAAGGGAGGGTGGGATGAAAGAGAAAGTTGTGCATGTTTACAGCCATACTCACTGGGATCAGGAGTGGTATTTTACCTCGTCACGTTCGCGTATTTATTTGTTAAATCACGTGAAGAATGTGCTGCGCGTGCTGGAGAATAACCCCGATTTCTCCTGTTACCTCCTCGATGCGCAAAGCGCCTTAATTGAGAGCTACCTGCAATGGGCGCCGGAAGATAAGGATCGTCTCGGTGCCCTGATCGCGGCGAAGCGTCTGCTGACCGGGCCGTGGTACACGCAAACCGATCAACTGGTGATTCACCAGGAATCGGTGGTGCGTAACCTGTGGTACGGAATGAAAATCGCCAAAGAGGCGGGCGGCTGCATGGCGCTGGGTTATGTGCCCGACTGCTTTGGCCAGGGCGGCAATATGCCGCAAATATACCGCCAGTTCGGCATTCACCATGCGCTGTTCTGGCGCGGAATTGCCGACAATACGCTGCATGAGACGGAATTCTGCTGGCAGGGCGACAACGGCGATACGGTGTTTGCCGTGCAGATGCCCTGGGGATACCACTACGGCGGCCTGCTGGATGAAACGCCGGATAGCCTGACGACATTTTTGAACGAAAAAATGAGGCCAATTGAAGCGCGCAGCGCCCGTGCCAACCTGCTGTATCCGCATGGTTTCGACCAGGCGCCGATCCGCGAGAATTTGCCGGAACTGGTGCGTCAGTTCAACGCCTGCGACAACCAGCGTCATTACCAAATCAGTAGCCCGCTCGACTTTATTACCGCACTGGAACAGGAGGCGGGCGCAGACGTTCGCGTCCTGAAGGGAGAGTTGACGGAGGGGAAACACTCGAGGGTACATAAAACCATCTTTTCGTGCCGGGCTGACCTGAAGCAGATGAATAACGATATCGAAGCGCTGCTGGTTAATACGCTGGAGCCGGTGCTGGCGATTGGCCGTAGCCTGGGGCATGACTATCCGGCTCGGGTGATGGCCGATATCTGGAAGCTGATGTTTTTCAATGCCGCGCATGACAGCATCGGCGGCTGCAATAGCGACGACACGAACCGGGATATTGCCGCCCGCTATAAGCAGGCGCGCGATCTCGCCAGCAACCTGCTGGAGCTTCATACCCGGCAGATTGCGATGCGTACGCCGCGCGAACACGATTATTGTTTTACGGTATTTAATCCGCTGACCGTGGCGGTGACGCCGCAGATAACCTTTGAAGCCTGGCTGCCGGGCGTGCCTTTTACGCTGCGTGATGCGACAGGGCGCGCGCTGCCGTACGTGATTGAAGAGCAGACGGAACTGACCGATTATGTGCTTAATCAGACCATCCGGCTTAACCCGGGCAAACCGTACCATAAACCGCAGCAGGTTTACCGCAGCAGGGTAACGGTAAACAGCAGCGCGCTGCCTGCCTTGGGTTACACAAGTTGGTATCTGGATTTTAGCGCCGACGGGGAGAGCCAGCGGCAGAGCGATACGCGACCATTTATTGAAAATGAACACTATCGTGTTGATGTTGAAGAAAATGGCCTGCTGACGATCGCTGAGAAAGCCAGCGGTAAGCGCTATGCGCGGCAAATGCTGTTGGTCGAGAACGGTGATGACGGCGACTCCTATAACTATTCGCCGCCGCGTGAAGATCTGACCGTGACCTCGGAAGGATATCTCACCGCAGTGTCGCGGGAATGCAGCGATGTACGGCAGGCGTTGAGCCTTAACTATCGGATGCCGGTACCCGTCGATCTTGAGGCGCGCGCTCGTGGCGAGCTTGATGGCGTCATGCCTGTGACGGTGCAGATTACGCTGCGACAGGATACGCTCATTCACTTTACCGTCGAGGTGGAAAACCGGGTGCGGAGTCATCGCCTGTGCGTGCATTTTGCCACCGATATTCTGGCTCATATCTCCTGTGCCGATCAGCTGTTTGGCGCGGTCACGCGCCCTGTACAGCTCAGCGACGCGCTGCGGGTATGGGAAGATGAAGGCTGGCACGAGAAGCCTGTCGCTATCGAGCCCATGCAGAGCTACGTTAACCTGCATGATGATAGCCACGGTTTTACTCTGCACACCAACGGCGTGCGCGAGTATGAAATCGTCGGCGATCGTTTTGATACCATTGCCGTCACCCTGTTCCGCTCTTTCGGTTACATGGGAAAAACCAATCTGCTCTATCGTCCGGGGCGAGCATCGGGTGAAACGGTCGTGGCAACGCCGGATGCTCAACTGATGGGAACGCTCCGCTTTAATTTTAGCTGGCGTATTTATCAGGGGCGGTTTGATGATGCCCGGCACGCGCAGATCTCAAAAGCGCTACTGACTGCGTTCCCGGTGTATCAGGACAGCGATTTCCTCAACGGTCGCCTGCGTTTTTGCCTGAGTGATGAAAAGCGCACTTATCCATTGGAGCACAGCGTGCTGGCGCTGCCTGATGGTCCGCAGGATGCCCAGTTGAGCGTTGTCAAATGCGCTGAAAACGGCAATGGGCTGGTGTGCCGTTTCTATAACCCGAATCTGGCGGCGTCGGTAGCGATTCCCGCGCTGGAAAACGCGCGTTGCGTGCTGCTGGATGAGCAAACGCCAGCGCCGGAGAGACGCATGCTGAAGCCAAACGATGTGCAGACGCTCTATATCGAGATCGCCTGAAGAGGGAAAGATGAGACTGTTCACCAATAAGCGAGTCAGAGATATCTTTATCCAGATAGCCCAGGGGACGGTGACGCAGCAGTCGTTGGCAAACGCGATGCATGTTTCTACCCGCACTATTCGTAGCGATCTGAAGGCGCTGGGCGAAATCATCATGCAAGCCGGTAATCGTCTCATCTACGATCGCAAAGTGGGGTTTTCTATTCAGGTGGATAACCCGGCGGGCCACCGCAGGCTGTTGGAACAGTCGCAAAAACCATGGAGAGAGACGCGCTCTACCCGCGAGCGGCGTAGCGCGTTGCTCACGGCGCTGTTGCGCCAGGATAAAGATGTTTCGCTGGAGCAGCTGGAGTCGACGTGGTTTATCAGCCTCTATACGTTGCGCAACGACATCACGCTGCTCAAACGTCACTTTGCTCTTTACGATATCGCCGTCAACTGCGAGGGCGCCGAGCGCTATAAGCTACAGGGCAGTGAAATCGCGCTGCGTCGTTGTATCTACGATCATTTACTGCGGGCCAGAGAGCCGGAGGAGGAGTTCGCCGCGCTGTTCGACAATCGCGGACAAGTGGCGGATATCAAACAGGCGCTCAGCCGCTATGTCGTGGCGCATGGGCGACAAATTAGCGATGTGAACCTGCGCTTTTTTACGCTGATTTGCGCGATCGCATCCGGACGCATGCAGCGCGGCAGCTGGCTATTGGACTTTACGTTCAACGGCGGCGAACCGACGATAAAAACGGCGGCAGCAGAGATCTTCGCTTTGCTCTGCGGTGAGGGCGCGTCGGGGCTGCAAAGTGAAATCGACTATATTGCGATGAACCTTGCTGCGTTTTGTACACATGCGGGGGACGACTTGTCGGAAAACTGTGCCGCCGAGTGCGCGGTGATGAATCATTTTCTCAGCTATGTGAGCGCCTCATGGTTTTGCGATGTGTTCTATGACGAAGCATCGCGTTCCAGCCTGCTCAATCATATTAAAGCGATGCGCATTCGGGTTAACAACGGTATCACCATCGTTAACCCATTGATAGAACAGATTAAACGACACTATCCGCTAATTTATGAAATGACGCTTGCGGCATTCAGCGAACTGGAACATTTTTTCTCCGGGCGTATCAGCGATGACGAAATTGGCTATCTGGTGATGCATATTGGCGCCATCCTGGAAGAGACGCATCTCAAGGAGGCGACTCTGAGCACGCTGGTGGTCAGCGAGCAGGGCGGCGCATCGGCAAGACTGGTGTGCCAGAAAATAACCCGCATGTACCCGCAACTGGTGATTGCGCGTTACATCTCGGTTGAACAATACAATGCCGCAGAAAGCATTGATGAGAATCTGGTTATTAGTTTCGTCACGGTGGCGGAGAAAAACCGGCGGGTGATTCATCTGCCGCCGCTGCCCGAGCGCTGGCAACTGGAAAATATGAAGTACTTTCTGCACGCGGAGACCACGCCGACCGCCATGGTGAACTATTTTTCGCCTGAGCATTTTTTTGTTTTTACCGAGCATCAGCATGATAAAGCTTCGTTAATTCATTTTCTGTCCGCTCAACTGGTTCGTCAGGGGCGGGTGGATGAACGCTATCTGGTGTCAGTGCTGGAACGAGAGGAGCGTGCCTCAACGCTGCTGGATGATAAAATCGCCATCCCCCATCCGCTGGGCTTAGTCGCGTTGAGCACCATGGTGACGGTTGCGGTATTCCCCAACGGTATTGAATGGGACGCCGGGAAAATGGTGAAGATGGTCTTTATGCTGGCGATTAGCGAGGATGCGTTTGTCGATAGCATGCTGATTTATGATTATTTAACCAACATTCTTGATGATGACGTGATTGACGTACTGAGTCAGTGCGCCAGCTATCCCGCGTTTATGTCGCGGTCGCAGAAGTATTTTTTGTAGCGCATGAAACATGCCTTTCCCCGTCAAGGGAAAGGCATGCGAGATTAAACCCGGCTACCCCACAGGTCATATTCGTCGGCGTTTTCTACCTTCACACGCACCACGTCGCCCGGTTTCACCTTCGTTTCACCGTTCAGATAAACCGCGCCGTCGATTTCCGGGGCATCGGCCATGCTGCGGCCAATGGCACCTTCTTCGTCCACTTCATCGATCATCACCAGAATTTCACGGCCTACTTTTTCCTGCAGACGTTCAGCGGAGATTTGCTGTTGCAACTGCATGAAGCGGTTCCAGCGGTCTTCCTTCACGTCGTCCGGCACCTGGTCCGGCAGATCGTTCGCGGAGGCACCATCAACCGGGCTGTACTGGAAACAGCCGACGCGGTCGAGGCGGGCTTCTTTCAGGAAGTCGAGCAGCATCTGGAAATCTTCTTCCGTTTCACCCGGGAAACCGACGATAAAGGTTGAGCGCAGAGTCAGGTCCGGGCAGATTTCACGCCATTGTTTAATCCGTGCAAGCTGACGGTCTACCGAACCTGGGCGCTTCATCAGCTTCAGAATGCGCGGGCTGGCATGCTGTAGCGGGATATCGAGATACGGCAGAATTTTACCTTCCGCCATCAGTGGGATCACGTTGTCAACGTGCGGATACGGATACACATAGTGCAGGCGCACCCACACGCCGAGTTTTGCCAGCTGTTCACACAGGCTTTCCATACTGGTTTTCACCGGCTCGCCGTTGTGGAAACCGGTACGGTGCTTCACGTCCACCCCGTAGGCTGAGGTGTCCTGAGAGATCACCAGCAGCTCTTTCACGCCAGCGTCGACCAGACGTTTTGCTTCAGCCAGCACTTCGCCAATCGGACGGCTCACCAGATCGCCACGCATCGACGGAATGATGCAGAACGCGCAGCGGTGGTTACAGCCTTCGGATATTTTCAGATAGGCGTAATGGCGCGGCGTCAGCTTAACGCCCTGTTCCGGCACCAGGCTCAGGAACGGGTTGTGCTGTGGTTTTGGCGCGTAGTGGTGCACGTGCTCCAGAACCTGCTCGTAGCTGTGCGGGCCGGTGATTTCCAGCACCTTCGGGTGTACTTCGCGAATTTGATCTTCTTTGGCACCCAGGCAGCCGGTCACAATGACCTTGCCGTTTTCTTGTAGCGCTTCACCGATCGCCTCCAGCGACTCCTGGACGGCGCTGTCGATAAAGCCGCAGGTATTGACGATGACCATATCGGCGCCCTCATAAGTGGGTACCACCTCATAACCTTCGGTGCGCAGCTCGGTAAGGATGCGTTCGGAGTCGACCAGATTTTTCGGACAGCCTAAAGATACAAAACCAATTTTGCTCATTTTATGTACGAATCATTGCTCAGGAAAACGCGGAGTATACATCATGCCCCAACGCTACAGCTATATCCGATGGTCATCTGATTGTCAGGAAAAAGGGAGGCGTACTGAGCCGTCATCCATTGCCGAACCGAATGTCGTTGATGGCGTTGAAATCATTAAGACATAAGTTCATGTACTTGAGGAAAGTTGCCATAGTAAACTTGAAGACCTTATCGGCACGATAAACTGCGGTGCAGTTACTTTTGATTAGTTACTATTTTTAGAGAATCCCCCGTGTTCAGGGCTTCGGTCATCAACCTATTCATTCGCTTTTAAATTTATATATCCAGTAGTTAGGCTAATCATAGGGCATAAATCTTGTTGATATATTATATATGCAAGAGAAAGGAAAATCGTACTTGTAATTTTTGCATACTATACTCTGGTGATAACAACAAAAAACAGGGGGAAGGATGGACGAAAAAAATGTTAAGAATATTGGTATAGGTGTAATGGCTATAGTTGTCTATCTCGCTTATACCATTTTTGGCGTCGCTGCATCCTTAGCGGTTCCAGTCGCAATTATCGGTTATTTTGTTCATGATTACTATACCTTTCAAAGCTTTCTATCTGACTGGATTGGTTCAACTGCTGTTACTTGTGTAATAATTCTTTTATTTATGGGCTTCTCTGTATTAAACAACCGATAGTGAAAGACCCATAGAATGGACTCTATGGGTTTTATAATCAACTTCAACAAAGAAAATGTATTTAATTATAATTTATATCTTTCTTGTTTAGGTGCGTAAATATAATGGCGTGCTGTTTTATTTAGAGTGTGAATAAGGTGTGGTTTAGCTTTTAAATAATCGCATTGGAATCGTAAGGTTCTAATAACACGCAGGTTTTGATATCGATAAAACTAAATAAAATGTCAGGAGGATATTATGTAATTGATAATGTTAATTCTAAAGTCACGGCCAAATAAATAGATATATTTCCTGGCGTGGAATGTACCCTGGAACCTGGAAAACGATACGCCAATAATCACGCTTCGTGAGCACGAATGCAGGCCCGAAAAAGCGCCTGCATTCTGCCTTCACCTCGGCAGCGTATTACTCTTTTTTCGCCACATCGCCCCGGATAAGGAAGGGCACGGAATCGCGCAGCGATGGATTGACGGTACCACTGTGGTCAAGCCCTTCATAAACATGCACTTCTGCCTGTGTGCCGGCGGCTTTAACGGCATCGGCGAAGCGCATCTGCATGGCGGTAGGAACGTTGATATCCGCGCTGCCAATACCGATAAACACCGGGTGCTGAAGGCGCATTGTCGGGTACAGCATGGTGTTGATTCCGTTGCTTAACAAGGTTTCGATAGCCGGTTTGAGCGTATTGCCGGCGTTCAGACCCGCCTGCATCGTTTTTTGCGTCAGCGGCGTGATACAGAGATTTTTCGCCTGTTCCAGCAGCGGCAGCGCGCCGTCCTGGAAATAATCTTCAGGCTTCAGCGAGGGATCGGCGTCCGCCGCGGCGAGGTAGATATAGAAGATATACGGAATCTTAGGATCTCCGGCGTTCTGATTATCCCCTTTTGTCGGCGGCAGGATATCAGCAGCGGTAGTTCCGATCGCAAAATACGGTGTGCCGGTTAATACCGTGGCGCGGATGTTCAGTTCCGGCGCGTACTGAGGCTGGAATCCTGCGCTGGAAAATGCCGCGTGAGCCCCTTGTGATTGACCGACCAGAGTCAGTTCATTCTTCAGCGGAAACTGGCGCAGCGCGGCGCGAACGCCATCCAGTATGCTCCATGCTTCGCCACGAGCATTGAGATAGTGGTGTACGCCTTCCGAACCCAGACCGGCATAGTCCGGCGCCACAATGGCGTAGCCAAGCGAAAGCCAGGTATTAAGGTATTGTTTATCGCGGACGGTACGTTCATTGAGCGATGGTGCGCATTGGCCGGCTACGCCGACGGTGCCGTGCGCCCAGACCACGACGGGCCATCCGCCTTCCGGCGCTTTCCCTTTTGGAATAAACACCGCGGCGGAGTCCACGCGCGGCGAATGCCCGTCAACGCCACTACGGGAAGGGTAATGCATCAGATACTGCTGGGCGGCTTCGCTAAGCCCATGGTCGGCGGCCAGCGTGGCCGTAGTTTCATGCTCTTTGGCCTGCGTCGGCGCGGCAATAACCGGGGAGGCGCTTGCGGATAACAGCATTAATGCACAGACCGTCATCCTTACTCTTTCCTGAAATAACATGCACAACATCCTTTTTTGTCGTCTGAATAGTCACAGTGTAGTCGGCGACGCGTTAACGTGGCGTCAATGACGTTGTGATGTGGGGCAGGGCGCTTGAGGTCCTTTTCCCGCTCCGACGATGATTAAGGTTGGCTCATTGTTAAAAATGTTGCAAATGATGAATTGTTGATATCGCGCAGCATTTTGTACGTTAAGTAATCTCATAATGAGAATGCCAATGGGTGGCAAGGGAGGTAAATGCATGACGGAAAGCAAACTGAAACGCAAGCTGGTGGGGCGGCTCATCAACGCGCGAATTGACCTTGATGCCTATTTGCAGCTGAGGAAGGCAAAGGGGTATATGTCAGTCGGTGAAAACGATCATCTGCGTACTAACCTGCTTGAACTGTGCGGCGAGCTGCGTGATAACGCGGTCGCGCTTAAGCGCTGTACATCACTGAACGAATTGGAAATGATGCGGCAGGCGGGCGAGGCAATGGCCTCTGCAGCGGTTTGCCTGATGAGTGGGCGCTATGATTGCCCCTCTTATATTGCGATTAACGTAGAAACGCTCGATCGCTGCCTGGCGGCGTTGACGAAAAGTATTCGTAAGCTGGACGCAGGGTCTCCCGTGGTGGAAACCTGAAACCAGGGGGACATTAGTCCCCCTGCTCGTCGTGCTAGCGCATAATGCGACGTAAAATGCGGTTAGCCTGCTCTTCAAAGTTGGTCGCGGCCTGGTCGATCGTGGCTTTACCGTAATCGATGCTTTGCAGCGCGGAGCTGAACAAGGCGCCAAACTGCGGATCTTCAAGATACGGCAGCGCCTTCGACTTATTCGGCAGCGAGGCGGACTGCAGTAGCCCGGAAATCACCGGGTCGTCATCGGTTAACAGTCCCGCGTCGCGCAGGATTTTTTCACCTGACTTGCTTAGCGGCACGCCGCGCTCCAGCGCCACAGGGATAACGCCTTCTTTCTCGCTCATCAGGAAGTTAATCAGCGTTGCCGCTTCCTCCGGGTGACGCGTGTTTTTGCTGATAGACAGCATCAGCGCCGTTTTATGGAACTGGCCGGCGTCTTTTGCCCCTTCGCGCATCGGATACGGCCCCATCACCAGATCCGCCGGATTGGCCAGATTCTGCGACTCGGCGGTGTACAACACGTTCCAGTTATAGACGCCGCCCCATTCGCCGTTGATCCACGGTTTCATCTCATAGGCCACGCCTTTGCCAAACGATGCCATGGTACGGGCGTCCGGCACCGCGTGGGCGTCAACCAGCTTACGATAGAAGGTGAAAGCCTCGACCAGATCGGCATGGTTCCAGCCGAGCTTGCGGGCTTTCTCATCGACCATCGGTTTCTGGTTGCCCTGATAGACATACGAGTTCAGCAGCAGCAGAGAATCCTGCTCGGTGAGAATCAAGGGATAGTAGTTATCACCCAGCTTCTCTTTAAATACCGGCCCGGCCTTCAGCAGTTCGTCCCAGGTTTTGGGTAACGCAACGCCGGCTTTTTTCCACGTGGCGGCGTTGTAGTAAAACAGCATCACGTTGGCGGAAACCGGAATGGCGTTGACCTTGCCATTCACTGTGGTGCTGGCCAGCGACTCCGGAGAAAACTGATCGAGTCCAATAGGCTTCGCCAGTTTATTGAGGTCATAAAAACCGTCGCCGGTTTTTGACAGCAGCGTCAGCCAGTTCCAGTTGGTCTGGATAACGTCGGCCTCGGTATTGCTGTTGATCTGCGTGGTCAGACGCGAGTAGAAGCCGTCCCAGCCGGTGTATTCCGCCTTCACTTTGATATTGGGATATTTAGCCTCAAAGGCCTCAAGCGCTTTCAGGGTCGCCTGGTTGCGGGCCTTGCCGCCCCACCAGGCAAAACGGAGTTCCACCTGATCGGCGCTGTGTGCGATGGGCATCGCGCCGAAACTGCAGCAGGCCAGCAGGAACAATATCGACTTTTTCATGGATGAATCCTCCGTGTCATAAGATTAACGCTGCTGCCGACGCCAGGTCGTTAAACCTTTCACCAGCTGCATTTCCTGCTCGCACCACGGTTTGCCCTCTGGGGTTAACACATCGTGGAACCAGAGCGACTGCGGATTGGGGTGATTTTTATTGACGCTGGTCCATGGGATCCAGGTCTGGGTGCGGCCCTGCACCAACCCCCACTGATAGCAGCCGGCATCAAAGGCGCAGAACAGCGGTAGCTGTTCGCTGAAGACGCAGTCCATATGACGAGCCAGCCACTCGGTACACAGTACGGGACGATTGCGGCGAACCAGGTTCTCCAGCACGCTCAGCTGGCGGGCGGCGGTGTTGTAGTTGTGGTAGGTGATGATGTCCGACAGATCCATTGCGGCGGCGTCGATCGGGTGTTCCAGCGTGCCGTACTTGTCGTGATCGATATGCCAGGCGCCCACGGTCAGCGGCTGGGTTGGCCCCACGTCACGCGCCCAGCCGAAGGTGGCGATCATCAGCTCCAGAGCGAAGCTTTCCAGCGTTTCGTCATACTCTGTTGATTCCGTTGGCGACAGGTTGATGCCGCGGTTTCCCGGTTCGTTGTAGAGATCCCAGATGCTGATGCGTGCGTCGTCTTTAAATTGGATCAGCACATCGCGCACATAGGCTTCAACCCGCGGCCACTGCTGTGGATCCATCACGATGGCGCGACCCGGGCTGGCGGCAGCCTGACTGTTGTGGACGCCTTCACGCGGCGCTTTTTGCGGGCCGAGGTACGGCTCATCGCCAGAGAAGCCGCAGTCGTCCATCAGCGTCAGCATCACCTGAATGTCATGCTTTGCGGCGAGTTCCAGGAAGGTGTCGATACGCGCCAGCAAGCCCTCGCGATCCGCTTCCCAGACGATAAACGGCAGGTTAGTGCGCAGGGCGTTATAGCCGTAAGCGTGCGCCCAGCCCAGCTCCTGATCGATCGTTGCGGCGTCAAAGGTATCGGCCTGCCACATCTCCGTCCAGTTGACCGCGCTGCGTGGTAGATAGTTAAAGCCGCAGGCCCAGCCATGTTGTTTAAGCCACGCCTGCGCCTGAGATTCGGTCCATTGCGAATGCATTGCTGTTTCTCCATTGCTAATAATTATTAGCTAATATTTATTAACACCTGACCCGGACGCAACGATCGGGCGCTCATTCTGCTGGGGTGTTCACAAAAAAGATGGAGGATAACTGTGCTATAGTCGGCGGCGACAAGGAGTAATCATGCAGAAAAAAAATAAGATAACGATGAGTGATATCGCCAGGGAAGCCGGTGTTTCTCAGGCGACCGTTTCGCTGGTGCTCAACAATAGCCGGGCAATTCGCCTGAGTGATGCCACGCGCGACCGGGTGTACGCCGCGGCGCAGGCGTTGGGCTATCAAAAAATTATCGTGCCGCACCGTAAGGACGGGCAGGAGGAGATTGCGCTGCTGCTCAGCGGTATGCCGAATTACGATCCCTTTGTTGACGCCATTAGCGAGGCCAGCAGCACGGCATGGCAGCGCGATACGCTGCTGACGGTTTACGATTACGGCGACGATATGGAGCTGGCTGGGCAGATTCTGCGTCAGCTGGAACGGCGCAACTGCGCGGGGGTCATTCTCGCCAGTTCTGTGACGCGCGCCTTTGATTTTTCGCCTTTTGAGTCGCTTATCAATAAACCGGTGGTGCTGCTGAACCAGTACGATCCCAACCGCCCGCTGTTGCCGACTTTCCTGCCGGATGACCGGGCTAACGCCTGCCAGACGGTCAACCATCTGCTGGAACAGGGGGTGACGCGCATCGCGCACATCATGGGCGATGAGTGGATGGACGCCAGCGTGCTGCGCCTGGAAGGATATCGCCAGACGCTTGAACATGCGGGTATTACGGTGGATGACGCGTTGATCAAGCAAACGGACTGGTCGCTGGACGCCACGTTTAAGACCACGCTGGAGCTGATGCGCCTGCCGCAGCCGCCGCAGGCCATCTTCTGTGCCAGCGACTGGATGACGCTCGGCTGCTATCAGGCGCTGGCAACGTTAAATGTGTCGATTCCCGGGGACGTACTGGTGTGCGGCTATGACGATCAGCGGATTGCCCATCAGTTGACGCCTGCGCTGACCAGCGTGCAGCTCGCTTATCACGAGTTGGGGAGAATGGCTGTGAGCTATCTTTGCGATGGCGACGATACCGCCGCGCATATCCGACTGGTGGGTAAACTGCAGGTGCGCGGCAGCAGCCAGCGCACCTGAAAAAATTAGCTGACGGGAATCATCACGACGTCGCGGAACGCCGGGCGCTCGGCTAACTGCTGATACCAGCGCGCCAGGTGTGGACGTGGCTGCCAGGTTTTAACGGTTTCCAGCAGGTTATAGACGAACGGCGCAACGGCAATATCACCGACGCCGAACGTTTCGCCGGAGAGCCAGGTCTGTTTTGCCAGCGTGCTCTCCAGAATGTCCAGCAGCGGTTCGCAGGCTTCAATGGCCGCTTCAATCTCCGCCATATTGCGCTGTTCCGCTGGGGTTCTCACCAGCCCGAAGAGAATTTTGCGGTGCACCGGTGACAGGGTTTCGTTGGCCCAGTCCATCCATTTTTCACTTTTGGCGCGCTGGATTGGGCTGGCCTGCCACAGGCTGTCTGCACCGTACTGCGCCGCCAGGTAACGAACGATGGTATTAGACTCCCACAGCACATCATCACCGTCTTTCAACATCGGCACCAGACCGTTCGGATTGAGCGCCAGATAGGCCGCGTCGCGGTTCACGCCAAAGCTCTGGCCCGCCATAATCTGCTCGTAGGGCATGTTGAGTTCGGCCAACGTCCAGCGCACTTTCTTCACGTTCGTTGAATTATTTCGTCCCCACAGCGTAACCATAACCACTCCCGTTTTTTTAGCGAAGGTTCAATGTGCGGCAAAGTTAACGCTTACGCAATCTTGATCAAAAAAAATGTCAGGTTTTAAGCACAAGCTGGGGATCTTGCGTAAACTTAAAAAACTTTACCAACTCACTGTTTCTTTAAGAGAGTTTCTACGTTATTACTCACGGCCTGGTGCAGCACGGCACTGTCGTGGCGTGTTTTTGGGAATGGATACTTGGGTGGTTTTTATGATGAGTAACGCTAACGCCTTCAGGAGCCTGATGGCAGGCTCAGCGCTTTTACTTTTGATTGCACCGGCGGTGCAGGCGGCGGAGCAGATGCCCGATGCGCCGGCTATCGACGCGCGCGCGTTTATATTGATGGACTATGCCAGCGGTAAGGTGCTGACCGAAGGCAACGCCGATGAGAAGCTGGACCCGGCCAGCCTGACGAAAATCATGACCAGCTACGTGGTTGGCCAGGCGCTGAAGGCGAACAAAATCAAGCTGACCGATATGGTCACGATTGGTCGCGATGCGTGGGCCACCGGCAACCCGGCGCTGCGCGGTTCCTCGGTGATGTTCCTCAAGCCGGGCGAGCAGGTCTCCGTCGAGAACCTCAATAAAGGGGTGATCATCCAGTCGGGTAACGATGCCAGCATCGCCATCGCTGACTACGTCGCGGGCAGCCAGGACTCATTTGTGAGCCTGATGAACGGCTATGCCCAGAAAATCGGCCTGACTAACACCACGTTCAAAACGGTTCATGGCCTGGATGCGCCAGGGCAGTACAGTACCGCTCGCGACATGGCGTTGCTGACCAAAGCCATGATTCACGATGTGCCGGAAGAGTACGCGGTACACAAAGAGAAAGAGTTCACCTTCAACAACATCCGCCAGCCGAACCGCAACCGTCTGCTGTGGAGCACTAACCTCAACGTTGACGGCGTGAAAACCGGTACGACCGCAGGCGCGGGCTACAACCTGGTGTCATCGGCAACCCAGGGCGACATGCGCCTGATAGCCGTGGTGCTGGGCACTAAGAGCGATCGCGTGCGCTTTAATGAGTCGGAAAAACTGTTGACCTGGGGCTTCCGTTTCTTTGAAACCGTCACCCCGATTAAGCCTGATGCCACCTTTGTCAGCCAACGTGTGTGGTTTGGCGATAAGAGCGAAGTGAATCTGGGGGCCGGGGAAGCCGGTTCGGTGACGATTCCGAAAGGCCAGCTGAAAAACCTGAAGGCCAGCTACAGCTTAACTCAGCCGCAGCTGACCGCGCCGCTGACCAAAGGGCAGGTGGTGGGGACCATTGATTTTAAACTCAACGACAAAACCATCGAACAGCGCCCGCTGATCGTCATGGAAGCGGTCGAAGAGGGCGGGTTCTTTAGCCGGATGATGGACTTCGTGCTGATGAAATTCCACGAGTGGTTCGGCAGCTGGTTCTCGTAATGCCTGATTAATACAGCAGCGAGATTTGCTGCTGTTTCGCCAGTGCCACCAGTTCTTCATCCGGACTGGTGTCGCTGGCAATCACATCAAAGCGCGTCAGATCGCCCATCCGGGCGGGGCGCACCTTACCAAACTTGCTGTGATCCGCCACCAGCACATGGTAGCGCGACTGGCGCATTGCCCAGTGCTTCACCGGCAGCTCTTCCAGATTAAAACAGGTTGCGCCCATCTCGACGTCGATGCCCGCTGCGGAATAAAAAGCGATATCCGGGCACAGGTGCGATAACGTATCGTTTTCGCTAAGCGGTTTGAAAATGGCGTTACTGGCGTGGAACTCGCCGCCGCAAAGAATAGGCCGACAGTTGGGCTTGTCCTGCAGCGCAAGGAAGGTGTTGAGAGAGTAGCAAACCGCGGTAAAAGGCAGGTCGTTATCAATAGCATCGATAATCCACGGTGTGGTCGTGCCGCAGTCGAAAAATGCCATCTGGTGCGGCTTTAGCAGCTTTGCTGCATGGCGCGCCGCCAGTTTCTTCTCTTCCACCAGGCGGGTTTTTTGGTCGCTCAGTAAATAGTGCGGCACGCTGCGCGGTTCCAGCACCACGTAGCCTCCCAGCAGCACGACCGGCCCGCTTTCGCTGTTGAGATCGCGACGAATCGTCATTTCAGAAACGCCAAGCAACGCCGCCGCTTCTTTAAGATGCAGCTTATCGCTACGTTTCAGTGCCTGAATCAGTTGGCCAATTCGCTCGTCGCGTCGTGTTTCCATAGTGCCTCTGGTGGACATGCCCCGGCAGGTCGCCGGGGCTCAGCGCGTTATTTTACCTGCGAGCGAAGTGCTAGTCACGTACCCAGCCTTTACGAATCGGAACAGAGAAGATAATGCGGTGCAGCTGCTGAAGGCGCGGGTAAACCAATGCGCCAATGGAGTGCCACAGCATTTGCGCAACCATGCAACCCACGAGGCCGCTGAGGAAACCGCCGAGCATATCCATCGGCCAGTGTACGCCGAGATAGACGCGGGACCAGGCAATCGCCATCCCCACGACCATCAGCACCAGCCCGGACCACAGACGGTGCCAGAACAGGAACGCCAGCGCGAAGGTGAAAATCACCGTGCCGTGGTCGCTCGGGAAGGAGTTATCCGGCGCGTGATGCAGGAACGTATGGCCGACGTTTTCGACAAACGGACGCTCGTGCGGGAATAGCTGACCAATCGTCCACGACAGCGTAAGGCTAACGGCAATCGCCAGCGCGACTTTAATCACCAGATGACGCTGAGCATGCACCTGCTTACGTTCACCCCATAACCACATGGCGGCGGCCAGCAGAGGGACGATCAGGATCAGATCCTGCGCGATGAATGTCGCCAATGAAATCTCCCACGCCGCCGAGGCAGGGGTGGCATTGATGAGCAAAAACAGCGAATGGTTCAGGTTTTCCAGCATAGCGTTCCGGCTTAATAGATGACGTTTATATGACAGCTACCTTAAAAAGCCGTTTCTGGCGGGTAAAGCGGCATTGTCTGATTCGCTATACGCAATTTAAGGCGGCCTGTCGCATGGCGTAGAGTATAGTGCCAACTACCTTAAGCCAATCTTAACAACGCTTAACAACATCAATTTGTGCGAAATTGTTAAGCTGCGTGATAATTGACTATCACCACTAGCGCGCATTGATTAAACTTGCGCGTTTTTAGAATGCATACGAGTCATATGGACACTTTATCTTCTTCCCGGAAACGCTTAGGGCGCAAGGCGATTCTGTTCCCGCTTTGCCTCGTGCTCTATGAGTTTTCTACCTATATCGGCAACGATATGATCCAGCCCGGCATGCTCGCAGTGGTGAAGGAATTCAACGCTGGCGATGAATGGGTGCCGACCTCGATGACCGCCTACCTTGCCGGCGGTATGTTCCTGCAATGGCTGCTGGGGCCGCTATCGGACCGCATTGGCCGCCGCCCGGTCATGCTCACCGGCGTTGTCTGGTTTATCGTCACCTGTCTGGCGATTCTGCTGGTGCAAAACATTGAGCAGTTCACCTTTCTGCGTTTTTTACAGGGCGTGAGTTTGTGCTTTATCGGTGCGGTGGGGTATGCGGCAATTCAGGAGTCTTACGATGAGGCGACCTGTATCAAGATAACCGCCTTGATGGCCAACGTCGCACTGATTGCGCCATTACTGGGGCCGCTGGTGGGGGCCGCGTGGATCCACGTCGCCCGTTGGGAGAGCATGTTTGTGCTCTTCGCGGCGCTGGCAGCCCTGGCCTATATCGGGCTGCATAAGGAGATGCCGGAGACGGCGACGCGCATTGGCGAGAAGCTGTCGTTAAAAGAGCTGGGGCGAGACTATCGCGAAGTGCTGAAAAATGGCCGCTTCGTGGCGGGCGCGCTGGCAACGGGTTTTGTCAGCCTGCCGCTGCTGGCGTGGATCGCGCAGTCGCCGGTGATTATTATTAGCGGTGAAGGTGCGAGCAGCTATGAATACGGCCTGCTGCAGGTGCCGATTTTCGGCGCGCTGATCCTCGGGAACCTGGTGCTGGCGCGTCTGACTTCGCGCCGCACGGTGCGCGCGCTGATCGTCGCGGGGGGATATCCCATTATGTTTGGCCTTATTCTGGCCGCTGCGGCGACGGTGGTGTCGTCTCATGCCTATCTGTGGATGACCGCCGGATTAAGTTTCTACGCCTTCGGGATTGGTCTGGCGAACGCCGGGCTGGTGCGTTTGACGCTGTTTGCCAGCGAGATGAGTAAAGGTACGGTCTCCGCGGCGATGGGCATGCTGCAAATGCTGATCTTTACCGTCGGCATTGAGCTGAGTAAACACATGTACCTGTTGGGGGGAATTGGCTTATTCAGCCTGTTCAACCTGGCCGGTGGTTTGCTGTGGCTGGGGCTGATGGTGATGTTCCTGCGGGATAAAACGGTCGGCAGCGGCTTACAGCCGCAATAACGCTACGCAGCTTATCGGGCCTACGATCGATAATCGACCAGTAGGCCCGATAACCGAGCCGGATCTTAATCAGGCAAACGGCGCTTCGCCGTTGAGCACCTTATCAATAATCTCCAGCACGCCTTCTTCGTTATTGTGCGCCGCACGATAATTCGCCACCGCTTTCACCGCTTCAGACGCATTGGCCATCGCAAAACCGTAGCCAGCCTGCTTCAGCATCTCAATATCGTTGCCGCTGTCGCCAAAGGCCACCACTTCCTCGTTACGGATGCCCCAGCGCGCCTGCAGCAGGCTCAAACCGTGTGCCTTATGCACGCCGGGGATGATCAGGTCGATACTGCCGTGGCCGGTGGTGACGGCGGTGAGCATATGGCCAAGCTGGTCATCAAGCAGCGTCTGCATTTGCGGCACTTTATCGTCCGGAATATTCAGGGCGAATTTGAGAATAGTGTCGTCAAGGTTATCGAAATTTTCCACCAGCTCCAGACGGTGATAATAGTGCACCGCAATGTCGTGGAAGCGCGGGTCATAGTGCTTCAGCGTGTAGGCGCTCTGTTTACCGCAGGCGATAATCTCAATTTCCGGGCGCGTTTGCAGGAACGCCACAATCTGCTGGAAATGGTCGCGCGGCATTGAACAGTTGAAAACGTCCTCTCCGGCGTCGCGGACCCAGCCGCCGTTCTCGGCAACGAAGCCAATTTCATCGACAATTTCCGGGAAGAACGACGCCAGTTGGTAGTACTGGTTGCCGCTGGCGACCACAAAGCGAATCTGCTGTTCTTTCATTCGCGCATACTGTTGGCGGAAGCGTTCGCGGTTATAGGTTTTCTTGTCGTTTAAAAATGTGCCATCCATGTCGACAGCGATTAGTTTAACGCTCATCAATGACTCTCCATTACAACGCGGGGCTCGGGTTTCGCCACCGCTTTCGCCACCAGAGCGGCAATCAGAACCAGCGCCAGGACGGCCAGCATCGCGCTACGCAGACCGTAATGTTCGCCGAGGAAGCCGAGCAGCGGCGGCCCGACCAGAAACGCCAGATAGCCAGTGGTGGCGACAACGCTGACGCGAGTTGGCGCATCCGGGCCGGTATCGCTGGCGGCGGAAATCGTGAGCGGGAAGCCAAGCGACGCGCCCAGTCCCCATAGAATAACCGACACGCCGGCCACCCAGGCGCTGTCGACAAAAATAATCAGCGCAATACCGAGCGCCCCCATCAACGCGCTGGCGCGCACCACGCTGACGCGGCTGTAGCGGTCGATAAACCAGCCGCCGGTAAAGCGCCCGACGGTCATACCCAGCGTGAAGCCGGCGTAAATGAGCGAGCCGGAGGTGGGACTAAAACCATGACCGTCCACCATCAGCAGCGGTAGCCAGTCGTTGGCTGAGCCTTCGGCGAACGCCATCGCCAGCACCACTACGCCAATCAGCATCAGCTGCATATCACGCCAGAAGGGCACGCCTTTTTCCTGGTGCTGCGCATCTTCCGCGGCGTTTTTGCCGGTGCCGTTGGGAATGGCCTTAATGGCAATGGCGATGGGGGCAATGCCCACCAGCGCCGCCAGCAGGATATGCCACATTGCAGGAAGACCAAAGGCGGTGACCGCCATGCCGATGCCGGCGCCAACCAGCGTGCCGAAGCTGTAAAAGCCGTGCATCATCGGCAGCACGGTTTTTTTCATTTCGCGCTCGACCGCCGCGCCTTCAACGTTAATCGCCACTTCCGCCGAACCGAAGCTCGCGCCAAAGATGGCGAGGCCGATGGCGAAGATCCACGCCGAGCTAAAGTGCAGCGCCAGGCTGAGGATCATCATCCCAAAGAGGGCGCATGACATGGTGGTACGAATCACCGCGCGGGTCCCGAATCGTTTCACCAAAAAGGCCGAACAAAGGATGCCGCTCATCGAACCAATCGACAGGCCAAACAGCACGATGCCCATCTCGGCGGTGGAAACCGATAAAATATCGCGGATCGCAGGCGTACGCGTAGCCCAGGAGGCCATTAATAAACCGGGTAAAAAGAAGAACATAAAGAGCGCCCACATTCGCAGCTGTAGGGCTTTACGGGAAGTTAACGTTGTCATCCATTCGCGTCGGGTCGGAAAGTGTGCAGACAACACTAACAAGACTGTGTACATTTGTACATAATCTGAATGAGGAGAATTATGGCTCGTCGACCGAATGACCCGCTGCGCCGGGAGCGCATTGTTGATGCCACGCTGGAGACGATCGCCACGCATGGCATTAATGCGGTTACGCACCGTAAAATCGCCACCTGCGCCGATGTGCCGCTGGGGTCGATGACCTATTATTTCGACGGCATTGAAGCGCTGCTGGGCGAGGCGTTTCGCACCTTTACCGAGCGGATGTCAGAAGAGTACACGGCGTTTTTCACCCATGTGACCAACACTACGGAAGCCTGCGATGCCGTGGCTGGCATCATTTTCAGCAGCCAGGTGACCACGCCAAAGAATATGACACTGATGTATCAGCTGTACGCGCTGGCGAGCAGTACGCCGTCGATGAAAGCGATTATGCAGAACTGGATGACGCGCAGCCAGCAGACGCTGGAGCAGTGGTTTGACCCGGCGACGGCCCGTGCGCTGGACGCCTTTATCGAAGGCATGACGCTGCATTTTGTCACCGACCGCCAGCCGCTGGCGCGCGAGGATATTCGCAACATGGTGGGGCGCATTGCCGGGGAGAATCTGCGCTAGCTCAGCGTCGCGCCAGCGGTCACGTTGACGATAGTCGCGGTCATGGCCCCGGCGGCGTCAGCGGCCAAAAATGTTATCACGCCGGCGACCTGCTCGAGCGTAGGCAATTGTTTAAGCAGGGTGCCTTGCGCCGCGCCGCCCAGCCATTCGTCGACGGTGAGTTCCATCGCCTGCGCCTTCTGGCGAAAGATCTCACCGGTATAGGAACCCGCCTCTACGGCCCCGATAATTGCGTGTGAACGTACGCCGAGCACGCGGATATTGCGTGGGCCAAGTTCGCTCGCCAGCGCTTTAATAAACGCCTCCGTTGCCGCACAGCCCACGATATGTCCCAGATGTCCTGGCATTGCCATCGCGGCTGCCGGGGCGACAACGGTCAGCATCACCCCCTGGCGGCGTCCACCCAGATAGGGGGCAGTCGATTTGGCGATAATAAACTGGGCGGCCAGAAACGGATCGATCCCCTGCCTGAACTCGGCAAGAGAGAGCCGCTCCAGATGTTTTCCCTGCTCATGCATAAAGCCGGTCGCGTTCACCACCACGTCGATGCCGTGAGACTGCTCGGCCAGCTGCGCGACGCGCCGCTGCGTCGCCTGTTCATCGAGTACGTCAACGGTAAAGGTGCTGACAGTGCCCCCCTGCGCGCGCACGCTTTCCGCCACCGCGTCAAGCTTATCCTGATGGCGCGCCGCGAGATGCACCAGCGCGCCCTCGCGGGCCATGGCATGCGCTACCGCGCCGCCAATAGCACCGCTGCCGCCGAAGATAATCGCGACTTTGCCTGCTAATAACATAGGTCACCTCATAGTTCGGTGCGTGTTCTCTCAGTATGGGATAGGGGGGAGGGGATGCAAGCGAATCGAGTTTAATGTATTGATTTTATTATAGTTAACTGAATTTCAGGCAACAAAAAACCCATTTATATAAATGGGTTAAGAAAAACAATTACTTATTTTAAAATCAATAAGTTAAAAGAGTAGTTAGGAGTATTAAAGATTAGGGAGTGGCAACCGCTGCCGCCATTTTATCGCCATTTTGCATAGTAGCTAAGGGGTTAAACCTTAACGCAGTTTCAAGGTGATCTGGCGCGAGGTGGGCATAGCGCATAGTCATTTTTATATCGTGGTGCCCCAGTATTTTTTGCAGGGCGAGTATGTTTCCCCCGGACATCATAAAGTGAGCTGCAAAGGTGTGGCGAAGAACGTGTGTTAGCTGGCCACGCGGCAAGATGATAGAAGTTTTATCCATCACTGATGCAAATTGAAAATAGTAATCATCAAAAAACTTGAACCCCTTTAGAGCGGTGATCTCTTCATATAGCTCCTTGCTGATAGGGATGCTTCGGTTTTTCTTTCCCTTCGTTCTGGTGAAGGTGATGCGGTACTTCGTTACCTGAGACCTTGTCAGATTGACAGCTTCTCTCCATCTAGCCCCTGTACTGAGGCAAATTTTCACAACCAGCGTCAACAGCTCGTTCTGACGCTGGCAGTCATACAGAAGCTCTGCAATCTGGTCATGAGTCAGCCAGGCCATTTCCTTTTCAGCAATGGTAAATTTTCGCATGTTTTCAAGAGGGTTTGGCTGGAGCCATTCGCCTAGGCGTATCAGTTCACTAAAGGCACCACTTAAATAACTTTGCTCAAGATTAACCGTTACAGGGCTAGCGCCATTCTTCCATTTTTCACTGAAATAAATCTCTCCGGTTAGGCGTTTATCGCGGTAATGAGCAAACATTTTTGGGGTTAGCGATGTAGCCTGAGGGTTTCCTAGTGCGTCTACGATCAGCAGTAGTTTTCCGTATACGTGTTCGCCAGCCGAAAGAGATATACCGTGCAGTTTATACCAGAGGTTCACAATGTCTTTTAAAGAGCGGCGATCAACAACATCACCCAGCCACGGTTTAGAGGCGGTTTCATCCATTGTGTGGCGCTCAAAGGCCATTGCCTCACCTTTGGTTGCAAATTGTTTTCGTATCCTGCGTCCAGAACGTCCGGCAGGGTAGCATTCACATAACCACTTTCCATTATTCTGTTTTCTTATAGCCATAAACTCTCCTAAAAATTTAGGAGAGTTTACTGGTCATATATACAGTGTCAATGTATAAGAAACATCGACTTAAACATTGATTATTTAAGTCGATTAAGTTCGTTATCATTTTTCTCATTATGAATGTCGTTCAAGAAAACTACGTTGCTAGAAATAATCGTGAATAAAGATACTAGCTGTAAATAGACTAAGGAAAGTGATACGAAACAACCAAATTTATTGAATATTTCTAAGTTGTTTTTAACTAAGTCAAAGTTAGAAAGAATAGGTTTAAATGCGTTAATTAAAACGATGGCGAATATTACAAAAGCAGAAACAATAATTGTCTCAACGATCATGGTGATACGCTTGATATCTTTGTCTATGGATTTTCTTTCTTCAGTTGTCAGAGGTTTTTCTGAAATGACCACCTCATTACTTGATGAAGTATCACCAAGTCTTTCTCTATTTAAAGTAGATGGCTTAACAATTGCAGAGATTGCTTTAGGGTATATGTATGCGAGCCAAATTCCGGCAATAGTAAAAATCATGGCTGATATATTTTGCAATGTAGATAACACATCTTTTATATCACTATATTTATAAAGCGCACCAAAGTTAATAGCGATATAACCAAACAATGCTATTAACAAGAGATGCTTTTTCCAATGTTTTAATATCATATTAAGCCCCCAAACCTGTAACGTTCCCTTCTCCGTCGTTATCTGCTTTAGTATAACTTAATTCTTCATCCGTTTCTTTAATATTATCTTCTTTTAAATAATCAATTAAATCTTTTCTATGGCTTTTAACTATACTCAACAAATAAGATGAAGAATAATGTTTGTTTCTATTACCAAGGCTAGTATAAATTTCATGACGTAAAACATATTCGTCAAGCCAGGTAGTTGCACCGTTTTTACCATTAACCTTAAAGCCTATACGTACCTGATTTTTATCTTGTTTCTCATCAGTGCTATCATCGGAAACAGTAACGTCATTTTCTGAGATTTCTACTGGATCGTAATCCTCCAAATATTCTTCAATTAGTCGTTCAAACTCTTCCGGCGAAGGTTGGCCTTCTACTAATAATTCAACTTTATGTCTTTTCGATAACACAGGAGAACTATTGGAAAATATGCCTCCAAATTTATCAAATAATTTCTGCCATTCTGTTCTTGAGTCAGGAACGTTAGTTTCAATCACATCATGATAAACTATATGTGTGATCTTTTTGCAAAGTTCTGCAATATTTGCACCTTTTGTTATTTTTCGCGTCTGTTTTGCCAAAACTTTGAAAGTTAGGCTATGTTTTCCTTTTTTAAAAAATACCCGCTTGAACATTGAGGGTTCAGGATTACCTTTCCGCGGTATTTCTATATCATGAATGACTTTACAAGGATCCTCAAACCTATAATCAACGTAAGCTTTTATGTATTGACAGAAAAGATCCGTGTCAGCATAGGAGCTAGGAAATCTAATGGAAGCAACTTTATTGTATTCAGGTATAACCCAGTAGTAACAAGGAAGACCCCAGATGTAATTTTTTCCATCCTGCGTTTCAGAAGCTGAAACAACATTGTCTGAGGTTTCATCTATCATGCTATTGGCTTCTATACCTTGGATATCACCTTTACTATCTCCGATCGTTTTCCAGATAACAAATAAATAATCACCTGTTTCTTTATCATAAGATAGATTTTTACAAAAAGCTTTAATTCTTCGATTGCTTTGATTTCCCCACGGTACAGACTGTAAAACTGAACGAGAAGAGATCCACTCTCTTAAACCCTCCAAAACTGAGTCCATATTTGACTCCATTAACTTTGGTGGCTTTCCTTGTAATATCTGATAAAGACCGAATTTCTCAAAATCAAAGAAGGTAATGATACCACGTTCAACTTTATTGCTTGTGTTAGTCATAATGATTTTCCAGTAGCGAATATTAATGGGAAAAAAGAGTGGAATGCCACTTTGCTATAATTTTTATATCTTCCAAAGAACACTCAAAAGAAGATTTGTCGTTATCAACCTTAATTTTTCCCACCGGGATTCGAGTAATGCTGCGGATGCTCATTTTACCCTCAATTTCAAGAATCCATTTCCCATCAGTTAATTCAGTGAAGCCGAAGTCCGTAAGGAAAATATCGTTACCTTCCGAAATAATTACAGGTTTATACAGGTCTTGTGGCAACAAGGCTTTGTCAAAAAAATAAAAAGAAGAGTCGAGCATTTTCCCTTCGATAATTTTTTTGTGAGGTAAACGGACTACATCGGAAGTTAAGTCGTTTTTCATACTTCCGATACCGGTTACTAACCACTCAAGTGATGAGCCTGTTTCAAGGGCACATTGGATAACCCAATCAGAAGGGAACGAATCTCTCATGTATCTGGTGGCTAGGCTGCTTTTCGAAACGCCCAACTGTTTACATAGCAACTGCCTAGTGGTGAAGCCATAGGCTTCCACCATTCTTTCAATTGCACCTCTTCCACCTGTACTAAAGTCCATTGATTTCACCTTGACAACTTTTTAGGTTGACGATTTCAAAATGTGATCATATAGTCTGCGTGATTTCAAAATGTGATTAACGAGGGTTCATTATCACTCAACACAGCTAAAAAGGGAGATGTTGCCTTATGACTAACCATATTTCAATCACATTGGCAGTACCATCTGTATCAGTAGAAAAGTATAGCGAACTCACAGGGTTATCCATCGATACCATCAATGCAATGCTTGCCGATGGCCGTTTAGTTAGACACCGCCTTCGTAAAGATAAAAAGCGTGAAAAAGTGATGATCAATATTGCGGCTATGACCATAGACGCTCTTGCGGGTTGCAACATCGTACTTAACTGACTCGATTTTGAAACGCTGAGAGGGTGCTGACTATGTTTGATTACCAAACTTCCAAACATGCACATTTTGATGCTGCTTGCCGAGCGTTTACGCTGTCGCACAATTTGGAAGATGTGGCCGCTGCTATTGGTATGCGTCCACAGATCCTGCGCAATAAGTTAAACCCGGTTCAACCGCATCGCCTTACCTGTGACGAGCTGCTGGCTATTACCGATTACACCGAAGATGCGCGCTTGCTTGATGGGCTGTTGAGCCAAATCAACTGCCTGCCATCTGTACCGGTAAATAACGCTACCGGCGAAAATATGCAGTATTGCGCGCTGACAGCTACCGCCCACGTTGGCGCGATTGCTGGGCAAGCGGTATCAGAAGAACGCATGACCGCTGACCGTAAGAATCAAATCCTTGATCGTGCCCGTGACGCTATCCGCAGCCTTTCAGTGCTGGCGTATGCCGTCGAAAGCCGTTTCCAATCCGCGCCGGTTCTGGCCGCTGCTGTCGATGTTGTGACAAGCGGCGCTGCTGGCCTGATGTGAGGGATCGCTATGAATATAAAACCGTTTGTTACTTACCTCAAACGCCAGTCACCGCCGCCACAGTTGGCCAGCGGTTCCACTGGCTGGCTGGAGCTGCCGAACGGACAGCGCTGGAACCCTGGCCACTCCTACAAATTCAACGTCAATGCTCACCAGCCGCAGAAAGCTGGCCGCGTCCTGCATTTTGTTTCATCCATCGCCGCGATTCTGGCAAGGGGGCGCAATGGCCGTTAACAAGACACAGCAGGAAAAGAACCTGGCGCAGCTGGCGCGCATTCGGCGCAAGCATTTTAGTAACAGCAGCGCAGCGGCGGATTGGTGGGACAAGTTAACATCGGAATGGCGCGGCGTAGTGCTTCACGCTGCTGGCGTTAATTCCGGATCTGATGTGTTCAAAGCAGCATTAAGCCGCTGCAGCTGGCGGGAGCTGTTCGAGCGCCTCGACTATCGGGCGATGATTCAGCTGCGCCAGGGCATTTCCCATGCGCGCGTTACGTTTGAGGGTTTCGGTTCGTTGCGTGATAGCGACTTTTCCCGCCGCACAGCTGCACGGTCTGAACCGCGCAAGCAGTGCAATCCAATCCATAACAGCGAGGTGCAGATGGTTGTCGCACCGAACGCAGTATTGACAATGCTGGCAAAACAGCAGGGAGTTCAGGAATGAGCATTATTTCAGTTGATCGCAAGATTTTGGCAAAAGAGCTATCTGCGTGGCGTGTTCCATTCGAATACGAGGAAGCGTTTTTTGATAAGAGCATCGTCGCAAATGGTCGGATAAGTCTGCATCCATTCTTTTTTAACGATACCGAGCATCTTACTAATCAGCGCCATTGGCTTGCGCTTAACGCTGCTTTCTGGTGCTGCGTATACCGCGAGGCCGAAAGCAAAGAATCACAGATTGAAGCCGTTGCCGGAATCCGCGCGGTTTTCTATGCCGCTGGTTCGCTTGGTGCTGGTGAAATTAAGGCAATGATCCAGGAGTGGTGGCGGCATGCTTTTGAATTGCACCGAATACCGGCACCGAACTATACCGCAGTCACTAACACCACCTTTCTTCACTAATTAGCTACCTGAATTTTTGGCCATCGCTTTGGTGGCCGGGGGTTCTTTTGCCTTAAGGAAACCGATATGGCCCAGATTCGCAGAGATATTACCGTTTCTACTCCCGCGGCTAACTTCCAGGAGATGCTGAAAATCGCCGTGCATGACGGCAGAACTGCCGCCGCAGATTTCTTTTCTACCCGCCTGGATAAGCTGGCCACGCACGCCGCCGTTGAAGGTTTGAGCGCCGTAGAAATTATCGAACTGATTCGTGAAGAGGCTGCAGCTATCAGCAGTAAAGGAGGCGCGGCATGGAACTGAATGAGCGTCTGACTGACGTTGAACTGAATCGTCTGATTTGGGGACTTGAGGCCCACGGAAACATGAAACGTACTTTGGCTGGGCTGGATGAACTGCGTGCGCGTCGGAAAGAAGAAGCGGCGAAAGCGGGGCTTTTTTTTCCTTCACCGGAAAGCCTGGCACAAGCCATTGCTGCAGTACGCTGTTTTGATGAATTGAGCGCCGAACTGATAGCCGAAGAGATGTTTAAAGGTGGTGCTGTATGACTATCAAAATTCACCAGGTAAAAATCGCACCTAAATACCTTAACGCGGTTGTTGCTGGCCAGAAGAAAGCCGAACTGCGTAAGAATGACCGCTCCTATAAGGTTGGGGATCTCCTTTCTCTGTGCGAGTGGAAACACGGAAAATATACTGGCCGGGAGTGGGCTGCAGCCATTACCCATGTTCTGCCGGTAAATGAAGTCATCGCGGGTACTGATGGCTGGGTGGTTCTGTCTATCCGCACAATGTCCCCGCTTGAGGCGTTAACCTATGTTGTATCTGGCGGCGTATCTGACTTGCTGAATTGCGGGGGTGATTATGGCCGTTAAAACCCCGCTGAAATGGGTGGGCAGCAAAGCCCGCCTGATGCCGCAACTGCTGCAGCACCTGCCGGAAGGTAAGCGCCTGGTGGAGCCGTTCGCCGGTTCCTGCTCTGTAATGATGAATACGGAGTATGACGAATATCTGATTGCAGACGTTAACCCGGATTTAATTGGTTTTTACCGTGAAGCGGCCACTAATACGTTTGATCTAATTGACCGTGCTGCGCTTCTGTTTGAGAAATATAACAGCGAGCAAGGCTATTACGACAACCGCGATTCTTTCAACCATAACGACGATCCAGAGTGGCGCTCAGCGCTGTTTCTTTATCTGAACCGCCACGGCTTTAACGGTCTGTGCCGGTATAACAAATCCGGCCGCTTCAACGTTCCTTACGGCAAATACAAGAAACCATATTTCCCAGAAAACGAAATTAAAGCGTTTGCCGAAAAGGCTAAGCGCGCCACGTTTGTATGTGCCAGCTATTCAGAAACCCTTGATATGGTTCGGGATGGGTACGACGTGGTTTATTGCGATCCGCCTTATCTGACTGAGTCCGGGAACTTCACCGCCTATCACGAGCGCGGTTTCTCGCATATGGATCAGGGGCGCTTGTCACGGAAGTTGCGCCGCTTGTCTGCTGCTGGGATTAATGTCGTTGCGTCAAACAGCGACCTTGAAACCGTGCGCTGTCTTTATGCTGGTTTTCAGGCTATTCGTATTAATGCCCCGCGAAGCGTTGGTGCTGCAGCTGATAGCCAGAAAATTGCCGCCGAGCTGATCCTTAAATCGCCAGCTATCCAGGGTGCAGCATGACGCTGGCCATTAATGAACAATGTCATGCCGTCGATAGCTGGCGGCGTGACACGTTCGCGCCGGGTACGCCTGCAGGCGCAACAATCACAGAGCGCCGCCTGTGGGCTAAAAACCCGCAGGATTACGCCTGGCGCTCACAATACCTTCACGAGATACCCGACTGGTTAGCCGGGTATTTTGGTAGCCGTTACGAAAAGCTGCTGGCTGGCCGTGATGGGCGCCGTCGTGCCAATACGTTCCTGCGCAAGACTATCGGCGGGAACGTATTGCCACGCCTGCGCAAAGTAGCCGCGCGCTACAAGCTGGCCGCTGACGTTTCAGATCTTCCATTCAGTAAGGCGCTGGGGCGCTTGCCATCCCTTGACCGTACCGAGCTGAAAAAGCTGGCCGATCAGGTATCGCGCTGGATGGCGGAATGTCTGTATGACTTTGCTGATCAGCTGCCGGCCGGCACGGAAGATGAACTGGAGCTGTATCACCGCACCCTGGAGGCATACCGCAATCTTGGTGAATGCTCTCTGATGTTGAACAATCAGCCACCGTACTGGAAAGAGTTTGAGGCCAAAGGCCAGCTGGATCAGCCAAAAGCTGAATCTGGCATTTTGCGCATGATTGCCCCTGAATGGTGGCGGTTACGCCTGAAACGCGCGCGTGATGTGCAGCGCGAGCATTTCGCGATCGCCGTTGGCCAGGTGCAGAAAGCGGCCAGCGCGTATGTTTCCCGTAGCACCCTGGGCGAGTGGGTAGAGCAGAAAAAGCGTAATGCGGAGTTTTTCAGAAAATTCGACCTGATTAACGACCAGGGCGATCGAGTATCGCTGGCTGATATGGTTCACGGCAGCGTGGCCAATCCGGCGATACGTCGCTGTGAACTAATGGTGCGTATGCGCGGGTTTGAAGATATCGCAAACGAAGAGGGGCTGGCGGGCGAGTTCTACACCATCACAGCGCCTTCACGCTTCCATGCAGTACATAGCAAGGGCGGTTTTGTATCGCAGTGGAACGGCTGCAGCCCGCAGGATACCCAGCGTTATTTATGCGGCGTATGGGCTAAAGCCCGCGCGGCGATCTCTCGCGCCGGTATTCATGCTTTTGGCTTCCGTGTTGTAGAGCCACACCATGACGGCACACCACACTGGCACATGCTTCTTTTTATGCGCCCGCAAGATGTTGATGTGGTGCGCGATATTCTCTGCTATCACGCCAGAATCACCGATTCAGAAGAGTTACAGACACCCCACGCGCTTAAGGCGCGTTTTCACGTTGAGCCTATCGATCCGGAAAAGGGGTCAGCCACCGGCTATATCGCCAAATATATTTCGAAAAATATTGATGGTTTTTCCCTAGACGGCGAAACCGATGATGAAACCGGGGAGAACCTGCGCGATATGGCCAAAGCGGTTTCGGCCTGGGCATCCCGCTGGCGCATTCGCCAGTTTCAGCAGATTGGTGGTGCGCCGGTCACGGTCTGGCGTGAACTGCGCCGCCTGCCGGGGGAAGAGCAGATTCTACCCACGGAAGATATGGACAACGTGCGTTTTGCTGCTGACGTAGGTGACTGGCGCGCATACACCGAATGCCAGGGCGGGGCGTTTGTTGCGCGTAAGGATCTGACCGTTCGCCTGGCCTATGAGATAACGAAACAGGGTAATGAATATGCGGAGGACGTGCAGCGCGTCCAGGGCATCTATTCCCCTCACGTGCCAGATTCTGAGATTTGTACGCGCCTGGTGAAGTGGCAGAAGGTTGCGAAGTTAGCCGAAGCGGCAGCGGAGGCTGCTTTTGACCTTGACCTTAATCACCCTTGGAGTTCTGTCAATAACTGTACGGAGGGTGGAACCCGGAGGCGGTTAAAACTGGAACTGCATAAACGGGGGTATGTTGGTTCTGATGAAGAAATAGCCATTTTGATGCGTGGCGGCGGGCTGATTTATGGCCGCTCTGCGTTGTTTTATAAAAATGGACGGCTGCAGGAAAGAAAAGGGGAGGCTGGACAAGAGTTGTGGCCGGGGTGGGCGTAGGCGTTGTGAACGCTATAACCGTGTGAAATATATCAATTAATAGGTGAAATTTGAAAAATTACATTTCACATTACGTGCTTAAATTTATACTGTATAAACATACAGTTGTTGCATGGGAGGATGCTTGTGCAGGATTTATTGTTTGAATCGATAGCGCTGCGGCGTATCGCCTTATTCACCAAATTGGTATCAAGGGGCGGCTGCTCTGGTGATGAAAAAGATGTCGCGCTGGAATGGCTGGGAGAACTGACGGCCGATCTGCAAAATAAGCTGGATGCCTATGATGAAAAAAGCCCCCAGAGCGGGGGCGTTTCACGCGGCGGGTGCGGCTTTAAGTAAGTCCAGTGCCATTTGCTTTTGGTTCGGGGAAAGTGAGTTAAGCAGCTGCTGAACCAGAGCGTCGCCCGTTTTAGCGCTGGGGCTAAGAGTGTGGGAGAACGTCAAATTCATAACAAAGGTATGCCCACACTCCACATCTGAACAGGCGCAATAGATATCCGCTATCTGCCGGTGTTTCCGGTTGGTTTTACGGATTACGGCTTTTGCGCCACATTCCGGGCATTCAATTTTCAGTACGCGCATGTTCCATTCTCCGGCCGTCAAAATATGCCTGGATTTTAGCCTGTTTCGCCTCATGCTGCACCCTTATCAGTTGATTCATCTGCAAAATTTAGATGTAGGCGCGGCGGAACTTCGGGATCGCTGTTCACCGACATCGCCAGACGGCGCTGTAGGGGGCGTACCTCGTTTTTTTTGTATGTGCGTTCGACCTTTTCCGGGTCGCCCAGCCCTGCGGTATTCTGCGGAACGATACCCGCCAGCCCGGCCGGGAAGCGGTGGGCGTTCAGTATGTCCTGCGCGCTGATGTTCTTCACGCTGGCAAATTCATCTTTGGCCGAAATATCGCCCATTTCGATGAACTTGATGGCGTCACCTTCTCCGCCAGGGATATTCACCAGGATGGTGGAGAAATTACCGATCCCTTTGCTGTCGCGCAGCTGCTGTTCAATTTCCTCTTCCATTTCGTCCGTCATGCTGGGGTCACGCGTATACAGAATGCCGCCAGTATGGGCGCCGTTGTGGTAATAGCGACGGCGGAAAATGACGGCCTCACTGTTCAGCAGCGCAGAATGTACGCCGCCGATGTAATCAGGCAGGCCGTAAATGTGCTGCTGCGGGTCGTACATCTTGATAAAAATAATGTCCTCTTCCGGGTAAATCAGTGGTTCACCTTCCTGCAGTACCACGTAATCACCCGGCACGTTGCGATCCGCATCGCGAACCTTACGGCGGCGCAGGTAAAGGCCGGGCAGCGCTTCCAGCCCGATCACGTCTCCCCAGCCGTTGCGCACTTTTGCGATCGCCACGTCGCCAAAGGTCAGAAAATCAAAGGTCGCCGCTTCCAGCTCGTCGTGTGTCAGACCGCCGCCCAGGTAATCGGACATAATCATATTTTTGCGGGCGTGGATGATGCCGCCGTGCTGGCCGTTGAGATTAATCAGCTGTGCCAGCGCGAGGCGGTCAATAGGCTGCGTGAAATGGTCAGCGCCATTGTCGTACCAGATATCCCGGTAATCCGTGCCGGTAGTCAGTACCGGTTCCGGCTTGCCGAAAGAGATAATGCTCATTTTCTTTGACTGCTGGGCGCGCTGCCCACGTTTCACAAATTTCTTTTTCTTCATGCTGCCTTCTTCACTCCCCAGCGGGATTTTGGTTTGTTTTCATAGTTCAGCGGTTCGTTGTGCAGGGCGTGAGTAATCGCCCAGAAGGATTCCGCATGGCCAGTTTCGGGGCTACGGTCTGCGACAAAGGTCATGGCATTGCCGCTTTGCGTGGTGGTGCGTCGAATGGCCATAAAGCTGGCCGGGATCTCTTTCAGGTTTTTATCCCACTCAATACGCTGGCTTTCGACCACATCGGCGGCTTTCAGTACCAGCTGGTTTTTGGTGTTCAGGTCGTAGCGGATCGGAACGGCCACGCGCATGGCAAAGTGCTGGATGTTGTCAAAAACACCCTGGCCGATGCCTGTCACGTCGACGCCTAAATAGGTAAAGTTGTATTTTTTGAACAGGGTTTCGATCTGCTTTGCCTGCCAGCGGAAGTTCATGCCCTTCCAGTTGAACACCGCCAGTACGCGGAACTTCTCCACAGCCAGTTCAGGCGGGGCGATTATCACGAAACAGGACAAATCACCGCTGCGCGCCGGGTCAAAGCCGCCCCATACGGGGCGATTGCCGAACGGCCGCGCTGCGTCCGGGTCATGATCCTGCCAGGTCTCAATTTCAACGCCGCAGGCTTCCAGGTCGGAGAAGCTGAAAACAGAATCTTTGCTGTCCACGAACACGCACATATAGAGCATGTTGAACGTGGTTTCGTTGTACCGGTTCCGCAGTTTCTCTATGTTGGCCAGGTTGAAGCCACCGGCGATCGCGTCCTCCATCGTGATGATGTAGCGCCACTGGCCATCCGGGCAGAGTCGGCCACCGTTGCGCATTTCATCGAATAACGGAAATTTGATGGCGCTGCGTTTCTTGCTGCCTTGCTTCCACTCTTCACCTGTCCAGAACGGGTACGCCTGGTGCGTTTTGGCGGATGGCGTGGAAAAGTAGGTGGTGCGCCATTTGTCGTGTGTGGCCATTGCGCTGGCCACTTCGTTCAGGCGCGCAAAGTTCGGTACCCAGAAATATTCATCACAGTACAAATGGCCGCTGTATGACTGCGCGGTGTTTTTGTTGGTGGAAAGAAAACGCAGCTCTGCACCGTTGCTTAAGCGGATCGGGTTGCCGGTCAGTGTGATGCCAAAATACTGCTCTGCAATGTTGACGATGTAAGAGCGGAAAACCTCCGCCTGCGCTTTTGATGCGGAAAGGAAGATTTGCGGATCGCCGGTCATGACCGCATTTTCAAACGCTTCAAATGCAAAGTACCAGGTCGCGCCGATCTGGCGGCTTTTCAGGATATTGCGCACCGCCTGGCCAATGTTCTGGCGCAGGTGCTTCTGATAACCAAAAAGATGTTCGTCTGCCCAGGTGTCAAAGTCGTCCTGGGTGAGTGATGAAATATCGTTTTTCTTGTATTTGCGTTTACTGCGCGGTTCGTCGTCTCCACCGTCGCGCGCTGCAGCTGCTTGCCCGTTCCCCTGGCCGCTGGCCATCTTCTCTTTATGCTTATTGCTTTGTGCGCGCAGCTTCGTGGCGTGAGCAATCAGCAAATCCATTTCTTTCAGGTCGAGATCGGTTTTATTGTCGCGGCTGGCAAGCAGCTGGTAACGGCGTTCAATCGCTTCTTCTGTGCTTTCATGGCTGAGTAAATTCGCCCAGCCGTTTTTTTCTGCCCAGTAGTAAACGATCCGCGTATTCGGCAGATTTAATTCTGATGCAATTTCCTTTGGCGTATAGCGGCGCAGGTAAAGAGCGCGCGCAACGCCTTTTAGTTCTTCTGAGTATTTAGCCATAGATTTAATTATGCCGTGGCCAACGATAAAAAACGGCGCGGTTAATTCGTGCCTGTTCGGTAATGGCTTATATCCGAATTGAACAGAATAAAGCGTAATGCGCTGCCGGGTTTAATTAGCAATAATTTATTTGCAGCGTCAGTGAGAACGCGAAGGGGGGATATGTCTCATTTAAAAACTGACTGGCTGTGTGTTGCTACCGAAGGGGATACCGTCGATGGTCGGGATATTAAACGACAGTGGATTATTGATATGGGGGAAACCTATGACTATAGCCACTATGTCGCATTAATCTGGCCGGAACATGAAGATGATTGCGGCAATTTTGGTGAGGTGCTGGAAGCCACCTGGCACGACGGTGATGATGGGCTGGCGCGATTATATGTAAGCCTTTGCCCGAATATGCGCCTGATTTTTGCCAATCATGAAGATCAGCTGCTTTTCTTCTCTATCGAACCGGAAGAGAACTGGCGCGGCAGTGGGCGTACATACCTGAAGGGGCTGGCGGTGACTGATACACCCGCCAGTGTTGGCACTACACGGCTGCGCTTTAGCACGCGGCGCAAATTATCGAAACGGGGATATTACAGTTGTGTAATTTCCCATGATGGCAAAATTAAACAGGAAGAGAAGATGAAGAACTGGCAGAAATTGTTTGGTATTAAGCCGAAGTTTGAAGATGAAACGCAACCGGAAGATGCGCCAGCGAGTGACGATAAACTTCAGGCACTGGCTAGCGCTCTTAATGAACTTGAAGGCCGCGTGGGTAAAATTGAAGCCCAGCTTAATTCAGTGTCGGAAGATGTAGATATGATTTCCGAAGTAGTAGATACCAAAGAGTTTGCGGCTATTCGCGATAATGCAGAAGAAATTGTTAAGCGTTTTAGTGCGCTGGATAAAAGTCCCGGTGCGAATAAAGGGCGTAATATTCCGGGGAAAGCGGGGCAGTTTAAATATATTTAATTCGCCGCGCTTAACATCTTAACGATTAACTAATTTATCGCGTTATAGCGAGGGAGTTTTATGTTTTTAAATCAACGTGCACGAAACCTGATGCAACAATATTGCACAGGTCTGGCTAAAAGTTATGGCCAGGAAGATGCGAGTCTTTATTTCTCGCTGACTGACCCGCAGGAAACCAGCCTACGTCTGGCGCTGCTGGAGGCTGTCGAGTTTCTGAACATGATTACCTGCGCCGATGTGGATCAGTTGTCCGGCCAGGTGGTTTCCGTGGGTTCTTCCGCACTGCATACCGGGCGTAATGAAACCGGGCGTTTTATGCGTCGTGTTGGTGTGGATGGTAACGACTATAAGCTGGTTGAAACGGACAGCTGCGCCGCGCTGCGCTGGGATTTGTTGTCAGTCTGGGCTAACGCCGGGCGCGAGGAAAACGAGTTTTTCAACCTGGTGCAGACTTTCTCTAATCAGGCGTTTGCGCTGGATATGCTGCGCATCGGCTTCAACGGTACCAGCGTGGCCAAAACCACTGATCCGGTCGCTAACCCGATGGGTGAGGATGTGAATATTGGCTGGCATGCCCGCATGAAGTCCTTCAACGGTGGCAATCAGATTATGACCGATCCGATTGTGCTTGATGATAAAGGCGACTACCGCGGCCTTGATGCTATGGCGTCTGATCTGATTAACACCAAAATCCCGGCACAGTTCCGTAATGACCCGCGCCTGGTGGTGCTGGTTGGCGCTGACCTGGTGGCAGCGGAGCAGTACCGACTGTATCAGGCAGCAGATCGCCCGTCTGAGAAGATTGCGGCGCAGATGCTGGGCAGCACTATTGCAGGCCGTAAGGCCATTATCCCGCCGTTCATGCCAGGTAAACGCATGGTGGTTACACCGCTGAGCAACCTGCACATCTACACCCAGCGCAACACGCGCCAGCGTAAAGCGGAGTTTGTTGAAGACCGTAAGCAGTACGAAAACAAATACCTGCGCAACGAAGGCTATGCGGTTGAAGAGCCGGAGCTGTACGCCGCGATTGATGAAAGCGCGGTAACAATCGGCACCGTCACAGAGCAACCGGAGGGCTGATAAATGGCACTTTCACCCGCGCAACGGCACAGCCAGCGCATCGCCACGGAACAGCGCCTGAAACAAAGCCAGGCAGTGGACAGCCGCGAAAGTATGCACGTACTGATTGCCGCACTTGAAAAAGATGTGGCGCTGGCCCGAAGCCTGCCGCTGATCGCCGATCGTGTCGCGTTAAAGCGTGATGTGCTGCTGCCGCGCTGGATGCCTACCGTGGAAGCCTATCTGGCAAGCGGGCAAAGCTACGCCAACCCGATACTGGCCTGGTGCGTGATCTGGCTGTTTGACGTAGGCGAGCTGGAAAAGGCGCTGGATTGGGCTGATATCGCAATCAGCCAGCAGCAGGCCACGCCGGAGCGGCTGCGCAGCAATTTTCCTACGTTTGTGGCCGATACGATGCTGGCCTGGGCGGAGGAATCTGCCGGACGCGGGGAAAGTATTGAGCCGTATTTCTCGCGCACCTTTGACCGCGTGGCAAACACCTGGCGGCTGCATGAGCAGATCACCGCTAAGTGGTTCAAATTCGCCGGGCTGGAGCTGCTGCGCGGGGAAGATGGGCGGAAAACGGCTGCTGGGGTGGACGATGTGGAAACGCTGGAAAAAGCCGATCAACTGCTGGCTATTGCTGAAAAGCATTATTTCAAAATTAGCGTGAAAACCGCCCGGCAGACTATTGCCGCACGTCTGCGCAAATTGACGCAGGGTTAACGACTACCGCAAGCCAGGCGGGCGCGGTGGAGGGCAGCGCACAGACCGTGCATCTGCGCCGTGGAAACCGGCCAGCCCGCCTTTTTCGGGGGATTTATGTTTAGTGGCAAGCCGCTGGATTACCAGGATGAACCGCTGACGAATAACGGCTTTTGGCCAGACCTGAATCTAAAGGATTTTCAGGCGCAGCGGGCGCTGCCGGTTGATATTGATGCCGCCACTGTCGCACAGGCACTACTTGCTGCCGCAGTGGAGGTGAATGCGGAGCTGGAGAACGTGGAAGCCAGCTGGCGCGCGAAGGGTTACACCCTGGCGGCAGATGTGCCAGGGGTAACAATGGCCGGGCTGAATGGCCTGTGCGCACAGTACACCAAAGCGGTGTTTGCCAGGGGAAAGGCGGATTTAATGGGCGAATTTGCCACGGTGGGGCGGCGTGATAGCCATCCAGGGCAGGAAAGCCAGGAAACCCGCGCCGGGCTGCTGGCGGAATCCTCGGTGGTGATCCGTCGCATGAAAGGGCTTAAACGGGCAACGGTGAAAAAGGTATGAGCGAGACACAAACGCAGCTTGAAAGCCTGACCGCGTTTTTTCGGCAGAACGTGCCAGCCCGCGCGATGCAGCGCTTTGACAGTGTGCTGGATGAAATGGAGTTCATACCGGCCGCCAAAGATTTGGGGCTGGAGCAGTACCGCCTGGCGGTAATCCGTTATGACGCGGTGCTGAGCTGGGAGCGTTTCCCGTATCGGCTGTGCGCGCCGCAGCTGCTGATGGCGCTGATGGCCGTGTGGCTGAACGAGGCCGATCGCAACCTGTTTGATGATGTCGGGATAACGGAAACCGATCCGCAGTGGGATGTCACGGTGGAGGACGAAGAAACGGCCACTATCGTGCTTACCGTGCCAATGGCGGAAGAGCTGGTGATCCGTGAGGACGAAAACGGCGTTATTCCGTGGGAGGGTAAACGCTGGTCACTGGCCAGCACAGAAATCTGGACTGCAGTCACTGGCAATATTTATGCCGTGGATCAGGCCGGTGCGCCACTCGGTGAGCCGGAATGATAGCGGGCGGCGAGCTGAATAAAACGCAGCTGGCAGAGCTGCGCAAGGCGCTGGCGAACATGGAACTGCCGCCGCGCAAGCGCCAGCGCCTACTGTGGCGAATGGCCAAATATGGCGTTATCGCCGCTGCAAAGCGCAATGTGCGCAATCAGGCCGCGCCGGATGGTACTGCGTGGCCGGGGCGTAAGACAAAGCGCAAAGGGAAGATGCTGCGCAATATGCCGAAGCTGCTGCATATCCGGGAAATGCCGGAAATGCAGGCGGTAAGAATCTACCTGCAGGGTGGAGGCTACCGGAACGGGGAAAAACCTGTACCCGCTGGTACCGTGGGCTATGCCCAACAAAATGGGATGCATGTGCGGGTAAATCGCGCCAGCCAGTCGCAGAAAGGCAAGCCGGGAAAACTGGCGACGGCCGCGCAGGCAAAGAAATTGCGCGCGCTGGGATATCGGGTACGAAGGGGGAAGCGCTGGAAAAAGCCTACCCTGGGCGAAATAACCGCCTCAATGCCTTATGACCAGGCTGGGCTACTGATCAGGAAATTGAGCGGTAAAGCGGTGAAAACCAGCTGGACAATCGATCTGCCTGCCCGTGTGTTCCTCGGGATGTCAGATGATGAATTTAACAAAGCGCTGGCGCGGCAGCTGCAGGCCATTGGCTACGGCTGGAACGTGAACGCGCAGGATATTAAGGGGAAAGCATGACCTGGCCAAATGTTGGCGTTAACCAGATTAACCAGCTGCAGGGCGAGACTAACGAAGTTGAACGCTGTGTGCTGTTTGTCGGGAAAGGCGCTGTGAACGTAGGCAAAACGCTGGCGGTGAACACCCAGAGCGATTTTGACAAGCTGCTGGGCGAAAGTGACAGCCAGCTGAAAAGTGATGTGATGGTGGCGATGGCGAACGCTGGCCAGAACTGGTGGGGGTTCGTCCATGTGCTGGCCGATGATGCCGGGCCGGATGCATGGGTGGACGCGGTGAAGGCGGCGCAGGCTTCCTGCTCGGTTGAAGGGGTGCTGTTGTCTGATGATGTTTCGACGAAAGCCACCATTAACCAGGCCGTTACCCTGCGCTCTGAACTGATTGCGAAGTTTGGCCGCTGGGTATGGTTCATCCTGGCCACTCAGGGGATGCAGGAAGATGAAGCGCAGGCGGATTACCTGGCGCGTATGTCCACGCTGCAGGACGGTATTGCAGAAAAGGCCGTTCAGCTTGTTCCGCGTTTGTGGGGTAACGATCCCGCCGTGCTGGCTGGTCGCCTTTGCAATCGTGCTGTGACTATTGCCGATAGCCCGGCGCGCGTAAAAACCGGCGCGCTGGTGAGTCTGGGCAGTGATGAATTGCCGCTGGATGGCGCCGGTGAAGTGCTGGAGCTGGCCACGCTGCAGGCGCTGGAAGCGCAGCGATTTAGTGTGCCGATGTGGTATCCGGATTACGACGGCTTTTATTGGGCTGATGGCCGCACCCTGGACGTTGAAGGTGGGGATTATCAATCCATCGAAACGCTGCGCATTGCCGATAAAGCCGCGCGCCGTATCCGCCTGCTGGCTATCAGCAAAATTGCCGATCGTGCGCTGAACAGTACACCGGGCAGCATTGCGGCCAATCAGTCGCTGTTCATGAAGCCTCTGCGCGAAATGTCCACCGCTGCCAGCATTAACGGCGTGTCGTTCCCTGGAGAAGTGAAGCCGCCGCAGGATGGGGATGTGACGATTGTCTGGAAGAGCAAAAAGGCGGTGGATATTTACATTGTGGTGCGCACGTATGAAGTGCCGCTGCAGATCACTATCAATCTGATGCTGGATGCCAGCCTGGAGGCTACCGCATGAGCAAACGCATTTCCGGCCAGTCGTTTGACTGCTATCTGGATGGCGATCTTATCCATATCGAGAAAATTTCTCTCGATATCACGGATAACACCGCTGCTGCGCAGACCCGTGGTGTGCCTGATGGCTTCACTGATGGCGACGTGGCGGCGGAAGGTGAAATTGAAGTCAGCACTAAGGTGCTGCAGGTGCTGACGGCAAAAGCCCGCGCGGCCGGTTCGTGGCGCGGTATTGCGCCGGTTGATTTTCTCTTTTATGCCAAAGCCGGCAGTGAGGAAATCAAGGTGGAAACGTTCGGCAATAAGCTGCAGCTGTCCAATCTGTTGGATATCGATCCGAAGGGCGGCAGCGTCACCACGCACAAAATTAAGTATTTCGTGACCAGTCCGAAATTCGTGAATATCAACGGCGTCCCGTATCTGGAAGCGGAAGCCACTGAAAACCTGATCGGTTAAGGGGCAGGGATGCAGGAACATGAAAAGAGCCTTTACACCCTTATTGCTATCGGCCTGATGGTCGCACTCGGGAAACTATTGACCAGCGATGACGTTATTACGCCGCGCTTGTTCTTTGGTCGCCTGATCCTGGGTGGTCTGGTCTCGACGGCCGCGGGCGCTGTGCTGTTTCAGATACCCGATGCCAGCCCTTTAGCGGTTAACAGCTTAGGTACGATTCTGGCTATTGCCGGTTATCAGTCCGTAGAAATTTATCTCCGCCGCAGGGCGGCAGGAAAGAAAGGGAGCGGTGAAAATGACGTTAAGTGAAAAACAGCAGTTATTTGCGGTGATGGTTGCCAATCTGATCCATTGGGCTGATGAACGCGGATATCGTGTGACCTTTGGTGAGGCGCAAAGAACGCCAGAATGTGCGGCGCTCAATGCTAAGAAAGGAACGGGCATTGCGAATAGCCTGCACACAAAGCGCCTGGCAATTGACCTGAATCTGTTCATTAACGGCCAGTATATGACCCGCACCGAGGATTACCGGCCATTGGGTGAATACTGGGAGTCAATCGGCGGCAGCTGGGGCGGGCGCTTTAAATCCAACCCTGACGGCAATCACTTTAGCCTGGAACATAACGGGGTGCGCTGATGAACCGTGTGGCCGTGCTCGCTGCAATCCTCTGCGTGCTGGCGTTTGTCTGTGGCTGGAAGGTGGCCACTTGGCACCGTGACAGTATCGATCTGGCCATTAGCAAGACGGCCACCGCCACCGGCAAGCAGCTGGCGGACGCGGCCAGCGATTCCGGGCGAAAACTGGAAAACCAGCTGGAGGCTTTGAAAAATGCGCCACCGCGTGAAATACGCACCGAAGTGGTTAAGCCGGTATTTACCAATGTTTGTTTGTCTGCTGAGTTTGTCAGCATGTACAACGACGCCGCAGCCAGTACCGAACGTGCGTTATCAGGAAAACCTGAAAACTAAGTGCACCACACAGCTGCTGCGCCTGACTGGTACAACGGGGCGTGACGCTGCAGAGCTGTTAATTATTTATCTGGATATATACGGGCAGTGCGCTGCGCGTCATAACCAGTTAGTCGATGAAATTAATCTACGAGAGAATTTATTAAATGGAAAAAATTAAACTGGCAGTTTGTGGTGTGGATATTGTTTTTGAACCGAACCAGACCGCCTACAACAAATTTATTAACGAAATGGCGATGGATAACAAAGTATCGCCTGCGCATAACTACCTTAATCGTATTGTTGCGCCAGAAAGTAAAGAAGCGCTGGCGGAAATTTTAAAACGTCCGGGCGCTGCACTTCAGCTTGCTGGGAAGGTGAATGAGATTTATGCGCCTGAACTGGAAATTGAAGTAAAAAACTAAGTAAGCGGGTTCGTGGAATTGAAGGTAACGGACTCGAACAATATTTAATTTTACGCCGCCATTATTTACCGCAGGGTGATGATTCCGTTGATGATATTGCCGCCGCTATCTGGCTGGATAATCGTTATTGGGAAAATATGTCGATTGCCATAGCCAACGGAATTAATACCGCATTTAAAGGTACTGTATGAAACAGTTAGATTTTACATTAAGCCTGATTGACAAATTATCGCGTCCTTTAAAACAGGTGCAGGGTAATGTCACGGGCTTTGCTGAAAAATCCAATGCGGCATTTAAGCAGATTGGCGGTGGTGTGCTGGGGCTGGTCGGTGTCGGTATGGCCATTAAGGGTGCGCTGTCGCCTGCCATCGAAATGTTTGATGCGATCAGCGATGCATCGGCAAAAGGCATTGATGATGGTGCGCTGAAAACGGTGCAGCGTGATGCCCTGGCATTCAGCACGACCTACGGCGCCAGCGCGGTAGCGTTTGTTCAGTCCACGGAAAGTATAAACGCGTCGATCGCTGGCCTGACGGGGCAGGAGCTGCCGAAAGTGACGAAAGTCGCCAATACCCTGGCCTTTGCTCTTAAATCGACTGCCGCCGATACGGCGGAGTTTATGGGGCAAATGTTTGGCAACTTCTCCGCCGATGCGGAACGCCTGGGCAAAGTCCAGTTTGCGGAACAACTGGCGGGCAAGATGGTGTACATGCGCAAAACCTTTGGCGCGGAAATGTCCACTATCAAAGATTTGATGGAAGGCGCGCGCGGCGTGGGTACTAACTACGGCGTCGGGTTGGATGAACAGCTGGCCGTGCTGGGGCAGCTAAACAGGACGCTGGGAACGGAAGCCAGCAGCGCATACGAGGGCTTTATGACTGGCGCGCTCGATGGCGCGAAAAAGCTGGGGCTGTCGTTCACGGACTCCACCGGCAAAATGCTGTCCCTGCCTGAAATGCTGATCAAGCTGCAGGGTAAATACGGCAAGAGCCTGGAAGGAAACCTGAAAGCACAGGCGGAACTTGATGCCGCGTTTGGTGATAGTTCTGCAGTCATTAAGCATCTTTACGGCAATGTTGCCGTGCTGCAGCGGAATATCACGGAGCTGGGCGGCTCTGATGGCCTGAAACGCACCCAGGAAATGGCTGCAAAACTGGTTAAACCGTGGGATCGCTTTGTGGCCATTCTGCAGGCGATTAAAACCGTCATTGGCCTGACGCTGATCCCGGTGCTGTATCCAGTGCTGAACCGCCTGGCGGATATGGGGCAGACCTTTGCCCGCTGGATGCAGATGTTTCCCAACATTGCGCGCGTGATTGGGTATGCGGCAATGGCATTGCTGGGCTTTGCTGCTGTCGGGGCGATGACCAATATCGTTATCGGTGTTTCTAAGTTCATCATGCTGGGGTGGGCTGGTATCTGGAAGCTGCTGACAACGGTCACGAAAATTGATACCGCCTGGACGTGGCTTAACACAAAAGCAAAACTGGCCTGGGCTAGCGCGATGAAAGCTATGCGCGGGATCCTGATTGCAGTGCGAATGCAGGCTATTTTAACCGGTGCCGCAATCAACTTCATGAGCTGGCCGATTCTGCTGGTTATTGGTGCCATCGCGGCGCTGGCGGCAGGTGTTTATCTGCTGGTTAAGCATTGGGATACTGCCTGGAAATTTATCACTGATGGCTGGAATAACTTTGTTGCGATGCTGACCGGCTTTTCACCTGTTCAGGCATTAAGCGGAATGGCCAGCGGTATTGTGTCCTTATTCGACAATGTCTGGCAGACCATTAAAGGCGGTTTTCTGCAATCGTGGAACTGGATTGTTGAAAAACTGAATAAAATTCCCGACGTAAATATTTCAGCGGCAGGCGATAACGCTTCGCCGTTAACTAATACGCTTTCGACGGGCGGTGATTTGAAAGGCATTGAACCGGGTGGCATCAATAAAACAATCAGCAGCAATTCAAAAGCGGTGACGGATAACAGCCGAAAAATCGGAGAAGTGCATTTCCATACTAAAGAGGCAATGACGCCGGGGCAATTAATGGAATGGCAGGAGCTGAATTAATGAGTGAATTACTTTATATCGATCTGCTTATTGAAAACGGTGATTTTGTTCTTAATGCCGGTAATGAACCTGAATTATGCAATAACCGCAAAAGCATTGGGCAGGATATTGTTCATTCCATTCTGGAAAGTGGTCTGATTACGCAATTAATTGCGGAACGAAGCCCGACGATGCGCGCGGATATTTTCACACAGCTGGAATTACTGATTGAAAGTGATGAACGCATTGTGCCGGGAACGGCGGCGATTAGCGAAGAAAGCCAGGCGCGACTTTGGGTAACGGCCAGCACTTACGATTTTGGCAGCATTTCTTCACGGGTGGATTTATGACGGAAAAGCCGCAGGTAGATTTTGAAGAGGTTCTGAAAACCAGCGGAATGCCGGTGACGGAAGATGAAGTGAAAGCCCGCTTTAATGCCATCGTGGCCGATGAAGGGATGGTAACGAATACATCCCGCATGTCGCCTTTCTGGCGTCTGATTACCGCGATTGTGACCGCGCCAGTGATGTGGCTGAAAGATGCCCTTGTGGCGGTAGTGCTGACAAATATGTTTGTTGCCACGGCAGGCGGCGCGCTTCTGCGCCTGCTGGCCTGGGCGGTGAACGTGACAGCGAAGCCCGCCAGCGCGGCCGAGGGTGTGATCCGTTTTATCAAGTCTGATGCCAAAACGGCGACAACGGTCAAGGCCGGGACGCTGGTGCAGACTGAGCGAATTAACGGGAAAGTGTACGTGCTGGCCACGGTGGCCGATGTCGTGATCCCGGCTGGCACGGCCAGCGCGCTGATCGCTGTGCAGGCGACGGAAACCGGGGGCGCGTATAACTTAGCGCCGGGGTATTACCGCATTCTGCCGGTGGCCGTTGATGGTATCAGCCAGGTGGAGAGTGAAGAAGACTGGCTGACAAAGCCGGGGGCAGACGAGGAAAGCGACGACGAATTACGCGAGCGCTGCCGCAATCAGTTTAACCTGGTAGGGAATTACCACACAGACGCGGTTTACCGGTCAATGATTGCCGCTGTTACTGCGTTAAGTATCGATCGCATTTTCTTTGAGCATGATGCCCCGCGTGGGGCGGGAACGGCCAATGCCTATCTGCTGCTAGATTCGGGCGTAGCATCTGCGCCGTTCATTGACTCGGTAAATGACTATATCAACGCGCAGGGCAATCATGGCCACGGTGACGACCTGCAGTGTTTTGCCATGCCGGAAACCAGTCACGATCTGGCGGTGACGGTTTATGTGGCCAGCATTAGCAACATGACGGCGGAGGACGCTGCAGCGCTAAAAACGGGGGTAGAAAACCTGATCCGTTGCGCATTCAGGGAAAACACGGATTTTGACGTGAAAAAAACGTGGCCATATTCGCGGTTTTCTTTCTCGCAGCTGGGGCGCGAGATTCACCGGCAGTTTCCACAGACGGATTCCGTTGAATTTTCGCTGAAAGACATTACCAGCGGGCTGGATGTTCCGCGCCTTGCCTCACTATCTGTGGAGCTGGCCAATGACTGACTTTCTGAAAAAAATGGCCGGGATGGCGCTGCCGTTCTGGATGAGTAAAGGCGAGCCGGGCAAGCTGCTGGCCGTCATGCGTCGATTCTGGGCAGAGGTGTACAGCTGGATTGTCTGGCCGGTTAATCAGTTTGATCCACTGGTCTGCCCGGAACCGCTTTTAAACCTGCTGGCCTATGACCGTGATATTAACCGGTTTGATAGTGAGCCGCTGGAGCTGTTCCGCAAGCGCGTGGCCTACGCCTTTATTAATGCGAGTGATGCCGGTTCCGTCGCTGGATTTATCGCGATATTTGAACGGCTGGGCATTGGCAAGGTTGAGCTGCGGGAACGGCAGGACGGGCAGGATTGGGATGTCATTATTGTCCGCGTTACGGATAGCCAGATTGCAGACAATAGCGATCTGCTTCTGGAAATTATCCGCAAATATGGCCGCACTTGCCGCCGCTATCGGTTTGAAGTTATTACGACAAAGGCGTTAAAGATTGGTGTTGGCTGGTATCAGGGGGATTATATTTGTTACCCCGCCAGCCTGAACGATATGAATAATAAATCAAGCGAAGTGTACAGCGCGAAAGTTTAGGGGTTTTTATGTCACAGGTTGCTATCACAAAAGCATTTCAGGACTGGAAAGCGCAGCAGGCGATTAATAATACCCCTGTCACGCTGGATGAGTTTGTTTTTGCTTATATTCCGGGGCTGGATTATGACAAGCCTATTGATGTGAATGAAACACTGCCAGCGGTTGATAAAATTGTGCATCGGCAGGATGTAAGTCAATTTGGCGTTATTAATGATAACGCGGTGACTTATTCGGTGACTATCGGCGCAGATATTGGCGATTTTGATTTTAACTGGATTGGCCTGATTAACCGTGAATCGGGTGTGCTGGCCATGGTGATTCATGTGCCAACGCAGCGCAAAATTCAGAATGCAGCAGGCCAGCAGGGTAACGTGTTGGTGCGTTCCATGCTGATGGAATACAGCGGTGCCAAAACGGCGACGGCCATCACGACGCCAGCGGAAACCTGGCAGATTGATTTCACTGCCCGCCTGGGCGCGATGGATGACCGCCAGCGCATTGAAAATATCGACCTTTACGGCGATGCGGCGTTTTTTGGTGATGGCTGGCTGGTTGCGCAGCGTGATGGGCAGTTTTATGTCAATAAGGGAGCGGGGTATGTCGCTGGCCTGCGCGCCGATCTGCCGGGTGATGCAAATATTGATGTTCAGATGCCCGCCAAAGTCTGGCTGGATGTGTGCTGGACGGGAACGTTGACCAGCGTCTGGGGTGTTCAGTGTAAAATCACCGTTGCGAATGAACTGACCGATTACGAGGAAGACGGCCAGAATCACTACGTATTCGCGCTGGCCAGTATCGACGCAGAAGGCAATATTACCGACCTGCGGCCAAAGGGGCTAAATGATGATTTGGGGCTGGGTGAGCTGGCCGCGATGGATATCAATGATGTGCTGCCGGTGGGTATCCCGCAGCCCTGGCCAACCAATACGCCGCCAAAAAAATGGGCGCTGATGTGGGGGCAGGAGTTTGATCCGCTGGTATATCCACTGCTGGGCGCTGCCTACCCTGATGGCATTATCCCCGATATGCGCGGCCAGACTATTAAGGGTCGCCCGGATGGGCGTGAAGTGCTGTCTTATGAAGAGGACGGCAACAAAAAACATGGCCACAGCGCAACGATTGCAGAAACCGACCTGGGCACAAAGTTAACGGAAGAGTTTGATTACGGGTCGAAAACCACTGAGGAAGACGAAGGGCACAGCCACAAATTAACTGCCAGTGTCCCAACGACCAGGTCAAACAGCAATCACGTATCCGGGGGTAGCACAGGGGTATGGACTAGCGGTCTGGCAACGACTGTTGATGGCGTGCATGCCCACGTTGTGTATATCGGCAGTCATGCCCACATTGTGCAACTTGGGTCGCACGGGCATGAAATCATTATTGATGAAAGCGGGAACGTGGAAACCACAGTTAAAAACATCGCATATAACTACATCGTGAGGCTGGCATAATGTCATTCAAAATGAGCGCTACGGCGCAATTAATTAAAGTGTTTAATCTGCGCGCGGATACAAAAGAATTTATTGGCGCAAGTGATGCCTATATTCAACCATTCACGGGATTACCTGCCAATTCTACCGATATTGAACCGCCAGAATGCCCAGCTGGTAATGTGGCCATTTTTGATTTAAATAAAAAAGAATGGAGTATTCAGGAAGACCACCGAGGGCAGACAGTTTATGACACCGAAACCGGCCAGCCTGTTTATATAAATAAGCCGGGTGCGCTACCAGCGAATACAACAACTCTTCCGCGTCCAGGTGATTTTTATGTATGGAATGGTAAAAAATGGGTGCTGGATGAAAAGGCATCCCATGAAGCGGCCGTTTCTGCTGCCGAAGCGCAAAAACAATATTTAGTTAATGCAGCGCAACAATCCATTTCTGTTTTACAAACAAAACTATTAATGGAGCGTGTATTGACCGATGAAGAAAAGAAAAAAGTGAATGGTACGCTTGATTATATTGATGCGGTGACTGCGGTTATTGCGGATTCAGCGCCGGATATCACCTGGCCGGAGATTGGCGACTATGTGGCGTGAAGCCCGTCTGGCGTTTTCCGATTCACTGGCTGCGGTTAACTGCTCAATTATCCCGGCGCATCCGTGGGTTTATGGGCTGGGGCAGCAGACGGAAAACGGCGCTTATCTCAGTCCAGCCAATGCCGTGGCTTACCTGGCTGAAAAAGCGGCCGGTATCGGCGGCGCTTCTGACGTTGTGATCCTGATGGTGGCTAGCCAGTCGCATGACAGCTTTATGAACAGCCTAAGCCAGCTGGTTGATGTATTTCCCGCACCGGCTTTCACGCAGGTTAAGCGCCTGGCGCAATCCGCCGCGCAGCTGGCCAGCGAAAAAATGCAAATCCCGGCCGGGTTAAATGGTGGCCTGCCGGTGGCCATGCCGTTATCGGTTCCAACAAATCGGGCGGCGCTGGCCGCTGCAGCGGTAAAGAAAGCCCAGGAAGATGCGGCGCTGCCGGTTGATATGGATGCGCTGCAAAAGCAGCTTGATGATTTTGCGCAGCTGCGCACCGGGTTAATGCAGGAGATTGCCATCGGTCTGGATGACCTGAAAACAAAATCAGCCAGGGCGTGGGTATTTACGGCCAGCGGGGATCTGGCCACAAGCCTGCTGGCGCTGGTGAAAGATATTCCGCTGCCATCTGCCGTTCACACTGCAGCCATGATGCTGGTCGGGGATAACCTCGACGGGATAAAAGGAATGATTCATGACCTCGATTACAACGCTGGCGCTTAATGGCGAAGCGATCCCGCTGAAAAATATGCGTGTCACGCTTACGCAGCAATTTCAGGATAAAGACCAGTCCGGCCAGACCAGCGCCACGACGAAATCAGAGCAGGGCGTCAAAGGCAAAGAACTGCGCGTATCGGGAGAAATCCCGTTCAAAGCGCGTGACGTGCTTTCGCGTGTTTTCGAACTGGCAACGGCTACCGACAGCAGCGGCCAGCGGCAGAAATACCGCGTAGCCCATGAAATGGCGCGGGCGGTTAATTTCCGTGAGGCAACATTTACGGGAACGATCGATGCACCCCAGCAGGATGGGAAAATGGCCTGGCTGGTGACGTTTACGCTAACGGAACATATCAGCGTCCAGGAAAAGCGAGAGGCAAGGGCAGACGGCAAAACCACTGCCAAAAAGCAGACTGCAGGCGGGGCGGGAACCGGGGGCGGGCAGGATGCCGCCGAAGATGAAGAGAAAATGACGTGGTTTGAACGCAAAGTGCTTAAGCCGGTCAATAATGCGCTGGGGTAAGCATGAAACCTGTTAAACGACTCTATTTATCCAGTGATGAAGTTCATATTGCCGATGCAAAACTGGTGCTGGAGCTGAACAGCTGCGGCCGTGGGTTCATTACGGCACAGACTACCCAGGACTATACCGGCAGGCTGGTGCGCCTCGACGTGGGTTACACCGATCTGATCCTGCGCTGGTTCACCGGCTATGTTGAGCGCTCGCAACCGGCAGAAAACGGCTTTCAACGTCTGTTTGTTCGTGAGCTGGTCGGCGTCTTTGAAAAGTCGTGGCCATGTTCGTTTCAGCATCCGACGCTGCGCAAAGTGGCCAGCTGGCTGGAAGAGAACAGCGGCATTACGGTAACTGTGCCGGATGCGGAATATTCAGATAAACCGATCCCGCATTTCACCCATAGTGGCAGCGGCTACCAGCTTTTAAGCAATCTTGGCAAAGCCTTTGGTATCACGGATTACATCTGGTATCAGCTGCCGGATGGCGGTTTATATGTTGGCGGTGCGGAACTGTCATTATTCGCCGGTAAAGCCGTGGATATTCCGGCAGAGTTCAGCCAGGGCGCGGCCGGTGGCAATACCATGACACTGCCGGTTGTTCAGAGTCTGCGGCCGGGCGTGGAAATGAACGGCGAGCGCGTGACGCGTATCCAGTTGAATAACGACACGATGGATGTTACCTGGACGCCGCGCAACAAAGCCACGGGGGAACCGCTGCAAAAAAGCCCGCTGCAGCGCCAGGTTGAAAGCCAGTACCCGGAGCTGGCTGCAGGTCTGCACCTGCCGAAATTCGCCAGGGTGCTGGCACCAACGGAAGCGGTAAGCAGTGGTAATTTTGCCGATCCGTTCCGCCCGCGCTATGCGGTAAACGTGCAGCTGCTTGACGCAGACGGCAACCCGGATAAGCAGACGCCCGTTTATAACGCCGTGCCGCTGCCAGTGCCGATGGCCGGGAATGATTCGGGGATGTTTCAGTTTCCGCCAGAAGGGACGCTGGTTGAAGTGGGATTTACCGGAGGCCGGGCAGATAAGCCGTTTATCCGCCAGACCATGCCGGAAGGGAACAGCCTGCCGGATGTGAAACCGGGGGAGCAGCTGCAGCAGCAGCGTGCGGAAGTATCGCAGCGCGTCACACAGTCGGGGGATTGGGTGCGCCAGACTGACCAGTCGATCAGTGAAACGTCAATGGCCAGGAATATCAAAGCCGATACAGAATCGCGCGAGCTGGTAAGCCGTGACACCACAATTAAGGCGACGGACAAGACCACGGTTCTGGGCGCTGCCACGTTGATGGCTGGTGCTATTGTGCAAATCAGTACCGGCAATTACAGCCAGGCGGTGAAGGGAAACTGGCTGGCCAATGTCAGCGGCAATGCTGAAATGAAGATTGCTGGCGATCAGGCTGTGAATGTTGCCGGCAGTCTGACAGAGCAGATTGGGGAAATTCGCAAAAGCGTGGCGGCAGTGCAGCAGCAGATTATTGCGCCTGTGGTCTGGATTGGTTCCGGCAGTGTGAACATCGCCCAACTGATGCTTGATACTCTGGATGTCGTGGCGCAGCTGGCAGAACAAACGGCCAGCCATACCCACAGCAATACAGGCGCGCCGGAGAACGCCAGCGCTATACGTGCAGCCAGTCAGAAGGCTGAACAGCTTAACGGCAAGTATGCGCCAGTCATTGGCCAGTAGTTCACGCCGTAAATGAAAGCCCGCGTAATGCGGGTTTTTTTATGCCCGCCATACAGCCCACAGAACGCAACCTGCCGCACTCACAAGCCAAAACAACGCAACGGGATACCTGAAATAGATCATGCGCACCGCGCAGCGCTGGCTGCGCCTGAGCGTGACAAAATAAATCTTTCCACGACGAAAACGGCGCTACACCGCACCCGCCTGCGGTTTTTGGATCGTAAAAATTTTTCAGTGGGATTTTTCTTCAAAACATATCGCCAGCCCGCGCCAGTGCTGGCGGCTTTGCTGAGATTGGAAACTGAAAAGATTGAAAAGAATTTCAGTAATTTTCAGTTTGAAGGATCTGCGGAGGATCTAAGTAAAAAATCAACTCAATGAAATTTAAGGGAAAAATATATTTTACGTGCGTTTGAGAAGATCAAAAAGCGTCTGGCGGCTGGAGAAAGAAAAACCCGCGAACTCAGTGAGGGCGCAGGCTGCAGAGCATTCACCTGATTTTCAGAAACTGAAAAAAGTATTGGTTTAAACCGTTTTTTAGTTAGTTACCATTTTATGTATCATCAATGGAAAAGATTAATGAGGGAGCATCGGTGGAAATCATTGAAACTAAATTATTTGGAAGGGTTAAGGCACCTTCGAACGTGGCAGAACTTATCAAAATAGCCGAAGGGGTTTCCTCTCGAATGTCGGTTATTCATATATGGCGGGGGCAGGGAGATATTGACTGGCCAATTCATAGTGCCGCTTATCGCAGGCTGAATTTAGGTCGCCGTAAGGTCACTGAAAGGAAGATGCGTGACTATGAAATGGATTTATTAAAAAGGGCGCGTCACAGAGGTTATGGATATGAGGATGGCAGGAGATTGGCCGATTTTGAGGTTCTGGCAAAGCTCCAGCATCATGGTGCTGCCACTCGCTTAATCGACTTTTCAAGGAATATTCTGGTTGCTCTATGGTTTGCATGCAACTCGGAAAAAGGCAAAACAGGTCTTTTATTTGGTATCCACACAGATTTTATCGGCGGGCAGGAGGGAGAAGCGGAGGAACGGGACTACGACAAAATTTTTATAGACGGTGAAAGTAACGAGGGTGCTACTACGTGGGAGCCACCTGCTGTTACGAAAAGAATCGCGGCACAAAGTGCACAGTTCATGTACAGCGTAGTAAGCGATCATAAAATGGGGAGTTTAGATTTTGACCAAAGAGAAGGAGCTTATCTTCCGATAGCCATCACTGCGGATCTTAAACAAAAATTTTTGAATTCCTTAGAGGGCACTTTCGACATTAGAGCTGTCACGTTATTTCCTGATCTTGATGGTTTCTGCCATGCTAATACGGAGCACTTCAGGCAATGGGATGCCTTTAGATGGTGATGCCAAAATATATGTCGCCACTTTGTCGCCAAGTGGCATTTTGGTGATGTGTAACCTATTGATTATATATGGATTTTATTTCAGGCAACAAAAAACCCATCAACCTTGAACCAAAGATGGCGGGGTTGATGGGCTCCACAAAATGGGGACATCAAAGAAAAGCAGTGGCACTAATTAAGACTCGCACCCTGAGGAAAAGTTCTGCGTTGCGCAAAAAAATTTTCTTTTCTTTGTTTTCCCCTGTCAGGTCTAGCCGCCTAGCCCTGGCCAGATGATGATAATGATCGTACCGGCAAGGGTTAACAGCACGTTTGCGATCGCATACGTGCCCGCATAACCCAGCGCCGGAATATTGCTGCGTGCGGTGTCGCTGATGATTTCCATTGCTGGCGCACAGGTACGTGCCCCCATGATGGCGCCGAACAGCAGCGCGCGGTTCATACGCAGGACGTAAGCACCGAACAGGAAGCAGATAACCACCGGAACCAGGCTAACGAACAAACCCGCGACCAGCATCTGGCCGCCAACCACGCCGAGGCTGTTGCCAATGCCGCCGCCAGCGCTTAAGCCGACGCCCGCCATAAACACCATCAGACCAAACTCTTTCACCATGTTCAGCGCGCCCTGTGGGATATAGCCGAAGGTGGGGTGGTTAGCACGCAGGAAGCCAAGCATGATGCCCGCAAACAGCAATCCGGCAGCGTTGCCGACGCCGAAACTAAAGTTGCTGAACTGGAAGGTGATCATGCCGATCATCAGTCCAACGATAAAGAAGGCGCAGAAGGCCAGCAGGTCGGTCACCTGGCTGTGGATGGAAACGAAGCCGATACGATCGGCGACGGTTTTCACGCGGCGCGCGTCGCCGCTCACCTGCAACACATCACCTTTGTTGAGGACGATGTTATCGTCGATCGGCATTTCAATCTGGCTGCGGATGACGCGGTTGAGGAAGCAGCCGTGGTCGGTCAGCTTCAGCTGCGCCAGACGGCGGCCCACCACATTATGGTTTTTCACCACGATCTCTTCGGTAACGATGCGCATGTCCAGCAGATCGCGGTCGAACACCTCTTTACCGTTGCGGAAGCTCGGGTCCAGACGCGCATGGGCATCCGGGTAGCCCACCAGCGAAATCTCATCACCCATTTGCAGGACGGCGTCGCCGTCCGGGTTCGCCAGAATGCCGTTGCGGCGGATACGTTCGATATAGCAGCCGGTCTGGCGATAGATGCCCAGTTCTCGCAGGTTCTTGCCATCGGCCCATGCAACCAGCTCTGGCCCCACGCGGTAGGCGCGGATCACCGGCAGATAGACTTTACGATTGGTGTCGGTGTCCAGACCGCGCTCGCGGGCGATCTGCTGGGCGCTGGTTTGCAGATCCTGATGCTGGAACTTCGGCATATAGCGGGCGGCGACGATCAGGCTGACCAGACCAATCAGGTAGGTCAGGGCGTAGCCGAGGCTCAGATGATCCTGCGCCTGCGCCAGCAGAGTGGCCTCCATCCCGGAGTGGCGCAGGGTATCGCCTGCACCCACCAGAACCGGGGTAGACGTCATGGAGCCGGCAAGCAAACCGGCGGTCAGACCGATATCCCAGCCAAAGAGTTTACCGAGGCCCAGCGCAATTAGCAGCGCGCTGCCGACCATCACTAACCCCAGCATGAGATAATTTTTACCGTCGCGGAAGAAAATAGAAAAAAAGTTGGGTCCGGCTTCAACACCAACGCAGAAAATAAACAGCATAAAGCCCAAATTCAGCGCGTCGGTGTTAATACTAAAGTGCTGCTGCCCTAATAAGAGGGAGACGACTAAAACGCCAATGGAATTACCAAGTTGGATAGAGCCCAGCCGTAATTTGCCAAGACAAAGCCCCAGCGCTAATACCACGAATAATAACAGGATGTAATTCCCGTTTAACAAATCTGCGACGTTTATATTCACGGAATCTAACTTATCGTTTACCAGTAACGTGTTGAAAGAAAGGGTTATTTGGTCTACTGTTGACCAAGGGCGATGGTTGGCTTGATGCTATCCTGTACCCAAAAAATAACCAGAAAATAGCGGTCAGTAGTTTAATCGTTCCTGAAAGCTACGGCTAGCAACAATCGCTTTTAGCACCGAAGTGTTTTGGCAGGGAAAGCCAAAAACTTTATCTGACTGGGCGCCCGTAAGGGTGATGAATGGGGTTTGATAGAGAATTTTTCAGGAGATGCGTGTGAAAACTGAACGCGGTTGGGTCGGTATAATATGCTGCTTTTTACTTTTTATTGTGGTCTTTTTTTCACTTGTCCTGCACGTCAAGGGCGCATTTCGCGCATCTGGAAATCCTGAACTCGGCCTGCTGTTTTTTATTATTCCAGGCGCGGTGTCCAGCTTTATCTCTCCACGTCGCCGGGTGATGTTGCCGCTGGTCGGGGCAATCCTTGCGGCACCGTTTTGCCTGTTGCTAACGCGACTGTTTCTCGAGAACCACGGTTCTTTCTGGCAAGAGCTGGCGTGGCTGTTCAGCGCTATCTTCTGGTGTGCGCTCGGCGCGCTGTGCTACCTGTTCGTCAGTTCGTTGCTGCACGACAAACGCCGGGAAGACAAACGCCCGCTTTAAGGGCGGGCGTTGTGTCACGTCTCGTTAAGCGAATCAGGCAAACAGGCCCAGATTCTCTTTCGCCCACGCTTCAAAATCGGTGCAGCCGCCGATGTGTTTCTGATCGACAAAAATCTGCGGCACGGTTTCAACCGGTTTACCTACCGTTTTTTCCAGATCGGCTTTGCTGATGCCTTCTGCGTGAATATCCACGTAACGGTAGTTAAAATCGTCGCGCTCCTGAGTCAGTTTCTCCGCCAGCTCTTTTGCACGAACGCAATAAGGGCAGCCCGGACGACCAAAAATTACGGTAAACATAGTGTCTCTCCTCAAACGAGCGGAATCATTAACGTGCCTGTCGGCGAATGGCGCTTATCATGCCGCGCCGGACGAGCAGGGGAAAGAAGGTTCTGCCTGTTGTTCTGATTCATCAAGGCTATGTTTGGCTAATTATTTTCCCCCGCTTACCGTTATACTCGAGCTAAATTGGCTATCAAAATACGCGACAGGTTCACAGGAGGAGAGGCATGCGTTCGCTGGGAGCACTACCGAAAAGCGTTTTAATTCTGGAGACCATCGGCATGTTTGTACTGGCGGTGGCGTGGCTGTCGCTGAATCAGTATGTCACGCTGCCCGCGCCGTTTGCCAGCCCGCTGGCGGCGGTGGTGATGATCTTCGTGGGAATTGCGCTGATGCTGCCTGCCGCTGGCGTGCTGTTCCTCGGTATTGCCCGCGCCGTAGCGCCGCAGCTGATGAATCCTGGCCAGTCGCGAAAAAAGGAAGACAAAGATGACACCGACCATTGAGGTATTGCTTAACCATCGCTCCATTCGTCAATTCACCGACGAACCAATTCGCGACGACCAGCGTCAGGCGATTATCGCCAGCGCCCAGGCAACGTCCAGCTCGAGCTTTTTGCAGTGTACGTCGATTATTCGCATTACCGATAAAGCGATGCGCGAGCAGCTGGTTGGCCTGACCGGCGGGCAGCAGCACGTGGCGCAGGCGGCAGAATTCTGGGTATTCTGCGCCGATTTTAACCGTCATCTGCAGATTTTCCCTGATGCGCAGCTGGGGCTGGCGGAGCAGCTGCTGTTGGGCGTGGTGGATACCGCGCTGATGGCGCAAAACGCGCTGACCGCGGCGGAATCGCTGGGTCTGGGCGGCGTGTATATCGGCGGCCTGCGTAATAACATTGAAACCGTCACCGAGCTGCTGGCGCTGCCTAAGCACGTGCTGCCGCTGTTTGGTCTGTGCCTGGGCTGGCCGGCAAGCCATCCGGATCTCAAGCCGCGCCTACCTGCCGCGCTGTTGGTGCATGAGAACCACTACCAGCCGCTCGACCATGAGGTGCTGGCGCAGTACGACGAGCAGCTGGCGCAGTATTATCTGTCACGCAGCACCAACGCGCGCCGTGATACCTGGAGTGACCATATTCGCCGCACGCTAATTAAAGAAAGCCGTCCCTTTATTCTGGACTATCTGCACAAGCAAGGTTGGGCGACACGCTAAGCGCTGTGCCCCCAGAGGCCCGATAAGCGCAACGCTATCGGGCTGAATCTTTGTCAGGGCGCATACATTCGGCCAGGGGAAAGCGGTATGCTACGTCGGCTTTTTTTACGGTCTTTTTGGAGAGGTAAAGGGTGAAAATCGCCATTTTATCCCGGGATGGAACGCTCTACTCGTGCAAACGTCTGCGCGAGGCCGCCCTTCGCCGTGGCCATATCGTCGAAATACTCGACCCGCTTTCGTGCTACATGAATATCAATCCGTCAGCGTCGTCCATTCATTATAAAGGGCGCCAGCTGCCGCATTATGACGCGGTGATCCCGCGTATCGGCTCGGCTATCACCTACTACGGCATGGCGGCGCTGCGTCAGTTTGAAATGCTGGGCAGCTACCCGCTCAACGAATCAGTGGCGATTACGCGTGCCCGTGACAAGCTGCGTTCGCTCCAGCTGCTGGCGCGCCAGGGTATCGACCTTCCGGTGACCGGCATTGCCCATTCGCCGGACGATACCAGCGATCTTATCGACATGGTCGGCGGCGCGCCGCTGGTGGTCAAGCTGGTGGAAGGGACGCAGGGAATCGGCGTGGTGCTGGCCGAAACCCGACAGGCGGCGGAGAGCGTGATTGACGCCTTTCGCGGGCTGAACGCGCATATTCTGGTGCAGGAATATATCAAAGAGGCCAAAGGGCGCGATATACGCTGCCTGGTGGTGGGCGATCAGGTGGTGGCGGCGATTGAGCGCCGGGCGAAGGAGGGCGATTTTCGCTCCAACCTGCATCGCGGTGGTGTCGCCACGGTGGCCGATATCACTCACGCCGAGCGTGAGATTGCGATTAAGGCAGCTCAAACTCTGGGCCTTGATGTAGCCGGTGTGGATATCCTGCGCGCGGCGCGCGGCCCGCTGGTGATGGAAGTGAACGCCTCGCCGGGGCTGGAAGGGGTGGAAACCACGACCGGTATCGATATTGCCGGAAAAATGATCGCCTGGATCGAGCAACAGGCACACCCTGGATTTTGCCTGAAAATCGGTGGCTAGTGCGGCTTTCATGGTATGTGACGCTTTTTTTGCGTAAGCTATATGGCAATCTGGTTCTCAGGCCGGGCGCTGTCCCGGTCGTTTGTGTTTTATGAAATGTTACTTTACCGCATGAGGTCATAGGCAATATGGATTCTCTCGTCGTCCCGAGTCTGGATACGTTACGTCAGTGGCTCGACGAAATAGGCATGAGCTTTTTTGAGTGCGACACCTGTCAGGCGCTGCACCTGCCGCATATGCAAAATTTTGATGGCGTCTTCGATGCCAAAATTGACCTCATTGATAACGTCGTGCTCTTCTCGGCGCTGGCCGAGGTCAAGCCGTCTGCGCTGCTGGCGGTGGGGGCCGACCTGTCTGCGATTAACGCCAGCTCGCTGACGGTGAAAGCGTTTCTCGATATGCAGGATGATAATCTGCCAAAGCTGGTGGTTTGCCAGTCTTTATCCGCTGCGGTTGGGGTCAGCTTTGAACAGTTTGCGGCTTTCGTGCAGCAAAGCGAAGAGCAGGTCTCGATGGTGATCCTCGAGGCGTCCGCCCAGCAGCTGCTGTATAAGCAGGAAGAGGAAGAGCAGCCGCCGGAAGATGTTCAATACCATTTTCTTCACTAATCCTCCCCGCTAAATAGCGCAGTCACTGCCATGGTGGCTGCGTATTACATGCTTTTATTCTGCTTTTAACCTTATTTTAAAGATTCTTTCACTACCTGATTGGCGCTTTTGGCTTATCAGATAGAGTGATCTTGCATAAAAAATTGATAAAAGGCGTTTTTTACGCTGACCTATAGCCTCCGGCTCGGGCTACAGTTATTCTTGCGACATATCGCTGCACCCCCTAATTATTGCTGGCAATTCTCATTGTTGGCGAGAATTTTGCATCGATAGCGCGAGCAATGACTGCAGGGGAGCCCGGTCTCTTCTCTTTCATGCAGTACGAAAAAATATGCATGATTTCTGCATACTCTAAATTGCGTATATTTAGTCCGTTTGTTAACGGGCGACGAGAAGGATAAGAGATATGGCCGCCTTAAATAAAAAATGGTTAACAGGTCTGGTGACGGGTGCGCTGATGGCTGCCTCGGCAAGCGTGCTCGCTGCAGAACAAAAAACGCTGCATGTCTATAACTGGTCCGACTATATCGCGCCGGATACCGTGGCGAACTTCGAGAAAGAGACCGGGATTAAAGTCGTGTACGACGTATTCGACTCTAACGAAGTGCTGGAAGGGAAACTAATGGCGGGGAGCACCGGTTTTGACCTGGTGGTGCCGTCGGCAAGCTTCCTGGAGCGCCAGCTCACCGCGGGCGTGTTCCAGCCGCTCGATAAGAGCAAGCTGCCAAACTGGAAAAATCTCGACCCGGAAGTCCTGAAGCTGGTCGCTAAGCACGACCCGGAGAATAAATACGCCATGCCTTACCTGTGGGCGACCACCGGTATTGGCTATAACGTTGATAAGGTTAAAGCCGTTCTGGGCAAAGACGCGCCGCTGAACAGTTGGGATCTGGTGATGAAGCCGGAAAACCTTGAGAAGCTGAAGAGCTGCGGCGTCTCCTTCCTCGATGCGCCAGAAGAGATTTTTGCCACCGTGCTGAACTACCTGGGCAAAGATCCGAACAGCAGCAAGGCGGATGATTACACCGGCCCGGCAACCGAGCTGCTGCTGAAGCTGCGTCCGAATATTCGCTACTTCCACTCCTCTCAGTACATTAACGATCTGGCCAACGGCGATATCTGCGTGGCCATTGGCTGGGCGGGCGACGTGTGGCAGGCGGCTAACCGTGCGAAAGAAGCGAAGAACGGCGTGAACGTCTCCTACTTCATTCCGAAAGAGGGCGCGCTGGCGTTCTTTGATGTCTTCGCAATGCCTGCCGATGCGAAAAACAAAGACGAAGCCTACCAATTCCTCGATTACCTGATGCGTCCGGACGTGATTGCGCACATCAGCGACCACGTGTTCTACGCCAACGGCAACAAGGCTTCAACGCCGCTGGTGAGCGCGGAAATTCGCGACAACCCGGCGATTTACCCGCCAGCCGATGTTTTCGCCAAGCTGTTTACGCTGAAAGTCCAGGATCCCAAAATCGACCGCGTCAGAACGCGCGCATGGACCAAAGTGAAAAGCGGGAAATAATGACGTTATGCACCGGGGCAGTGCAACTGCCCCAATCTGGACACCCACCACGCGGCGGGTGTCCAGAGGTTGATATGACAACCGGGTCATATCGATATTCGTTTTTTGCCGGAGAGCACCAGATTGAACGACGCTATTCCCCGCCCACAGGCGAAAACCCGCAAAGCGCTCACCCCGCTGCTGGAAATCCGTAATCTGACTAAATCCTTCGACGGCCAGCACGCCGTGGATGACGTTAATCTCACTATCTATAAAGGCGAAATTTTTGCGCTGCTGGGCGCTTCCGGCTGCGGGAAATCGACGCTGCTGCGTATGCTGGCGGGTTTTGAACAGCCGACCGCCGGGCAAATCATGCTGGATGGCGTCGATCTGGCGCAGGTTCCGCCGTATCTGCGTCCGATTAACATGATGTTCCAGTCCTACGCCTTATTCCCGCACATGACCGTTGAGCAAAATATTGCCTTTGGTCTCAAGCAGGACAAGCTGCCGAAGGCTGAAATCACCGCCCGCGTCGCCGAGATGCTGGCGCTGGTGCACATGCAGGAGTTCGCGAAGCGTAAGCCGCACCAGCTTTCCGGCGGCCAGCGTCAGCGTGTGGCGCTGGCGCGAAGCCTCGCCAAACGTCCGAAACTGTTGCTGCTCGATGAACCGATGGGCGCGCTGGATAAAAAGCTGCGCGACCGGATGCAGCTGGAAGTGGTTGATATTCTTGAGCGCGTTGGCGCGACCTGCGTGATGGTCACCCACGACCAGGAAGAAGCCATGACCATGGCGGGCCGCATTGCCATTATGAACCGCGGTAAGTTCGTACAGATTGGCGAACCGGAAGAAATTTACGAACACCCGACCACCCGCTATAGCGCCGAGTTTATCGGCTCGGTCAACGTTTTCGAAGGGCTGCTGAAAGCGCGCGACGAAGACGGGCTGGTGATTGAGTCTCCGGGGCTGGTTCATCCGTTGAAGGTGGATGCGGACGCCTCGGTGGTCGATAACGTGCCGGTGTACGTGGCCTTACGCCCGGAAAAAATTATGCTCTGTGAAGATCCTCCGGCGGATGGCTACAACTTCGCCGTGGGGGAAGTTGAGCATATTGCCTACCTTGGCGATCTCTCCATTTATCACGTCCGTCTGAAAAGCGGCCAGATGATCAGCGCACAGCTGCAGAATGCTCACCGCTACCAGAAAGGGTTACCCACCTGGGGCGATGAAGTTCGTCTGTGCTGGGAAGCCGATAGCTGTGTGGTGTTGACGGTTTAAGGAGGGGCGATGAGTACGTACGAACCACCGGCCCGCCCGCATAAACCGGGCGGCTTCGCCCTGTGGCTGGCGCGGGTCAATATGAAGCACGGGCGCAAGCTGGTCATTGCGCTGCCGTATGTCTGGCTGATTCTGCTGTTCCTGTTGCCGTTCCTGATTGTTTTTAAAATCAGTCTGGCGGAAATGGCGCGGGCGATCCCGCCGTATACCGACCTGATGGAGTGGGCCGACGGCCAGCTGACGATCGCGCTGAACTTCGGCAATTTCCTGCAATTGACCGACGATCCGCTCTATTTTGAAGCGTATCTTCAGTCGTTGCAGGTTGCCGCCATTTCAACGATCTGCTGCCTGCTGCTCGGCTACCCGCTGGCGTGGGCGGTAGCGCACAGCAAGCCGTCAACGCGAAACATTCTGCTGCTGCTGGTGATTCTGCCGTCGTGGACCTCGTTCCTGATCCGCGTGTACGCGTGGATGGGGATCCTGAAAAACAACGGCGTGTTGAATAATTTCCTGATGTGGCTGGGGGTAATCGATCAGCCCCTGACTATTCTGCACACCAATCTCGCGGTCTACATCGGCATTGTTTACGCCTATCTGCCGTTTATGGTGTTGCCTATTTACACTGCGCTGACCCGCATCGACTATTCGTTAGTTGAAGCCTCGCTGGATCTCGGCGCGCGTCCGCTGAAAACCTTCTTCAGCGTGATTGTGCCGCTCACCAAGGGGGGGATTATTGCCGGCTCGATGCTGGTGTTTATCCCGGCGGTAGGGGAGTTTGTGATCCCGGAGCTGCTCGGCGGCCCGGACAGCATCATGATTGGCCGCGTACTGTGGCAGGAGTTCTTTAACAACCGCGACTGGCCGGTGGCCTCGGCGGTGGCGATCGTCATGCTGCTGCTGTTGATCGTGCCGATCATGTGGTTCCATAAATATCAGCAAAAACAGATGGGGGACCACGGATGAACAATCTACCGGTCGTCCGCTCACCGTGGCGGATCCTGATTCTGGTGCTTGGCTTCACCTTCCTGTATGCGCCGATGCTGATGTTGGTGATCTATTCATTTAACAGCTCGAAGCTGGTCACCGTGTGGGCAGGCTGGTCGACGCGCTGGTACGGCGAGCTGTTCCGTGACGATGCGATGATGAGCGCGGTCGGGCTGAGTCTGACCATTGCCGCCGCGGCGGCCACGGCGGCGGCGGTTCTCGGCACCATTGCCGCAATGGTGATGGTGCGTTTTGGCCGCTTCCGCGGTGCCAACGGTTTTGCCTTTATGATCACCGCGCCGCTGGTAATGCCGGACGTCATCACCGGGCTGTCGCTGCTGCTGCTGTTCGTCGCCCTGGCGCACGCCATCGGCTGGCCGGCGGATCGCGGTATGCTGACCATCTGGCTGGCGCACGTGACCTTCTGTACCGCCTACGTGGCAGTGGTGATCTCCTCGCGACTGCGCGAGCTGGATCGCTCCATTGAGGAGGCGGCGATGGATCTTGGCGCCACGCCGCTGAAGGTGTTTTTCGTGATTACGCTGCCGATGATTATGCCGGCTGTCGTTTCTGGCTGGCTGCTGGCCTTTACGTTGTCGTTGGACGATCTGGTGATTGCCAGCTTCGTCTCCGGCCCGGGGGCGACGACCTTGCCAATGCTGGTCTTCTCCAGCGTGCGTATGGGGGTGAATCCGGAGATTAACGCCCTGGCGTCGCTGATCCTTGGCGTGGTCGGAATTGTCGGATTTATCGCCTGGTATTTGATGGCGCGCGCGGAAAAACAGCGGGTGCGTGATATCCAGCGTGCAAGACGCGGATAATCCACTTAAAATCGATACGGATATGCAGTCGATGCCGCGAATTTTCGCGGCATCGTTTTCATGGAAGGCGATACATTGGAACTGTTTACTCGAAGCCGTCGGTCGCATGCCCGTCTGAATGTTCCTGCTTTAGTGCAGGTGGCGGCGCTCGCCATTATTTTAATCCGCTGTCTCGACCTGTTGATGGTGTTCAACCTGTTGGGGCTGAGCGGGATAGGCGAATTTATTCATCGCAGCGTCCAGACCTGGTCGCTGACGCTGGTCTTTCTCTCCAGCCTGGTGCTGGTGTTTATCGAGATTGCCTGCGCCTTTTCGCTGGTCAAAGGGCGCAACTGGGCGCGCTGGGTCTATCTGCTAACGCAGGTGATTGCCGCCAGCTACCTGTGGGCGGCCTCGCTGGGCTATGGCTACCCGGAGCTGTTCAGCATTGCCGGTGAATCGAAGCGCGAGATCTTCCGCTCGTTGGTGATGCAAAAAATGCCGGATCTGCTGGTTTTATGCCTGCTTTTCGTGCCCGCCGCTTCCCGGCGATTTTTCCGCTTACAATAACGGTGATACAATCCACGCCCCATTAGTCTCAAGGTTTTTCTATGCAGTGCGCACTTTATGATGCCGACCGCTGTCGTTCCTGTCAGTGGATTGAGCGGCCCATCGCCGAACAGCTTGCCGCCAAAATGGCCGATCTCCAGACGCTGCTGGCGGGTTTTACCGTCGCCGACTGGTGCGCACCCGTTTGCGGGCCGGAGCAGGGTTTTCGCAATAAAGCCAAAATGGTGGTCAGCGGCAGCGTAGAACGCCCGCTCCTCGGCATGCTGCATCGCGACGGCACGCCGGAAGATTTAACCGATTGTCCCCTCTATCCGCCGTCGTTCGCGCCGGTGTTCGCCGCGCTTAAGCCGTTTATTGCTCGCGCGGGCTTGACGCCGTATAACGTGGCGCGCAAGCGCGGTGAACTGAAATATTTACTGTTGACCAAAAGCCAGCGCGACGGCGGGATGATGCTACGCTTCGTACTGCGGTCAGAAAACAAGCTGGCACAGCTGCGCGCCGCGCTGCCGTGGCTGCAGGCGCAACTGCCGCAGTTGAAGGTGATCACCGCGAACATCCAGCCGGTGCATATGGCGATTATGGAAGGCGAGCAGGAGATTTTCTTTACCGAACAGCAGGCGCTGGCGGAGCGTTTTAACGGCGTGCCGCTGTGGATTCGTCCACAAAGCTTTTTCCAGACCAACCCAACGGTGGCCAGCGCGTTATACGCCACGGCGCGCGACTGGGTACGGGCGCTGCCGGTGAATCACATGTGGGATCTGTTCTGCGGCGTGGGCGGCTTTGGCCTGCACTGCGCGACGCCGGAGATGACCCTGACCGGTATTGAGATTGCCCCGGAAGCCATTGCCTGTGCGAAGCAGTCGGCGGCAGAGTTGGGGTTGGACAAGCTGCATTTCCAGGCGCTGGACTCCACGCAATTTGCCACCGCCCAGGCGGATATTCCGCAACTGGTGCTGGTCAACCCGCCGCGCCGGGGCATTGGTAAAGCGTTATGCGACTATCTCAGCGAGATGGCGCCGCAGTATATTATTTACTCCAGCTGCAACGCGCAGACCATGGCAAAAGACATTGCCCACCTACCGGGATACCGGATCGAAAAAGTACAGCTGTTCGATATGTTCCCGCATACCGCGCATTATGAGGTGTTGACGCTGCTGGTTAAGCGTTAAGCCGTCCCGCCCGGAAGTTTAAATAAAATGTGATAACTCGTGACGCCCGCCTGAGTTAAGCTTGAAAAAAAGCGTCGGTGGAGCGTCATGAATAACGCAAAAAAAATCTTACTGGTGGAAGATGACCAGGATATCGCAACCCTGCTGCGCCTGAATCTGCAGGATGAAGGCTATCAGATTGTGCATGAGGCCGACGGCACGCGTGCGCTGCATCAGCTTGAGCAGAGCGTATGGGACGCGGTGATTCTTGACTTAATGCTGCCCGGCGTTGACGGGCTGGAGATCTGCCGCCGTATTCGGCAGATGACGCGCTATTTACCGGTGATTATTATCAGCGCCCGCACCAGCGAAACGCACCGCGTGCTGGGGCTGGAGACGGGGGCCGACGACTACCTGCCCAAACCGTTTTCGGTGCTGGAGCTGATTGCCCGTGTTAAAGCGCTGTTTCGTCGTCAGGAGGCGATGGGGCAAAGCATCCGTCTGGAAAGCGGGGCGATTGCCAGCCATGGCCTGACTATCGATCCGCTCTCCCGCGAGGTGCGGCTGCATGGGGAGTCTATCGAGCTTACGCCGCGTGAATTCGACCTGTTGTACTGGTTTGCGCGCCATCCTGGCGAGGTCTTCTCGCGCCTGTCGCTGTTGGAAAACGTCTGGGGCTATCAGCACGAAGGCTATGAACACACCGTCAACACCCATATCAATCGCCTGCGAATCAAAATAGAGAAGGACCCGGCCGAGCCGGAGATTATCCTCACCGTCTGGGGAAAAGGCTATAAGTTCGCCACTGACAAACCGGAGCCTGCGCCATGAATCGACGGCTGAGCCTGAGCCAGCGTCTGACGCTGGTCTTCACCGCCATCCTGCTGCTGTGCGCGATCGCCGCTTGCAGCATACAGCTGTATAACAGCAACCAGTACGGCAATGCGATGGTGCAGCGTCTCTCCTCCGGGCTGGCGCAGCAAATCGTCAACCGCGAGCCGCTGCTGGAAGCGCACGGCGAGGTGAATCGTCAGACCCTGAAAATGCTGTTCGATCGGCTGATGACCTTCAATCCCAGCGTCGAGCTTTATCTTCTGTCGCCCGAAGGCACGATTATCGCCGACGCGGCGCCGCCCGGACACATCAAGCGCCAGCAGCTCGACATTGAACCGGTCAAAACCTTCCTGAGCGGCGCCTCCTGGCCGGTATACGGCGACGACCCGCGCAATCTGAATAAACGCAAGGTATTCAGCGCAGCGCCGGTGATGCAGAACGGCAATCTGCAAGGCTATCTTTATATCGTCCTCGAAGGGGAGAATTTCAACGCGTTGGCGGAGAGCGCCTGGCAGAAAACGCTGTGGAGCACCGTGGTTTGGTCGCTGCTGCTGGTGGCGCTGTTTGGTCTGCTGGCGGGGTTGATGATCTGGTACTGGGTTACCCGCCCGGTACGCCAGCTTACCGCAGATGTTGAGGGGCTGGACCGGGACAGTATCAGCGCTATCCGGCAACTCGCTCAGCAACCGCTGGAGGGGGATTCCTCGAACGAGGTGGCGATTCTGCGCAACACCTTTATCGAGCTGGCGCGCAAAATTGCCGGTCAGTGGGACCAGCTTTCCGACAGCGATCGGCAGCGCCGCGAGTTTATCGCCAATATCTCCCACGACCTGCGCACGCCGCTGACTTCGCTGTTGGGGTATCTGGAGACGCTTTCGCTGAAGGCCGATACCCTGACGCCGGAGGATAATCGTCAGTATCTGGCGATTGCGCTGCGCCAGGGGCAAAAGGTACGCCATCTGTCACAGCAATTGTTTGAGCTGGCAAAACTGGAGCACGGCGGCATCAAGCCGCAGCGGGAACCTTTTGCCATCGGTGAGCTGCTTCAGGATGTGGCGCAAAAATTCGATCTGGCGATTGAGACGCGCCGACTTACGCTGAAGGTTGAGATCCCGCGTGCGCTGCCGTTACTGAATGCCGACGTTTCGATGATTGAACGAGTCGTCACGAATCTGCTGGATAACGCCGTGCGTCATACGCCGCCGGGTGGCACGGTGATGCTGCGCGTGTGGCAGGAAAATGAACGCCTGCAGGTCGAGGTGGCGGACAGCGGGCCGGGCGTCGAGGCGGCTTTGCGGGAACAGCTCTTCCAGCGTCCTTCCGCGTTAAGCCCGCAGAGTGCGCGTGAAAACCGCGGTGGGTTGGGATTGCTGATCGTTCGCAGGATGCTGGAGCTGCACGGCGGCAGTATTCGTCTGGTCGACGCGGCGGCGGGCGCCTGTTTTCGCTTTTTCGTGCCGCTGTAGAGTAATGAACCCGGTAAGCAGGGCGCTTACCGGGATAAAGATGGCTTACTCAGCAAACCACTTATCGTTAATTTTCTGGTAGGTACCGTCGGCTTTAATCGCTTTCAACGCGCCGTTCAGTTTTTCCAGCAGCGCTTTGTTATCCGGACGTACCGCAATGCCGAGACCAATACCGAAGTACTGCGGGTCGGTTACTTTCTCGGTGGCGGCACCCAGCTGCGGGTTGGTTTTCAGCCACTCGTTGACCACCGCGGTGTCGCCAAACACGCCGTCGATACGGCCATTTTTCAGGTCGATAATCGCGTTCTGGTAGCTGTCATAGGCCACGGTTTTGACTTCCGGATGCTTGTCCATCAGGTATTTCTGGTGGGTGGTGCCGTTTTCCATACCGATACGTTTGCCTTTCAGATCGTCAAAGCTTTTGAACTCACCTTTTTTGGCAATGACCAGCGCGGAGTTAGCGTAGTAGGCGTCGGTAAAGGCCACCTGCTTGCTACGTTCCGGCGTAATGTCCATACCGGAAATCACCGCGTCATATTTCTTGAACTTCAGCGCCGGAATCAGGCTGTCGAACGCATGGTTAGTGAAGGTACATTCGGCCTGCATCTGCTTACACAGCGCGTTGGCGAGATCGATATCGAAGCCGACAATCTGGTTGTTGGCATCCATGGATTCAAACGGCGGGTAGGTCGCGGAAACGCCGAAGCTGATTTTTTCTGCGGCCTGAGCGCCGAAGGTTACGGTGGCCAGTAAGGCGGCCAATACTAATTTTTTCATGGATGAGCTCCTGTCTGTCTCGCTTATAGAATGCTGCCCTGCGTGTGGCATGGAGCTACAATGCCACCGCATGAATTTATATGCAATATATTTGAGTAAATATTTTATTTGATGTGAAAAAAAAACGGATAGACCAGAGGCTTATCCGTTTTCGGTTTTAATGATTATGCAAAAATCAGTTGCGACGCTCGAAGGCCAGCGCTTTACGCTCAATCAGGCGCATCAACAGCGTCAGCAGGCCATTGACGACGAGGTAGACCAGCCCGGCGGCACCAAATACCATCACATCGTAGGTGCGGCCATAAAGCAGCTGCCCGTGGCCCATCACTTCCATCAGCGTAATGGTGTAGGCCAGAGAGGTACTCTTGAACACCAGTACCACTTCGTTGGAGTAGGAGGAGAGCGCGCGTTTAAAGGCGTAAGGCAGCAGAATCGCCAGCGTATCTTTCTTACTCATTCCCAGCGCATTACACGACTGCCACTGGCCTTCCGGGATGGCGCGAATCGCCCCGAAGAACAGCTGCGTGGTATAGGCGGCGCTGTTCAGCGACAGAGCAATCAGCGCACATAGCCACGGTTCCGAGAGCAAATGCCACAGCACCGGGTAGTTCTGCAGCGTCGGGAACTGGCCGGGGCCGTAGTAGATCAGGAAGATCTGTACCAGCAGCGGCGTGCCGGTAAACAGCGTAATGTAGCCGCGAACCCCCCACACCAGCACCGGCGTCTTCAGCGTCAGAATGATGGTGAAAATCAACGCCAGTACCAGCGCCACCACGATAGAGGCGACGGTCAGCGTCAGGCTGGTGTGCAGCCCTTTCATCAGTTCCGGTAAATACTCCAGCATCAGCCTGGTCTCCGTTCAAAGCGAGTGGTACGCAGGTCAATGCGTTTGAGAATGTACTGGCTGAGCAGGGTAATCACCAGGTAAATGGCTGCCGCCACGATGTACCAGGTAAACGGCTCCTGGGTACGGGTGGCAATGCTTTTGGTTTGCAGCATCAGGTCGTTCACGCTAATCAGCGAGACCAGTGCGGTATCCTTCAGCAGCACCAGCCACTGGTTACCCAGCCCCGGCAATGCGTGACGCCACATCTGCGGCATCACCAGGCGGAAGAAGATGGCGCTTTTTGACAGCCCCAGCGCCTGGCCGGACTCCCACTGGCCTACCGGCACCGCTTTCAGCGCGCCGCGCAGCGTTTGCGAGGCGTAGGCGGCGTAGAGCAGGGAGAGGGCAATCACGCCGCACAGGAACGGGCTAACGTCAAAGTTTTCAATCTGCATCTGCACCGGAATCTGCACGAAACCGAGGTTGATGCTAAACCCATCGGACAGCGTCAGCAGCAGCTGTGAAGAGCCGAAGTAGATAAACAGCACCACCAGAATTTCCGGCAGGCCGCGTAGCACTGTGACCAGCGCGGAGCCGATCCATGCGATCGGGCGCCATTTTACCGACTCCCATACCGCAAAGAACATCGCCAGCGCGAGCCCGATAATCAGTGCACAAATGGCAAGGCCGACGGTCATGCCGGCGGCGCTCGCTAAAGGAAACATTTCGTTCATCAAGTCTTACTTCTGGAACCATTTCGCGTAGATGGTTTGGTAAGTGCCATCTTTCTTCACTTTTTCCAGCGCAGCGTTGAATTTCTGCTGCAGCTCGGTGTTGCCCTGACGCACGGCAATGCCCAGACCGGTACCGAAGTAGCCTTTATCGGTGACTTTGTCGCCAACGGCGGCCAGCTTGTCGTTCGCTTTCAGCCATTCGGTGACCACCGCAGTGTCGCCGAAGACGGCATCAATACGACCGTTTTGCAGATCCAGTTTTGCGTTCTGGTAGCTGTCGTAAGGCACGGTGGTGATTTCCGGATGTTTATCCATGATGAATTTCTGGTGGGTGGTGCCGTTCTGCACGCCCACTTTTTTGCCTTTCAGCTGGTCGACACCGGTAAATTTACCTTTTACGCCCACGAACAGCGCGGAATTGTCGTAATACGGGGTGGTGAACAGCACCTGCTTTTCACGTTCCGGCGTGATATCCATACCGGCCATGACCGCGTCGATGCGGCGGAACTTCAGGCTTGGGATCAGGCTGTCGAAAGACTGATTGCTGAAGGTACAGGTCGCGTCGATCTCTTTACACAGAGCATTCGCCAGATCCACGTCGAAGCCGACGATCTGGTTGTTGGCGTCCATCGACTCAAACGGAGGATAAGAAGCTTCGGTAGCGAAACGGATGGTTTGAGCAGCACCAGCGGAGAGGCTAACGCTAGCAAGCAGCGCGGCAATCAGTACTTTTTTCATCGTCATTGTCCTGAATCTCAGTGAGAAAGATAACTTCTAAATGCATCAGTCTGTGGGCTGTTAAAGCAGCTTGCATCGCCTTGTTCGACGATATAACCGTTTTCCATGTACACCACGCGGCTGGCCGTTTTACGCGCCACTTCCACTTCGTGGGTGACGATCACCTGGGTAATGTTGGTTTCCGCCAGTTCATGAATGATGCTGACGATCTGGGCGGTAATCTCCGGGTCGAGCGCAGCGGTCGGTTCATCAAACAGCAGCACCTGCGGCTCCATCATCAGCGCACGGGCAATCGCCACGCGCTGCTGCTGGCCGCCGGAGAGGTGCAGGGGGTAACGGTCGCTGAACGGCTTGAGGCGTAAACGCTCGAGCAGTTTTTCGGCGCGGGCCATCGCGCTGTCTTTGCTTAAGCCGAGCACGCGGCACGGCGCTTCAATCAGGTTCTGTACTACCGTCAGGTGCGGCCACAGGTTGTACTGTTGGAAGACCATCCCTACGTTTTGACGCAGTTCGCGAATCGCCTTATCTGACGGGGTTTTAGCAAAATCGAAATGGTTACCCGCAATCGCCAGGGTACCGGATTTCGGCATCTCCAGCAGATTCAGCACGCGCAGCAGTGAGCTTTTACCTGCGCCGCTGGGGCCAAGCAGTACCAGCGTTTCGCCCTCCGGGCACTGTAGCGTGATGTCGAACAGCGCCTGATGCGCGCCATAAAAGCAGTTAATGCCGTCTAATTTAATGCTCATTGATACCCGTCACGAAAGAGTTGTTCTCGCCCTGGAAACGCCAGGTGCTTACTCTGCTGCCGCTCTTCTATTTCCCCGCTGAAGGCATCAGCCATAGAGGAATTATCAGCAATTGAGGCCGCAAATAGTACCTTTGACAGAATAGTTATGCAATATTTGTGCGTTAAAACTTAAATATAAACCAACTTTTCTTTTAAAGTTAGCACAAAATAACGGTCGGGGTGGGCGAGGGGTATAAATGTCGGCATTCCTGGAGGAATGCCAGACATTTTGCCGGGATAAGCGATTTAGCAGGATTTGTTTACACTTTATTAACGTTTCTCGAGAGATTGACGCAACGTACCGGCTGGCGCATGGCTGTTGTTGCCAAGGTAGCGCACATCGTCCACCGCCCAGCACTGACCTTCCCGAATCATCAGCACTTCATCTTTCCAGCTCTGGGTTCCCTGTTTTAAATCGACGCGCAGCGGGATATTGCGGGCATCGGTATTCGGGATAGTCGAGGCGCTAGCCACGCTTGCCGAATCAGGCGCCGTGGCGCTGCTGGAGAACAGGCCGGACTGCATCAGCGAGCGTTTGCTGGCATCCTGGCTGCTCTCGTTCAGCAGTTTGGCCAGGCCGTCGCTGAGGTAAGGGCGCAGGGCGTTAATATCGCTGGTCCGGCGCTGGATCTGGTCGTCGTAAAATTTTTGTGCCACGGTATCCGGACCGCCTTCTACACATTGCCCGACGCGCGTGCCGGTATCTTTGTAGGCTGGTGTTACGGTGGTGCAGGCGCTCAGCAGCAGCGCGGCGGGAAGAATAAGTGCAAGGTTGGTGTAACGCATAGTGATTCCTTGTTAGCTGTCTCAACATTAGTCGCTTCTACGCCGTCGACGGGCGTATCAACCGCCGCCATGCAGCGGGCGCGATTTACGTATACGATAATGAAGTAATCCCTTTTCAAGCATAGCGTATCGGTCCGATAATGCGTTTAGCGCTGAGAGCTAAGGCATTGAACGTTAACGAAGGAGCTGTCCATGCAATTTTCAACTACCCCCACCCTTGAAGGGCAAACGATCGTCGAATACTGCGGCGTGGTCACCGGAGAGGCGATTTTAGGCGCCAACATTTTTCGCGATTTCTTCGCCGGTATCCGCGACATCGTCGGCGGTCGCTCGGGGGCATACGAAAAAGAGCTGCGCAAAGCGCGCGAAATTGCTTTTAAAGAGCTGGGCGAGCAAGCCGCGGCGCTGGGTGCCGATGCGGTTGTGGGCATTGATATTGATTATGAAACCGTGGGTAAAGACAGCAGTATGCTGATGGTCAGCGTGAGCGGTACGGCGGTCAAAACGCGCAGATGAAACGTTTTCTGACGATCGTGATGCTGGCGGTGCTGCTGGCGGGGTGTGCGAGTAAAGAAGAGAAAAAAGCGGTTATCGAGAAACCTGACTATGTACTCGATACCAGCCGTTCGGCCCCGGCGGCGTATCCGCGCATTAAAATGCTGGTCATCCACTACACGGCGGACGATTTTGACGTCTCGCTCACTGCGCTGACCGGCAAGGATGTCAGCGTCCATTACCTGATTCCTGCGGTACCGCCGTTGGTACGCGGCAAACCGCGAATCTGGCAGCTGGTGCCGGAGTCCGAGCTGGCGTGGCATGCGGGCGCGAGTTTCTGGCGCGGGGCAACCCGTATTAACGATACCTCTATCGGTATTGAGCTGGAAAACCGTGGCTGGCAGAAGTCGGAGGGGACGAAGTTCTTCACGCCGTTTGAACCGGCGCAAATCCAGGCGCTGGTGCCGTTGGCGAAGGACATTATCAAACGCTACAGCATCGAACCGCAAAACGTGGTCGCGCATTCGGATATCGCGCCGCAGCGTAAGGACGATCCCGGTCCGTTATTCCCATGGCAGTCGCTGGCGCAACAGGGGATCGGCGCGTGGCCGGATGCCAGCCGCGTGGCCTTCTATCTGAACGGTCGCTCGCCGAATGCGCCGATTGCCTCGTATACCCTGCTGGATTTGCTGGCGCGCTATGGCTATGAGGTCAAACCGAATATGACGCGGCTCCAGCAGATGCGGGTGATTGCGGCCTTCCAGATGCACTTCCGCCCGACGCGCTATGACGGCGTCGCGGATATGGAGAGTCTGGCGATTGCCGAGGCGTTGCTGGAGAAATATGGCCAGGGCTAAGCCCTAGCGATGCAGCTTGCCGTGATCTTCCAGCCAGGCGGCGGTACGCACGATGCCGTCGTCCAGCGACACAATCGGCTCGTAGCCCAGCTCTTCGCGGGCGCGGCTGATATCCAGGGTAAAGTCGAAGTTCAGCTTCGACACACCGTAGTGGGTCAGCGACGGCTCTTTGGCTTTTTTATCGCCAAAGCGTTCCATGCTGCGCGCAATCATATCCAGCATCGGATAAGGCACGGAACGAATGCGGCAAGCAATGTCCAGCTCGTCGATTAGCCGCTCAACGATGCTTCGCAGCGTGCGCGGCTCGCCGTTGGTGATGTTGTAAGCACGGCCGGAAGGCTGGCCGTCACAGCGCGGTTGGCTGGCGAGCCACATAGCGTGGGCGGCGTTTTCGTAGTAGGTCATGTCAACCATCGCGTGGCCGCCGCGCGGCAGCAGCACGCTGCCGTAATGGTGCATCATCTGCGCGAGGCGCGGGATAAACACCTTATCGTGCGGGCCAAACACGCTCTGTGGGCGCAGAATAGTAAAGCGCGTGTTCGGGTTGGCCTGCGCCAGCAGCTGGATCACCTCTTCGCTGGCGGCTTTACTGCGGGCGAACTCGTTGGCAAAACGGTGCGGGCGGAAATCTTCTTTGATATCCCGATGGTGGTGATAGTCAAAGTAGAGTGACGGCGAAGAAATATGGATAAAGTTGCGCACCCCCCAGGCGACGGCCCATTCGCCGAGGCGGCGGGTGGCACGGACGTTGGCGAGGTCGAAGGCGGCCTGGGTGCCCCACGGTGAAGTAAAGCTGGAACAGTGCCACAGCGTGTCAACGCCGGCCAGCATCACTTTGGCCTGAGAGGAGACCAGTTCGGTCAGGTCGGCATGGACGAACTCGGCACCCATTTTTTCCAGCAGTTTGCCCATCGCTTCATTGCGACCGCTCGCTCTGACGCTAATGCCCTTGCGGCGCAGATACTCAACTGCGTTTCTGCCTAATCCGCTCGTGGCGCCGGTGACCAGTACCTTCATAATCATCCACAGTGTTAAAAAAGAGTTTCGTGCGCATTCTTCCGTTTATTTCACTTGTATGCAATGGGAAACTAAGACGAAAAAGGGTTATTGCGCACTTTTTCCTGTGACTTCTTCTGCCAGGCGGGCAATACGCCGCGCCATTCCGCGAAAGATGAACAGATGTGCTGGAATCATCAGCAGCCAGTAGATTAATCCTGGCATACCGTGCGGATGCCACCAGGCGCGCACGTCAAGTTCGCGATGGGTGCCTTTATCGACCAGCGTAAAGCTAAGACGCCCCAGCCCCGGCGCTTTCATGCCAAACAGCAGCGTCAGCGCTTTTTCGGGTTCAACGATAATCACCTTCCAGCTGTCGACCATGTCGCCGGGCTGGAGCAGCGGGTGCGCGGGGCGGCCTTTGGCGAGCCTGTGCCCGACCAATAGATCCATCGCCGCGCGGGTTTTCCACAGCGCGTTGCCAAAGAAATAGCCCTCCTTGCCGCCGAGCTGGTTAACCACTTCCCACAGCGCCGTCAGGCTTGCCTGGGTGCTGACGGTGAAACCAGCCTGCTTGGCAAAGAAACCGTACTCCGGACGCCAGCGGGCGAAGGCCTGCGCGTCATAGCCCCAGTCGCTGGAGTTGGCCAGCTTTTTCTCTTCCTCCAGCGTGCGGCGTACCGCTTCATCGAAGGGGATTAAGGTTTGCGGGATCAGCGTGCGCAGCGCGCGATCGTCGGCCAGCAGATCGTGTTTTAATCCCTGGATCAGCGCCTTGGCGATCGTCGGCGGAACTGAGGTGATCACGTTCAGGAACCAGACCGAGATCCAGCTCGTGGGGAAGGGGATGGGAATGAGCGGGCGATGACGGCCGCTGACCGCCATAAAATGTTCGAACTGCTGCTGATAGGTCAGCTCTTCCGGCCCGGCGGCTTCAAACACGCGGTGTTCTGCGGACGGGTGGTTGAGCAGTTCGACCAGGTAAACCAGCAAATTCTCCAGCGCAATCGGCGTGGTGCGCGAACGGACCCAGCGCGGCGGCGTCAGCACCGGCAGGTTGTAGACCATATCGCGCATCACTTCGAAGGCGGCGGAACCCGCGCCAACGATAATCCCGGCGCGCAGCTCGCTGACCGGCACGCCCGCGTCGCGCAGGATATTGCCGGTCAGCTGCCGGGCGCGCAGGTGCGGCGACTGCTGGTGCTCTGGCGCTTGTAGCGAGCTGAGAAAAATCACCTGCTTAACGGGGGTAATCCGCAGCGCGTCGCGGACGTTTTCCGCCACCCGACGTTCATGGCGGATAAAATCCTGGCTTTCACCCATGCCGTGAACGAGGTAGTAAACGGTATCCACGCCGTTCAACAGCCGGGCAATATCCCCGTTTTTTTCCAGGTCAACGGAATAGCAAGTCACCCCGGCAAGCTGTAGCTTCTGGAGTCGTTCAATGCGACGTGCCACCGCCCGTACGGTATAGCCGCGCAGGCTTAATTCAGTGACCAGATGCTGGCCAATATAGCCGCTGGCCCCAAAAACCAAAATAGTCTGTGACACGCCGAACTCCTTATCGTGCTAAAAAGGCTTTCCAGTGGGCAACCACTTCCGTGAGCTGTTGACGATTGACGTCCAGATGCGTGACCAGCCGCACGATGGGCGAGGCGTTCATCAGCACGCCGCGCGCCTGCATAAACTCACCCAGCGCGGCAGCATTTTCTTCGCCCACGCGCACGAACAGCATATTGGTGTCGTGACGCATGACGTCGGCGCCAATCTCACGCAGCGCAGCGGCAAGCCAGGCGGCGTTGTCGTGATCGTCCTGCAGACGCGCGACGTTGTTTTGCAGTGCATACAGCCCGGCCGCCGCCAGAATACCGGCCTGGCGCATACCGCCGCCGGTCATCTTCCGCCAGCGGTTGGCGCGTTTGATGTAATCATAATTCCCGACCAGCAGCGAGCCGACCGGCGTGCCCAGCCCTTTGGACAGACAGATGGTGAACGAGTCGCAGTATTGGGCGATATCTTTTAGCTCGCAGCCGTAGCTAACCAGCGCGTTGAAGATGCGCGCGCCGTCGACGTGGAGCGCCAGACCGCGTTCGCGGGTAAATTCCCACGCCGATTTTAGATATTCGCGCGGTAGTACCTTGCCGTTGTGGGTATTTTCAATGCTCAGAAGTTTGGTGCGCGCGAAGTGGATATCGTCGGCTTTGATTTTTGCCGCCACTTTATCCAGCGGCAGCGTACCGTCGCTGGCGGCGTCAATCGGCTGCGGCTGAATGCTGCCCAGCACCGCCGCGCCGCCCGCTTCATACAGATAGTTATGCGCGCCCTGGCCAACGATGTACTCCTCGCCGCGTTCGCAGTGGCTCAGCAGCGCCACCAGGTTGGCCTGGGTGCCAGTGGGCAGGAACAGCGCAGCCTCTTTGCCCGCCAGTTCCGCAGCGTACTGCTGAAGGGCGTTAACGGTAGGATCGTCACCATAGACGTCATCACCGACCGGCGCGGCCATCATCGTTTCGAGCATGGCGCGCGTCGGGCGGGTTACGGTATCACTGCGTAAATCAATCACGGCATTTCCTTTTTAAACTCGGAAGAATGCCACCATTTTTACCTGAGCCAGTTGGTTTTCGCCAGTTCGATCACTTCATCGCCACGTCCGCTGATGATGGCGCGCAGCATATACAGGCTGAAACCTTTGGCCTGCTCGAGTTTAACCTGTGGCGGAATCGCCAGCTCCTCTTTGGCCACGACCACGTCGACCAGTACCGGACCGTCGATGCTGAAGGCACGTTGTAAGGCGTCATCGACGTCGGCGGCTTTCTCGACGCGAATGCCGGTGATGCCGCAGGCCTCGGCAATGCGCGCGAAGTTGGTGTCGTGCAGCTCGGTGCCATCGGTCAGGTAGCCCCCGGCCTTCATCTCCATCGCCACAAAGCCCAACACGCTGTTATTAAAGACCACGATTTTGACCGGCAGCTTCATCTGCACCACCGACAGGAAATCGCCCATCAGCATGCTAAAGCCGCCATCGCCGCACATCGCGACAACCTGGCGTCCCGGTTCTGTCGCCTGCGCGCCCAGCGCCTGCGGCATGGCGTTGGCCATTGAGCCGTGGTTGAAAGAACCGAGCAGACGGCGCTTACCGTTCATCTGTAGGTAGCGAGCGGCCCACACCGTTGGCGTGCCCACATCGCAGGTGAAGATGGCGTCGTCGTCGGCAAAGCGGCTAATCTGCTGCGCCAGATACTGCGGGTGAATGACTTTGTCGCTGGGTTTGGCCAGATCGTCCAGCCCTTTACGCGCGTCGCGATAGTGCTCCAGCGCTTTGTCGAGAAAACGGCGATCGCTTTTCTCTTCCAGCAGCGGCAGCAGGGCGGCCAAGGTGGCTTTGATATCGCCAACCAGCGCCATATCGACTTTACTGTGCGCGCCGATGCTGGCGGGGTTGATATCTATCTGAATGATGGTGCTTTCGCTGGGGTAGAACGGGCGATACGGGAACTGGGTGCCCAGCAGAATTAGCGTATCGGCGTTCATCATGGCGTGGAAACCGGAGGAGAAGCCAATGAGCCCGGTCATACCGACATCGTAAGGGTTATCGTACTCGACGTGCTCTTTACCGCGCAGTGCGTGGACGATGGGGGACTTGAGTTTTTCAGCAAACGCGGTCAACTCGTCATGTGCCCCGGCGCAGCCGCTGCCGCACAGCAGGGTGATGTTGCGTGAGGATTTCAGCGTGTCGGCCAGTTTTTCCAGTTCGCTCTGCGGCGGCGTGACTATTGGGTGCGGGGCCGGATACCAGTGGCTGCTGGCGTTTTCCGGCGCGGCCTTCAGCGCCACGTCGCCCGGTAGTACCACCACCGATACGCCGCGGTTAAGCACCGCTTTACGCATCGCAATGGCCAGTACTTGCGGGATCTGCTCGGGGGTGGAGACCAGCTCACAGTAGTGGCTGCATTCACGGAACAGCTCCTGCGGATGCGTCTCCTGAAAGTAGCCGCTACCGATTTCACTCGACGGAATATGCGCCGCAATAGCGAGGACGGGCACGTGATTACGGTGACAATCAAAAAGGCCGTTGATGAGGTGCAGGTTTCCCGGCCCACACGACCCGGCACAGACCGCGAGTTCGCCGGTTAGTTGTGCTTCGGCGCCTGCCGCGAAGGCGGCAACCTCTTCGTGTCGCGTCGGCATCCACGCAATGGTGCCCATACGGTTAAGACTATCGCTCAGGCCGTTGAGCGAATCGCCCGTAACGCCCCAGATTCGTTTCACGCCAGCCTGTTCGAGCGTTTTAGCAATGTAGTTGGCTACGGTTTGTTTCATTGGTTTTCCATCTCCTGAAGTGTGATACCGGTTACAAGTTTAGATGAATCCTGTCGTTTCGCTGGGAAAATCCCCTTATTTTCAGCGGGTATATTTTGTAAATGAGAAGCAGTAACGTAGTGTTCAACAGGGATAAAACAGGAAAAATATAAATGATGACAACCATATTAAATTCATTGAACCGCACGCTGTCGTGCGATGATTTTGGCAAGCTGTTACTGCGTTTGGCCGTGGGCGGGCTGATGCTGTTTCATGGGCTGCATAAGCTGTTTGACGGTGTTGACGGCATTAGCGCCATGCTGGTGGCGAAAGGTCTGCCGGGCTTTATCGCCTATGGCGTGCTGGTGGGTGAAGTGGTCGCACCCATCTTGCTCATTCTTGGCGTGCTGACGCGCCCGGCGGCGTTAGTGTTGGCCTTTACCATGGTCGTGGCCTGGTTGATGGTGGGGCTCGATAAAACCGCCGCGCTGGATAAAACCGGGGCATGGGCGATTGAGAGCCTGGTCTATTTCTTTGTTGCGGGGTTCGCGATCGCGTTTCTGGGGGCGGGGAAATTTGCGCTGGGTAGCAAATCGACCTGGCAGTAGTGACTATTTGACGATATATCCCAGAGGCGAGCTCACTCGCCTCTCTCTAAAAAGAGCGTTAGTCTCTGTCGTCGCTAAACCACCGTTTTTTCCTGCGTTTCACCGCGTGTTGAATTAACGCGTTGCTCATCGCTGCGCCAATCTCGGCGCTGGCCACCAGCCCCTGAATAAAAGGACGATCGTGCATTAGCCACGGCAGGCCGCCAAAAGCGATCCGTCCACGGGCGTTATCCGGCGCCAGCAGCGTGTAATCGTCACCGATATCCGGAATATCATCACCGCAGGCCAGCAGTTGAGTGCGTAGTGTCGGGAAGGGAATATCTTTGCTCTTTAACGGTTTTTGTCCTCTTGCATCGATGAAGACATCAAATTCGCTGCGTTGATTATTGTGGTAAATAACCGTCGTGTCGCCTTCGTTCTGTCGTTCATAATCCGCGCCCAGCGCCAGTATTGCGATTAGCCCGGCCTCGTGCAGGGCCAGCAGACGACGGATCGACTCAGAGGGAATTGCTGCATAGTTATCGATAAACACGCGCGCCAGCCCACGCTTGAAGCGTTCCTTGTCACGCTCGTCCAGATGAGGCACAACCTCTTCGATGATCTCATGCAGACGTAGCAGGGTGTAGCGCCAAGCCACGGTGTGCTGCTGTTGCTTGTTACGTTCGACTTCCAGCAGATTGAGCTTTGCCCAGTCAAATGGGTCATGGCGTATTCTGTCGGCAAAGTAGGCGGCGGAAAAGGTATCGGCGGTGAGATTTTCCAGGCCAATCTGCTGACTCCAGTTTGGGGCTGAGTCCTGTAACTGCTTCACAATCAACTGAAAGATGCGATCTAATAGCCCATCAGTGCCCGATGCTATGACATGCACAATCGCCTCTTCGGTGGCGATATTGAGGGGTTCATAGGGAAGAGGGCAGTAAAAATCGGCTTCCGGCAGTATTCCGGTGCGCGACATTAGGGTGATTTTCAGGTTTTGGCTGCCGGGATGACGTATAAACTGCGGCACATTGTCCCTATCGGTGGTGAAGAAACCATGCTGGCTGACGACCGCAACCGCAGCATCAATTGCGCTTAATGAGGTGCCCAGAATCCCCACGCGGCAGGCGTCAATTTTGGCTTCCATCAGGCCGGACCATGGGCTGGGGAAAAAATCGCGAGGAGAGTCATCATCCTCAGGCCACTGATGGCCCGTGGCTATGACGGCAAAATCAACGTCGACCGGACGTTCCGTGTGGTTGATCCACAGAGCAACCCCGTGTGGATTTGCACTCAGGTCGGTGACTTGACTGGATTCGTTAAGGGTGATGTCGAAGCCAAAAGAGCGCGCTTTGTCGATGATGGCAAAAAGACGATCGCGATAATAGTCGCCAAGGAGCACGCGTGGTAAAAACTGGCGCTCATGCAGCGTCATACGTTCGATATTAAATTGCGCCAGGTATTCATCGCTCTGGTTTTGTAACCATGTCAGATAGGTAATATAAATGGGCGGGATCTCAATACTGGCGATGTTGGCCAGCATAGATTCCGTGCTGTTTTCGCCGCTATAGGGCATACCAACGCCTGCGTGCTCAGCCTGCTCGTAGAGCAAGATGGCCAGCGGTTCTCCCCGCTCAACCAGGGCGTGGAAAGTGTATATACCGGTAGGGCCGACGCCGACGATGGCCACTTTTTTCATGACAGGTCCTTGTTAATCGTTCGCAGACGGGACGGGGAGCTTGAGTAGCCTTGCAAAAGTTATTGTGGTCAATAAATTGATTTTGGCGATATGCATTCCACGCTGCTTACACACCTGTCAGTTGAACGGTGTGCCCAGTGATAAGTTTAGATGAGACTCATCGTTTCGCTGGAAAAGACCGGATCACAGGCGATTGACAGCCCGCTGATGTTGACCCCGGCCAGCCTGTCGGTAACTGTTTTAATCGATATTTATAAGATTGACGGGGTGTGTCGCGGATTGATAAATTGTTTCGCAAGAAAATAGGCGTTGTTGAATAAATCAGATTCGGGGCGAGTGTCCCTGTAGCTGGTTGTGTTTTCAGGCAATGCGCACGCTTTCTGGTATGCCTGCCTTCGTCATTTTGTTCAGTGCCCGTACCATGGCCATAGCCTCCGCCACCTGACCATCATAATCACGCAGCGTCAGTGAACCACCCAACAGCTGTTTTATCCGATACATCGCCGTTTCCGCTATCGAGCGACGGTTATAATCTGTTGTCCACTTCCACCGTGCATTGCTCCCGCTCAGTCGCTGATTCGCAACAGCACGGTTGCGGTCTGTGTACTCAACGGGCCAGTAGCCCGCACATTTGCGGGGAGGAATAAGCGCGCTAATTTTTTTGCGTCGCAGTTCATCGTGACAGAGCCGGGTGTCGTAAGCACCGTCCGCCGCTGCTGCTCTGATTTTTCTGTGAGTCTGCCGGATAAGACCCGGGAATGCCTCTGAGTCCGTTACATTGTTCAGTGACAGGTCCGCACAAATAATTTCATGTGTTTTTGCATCTACAGCAAGATGCAGCTTTCGCCAGATGCGACGACGTTCTTTGCCGTGTTTTTTGACTTTCCACTCACCTTCACCGAAGACCTTCAGCCCGGTGGAATCAATCACCAGATGCGCGATTTCACCCCGGGTGGACGCTTTAAAACTGACATTCACCGACCTTGCCCGTTTGCTGGCACTGCTGTAGTCCGGGCAACGCAGTGGGACACCCATCAGGGAAAAAATGGAATCAATAAAGCCCTGAGCGGCTCGCAGGGTCAGCCGGAATACGCGTTTAATGACCAGAACGGTAGTGATAGCAAGGTCTGAATAGCGCTGAGGCCGTCCGCGCGATGCGGGCTTTGCTGACTCATACCAGGCCTGAATCGCCTCATCATCCAGCCAGAAAGTGATGGAACCACGATTAATCAGGGCCTTGTTATAGTTGCACCAGTTGGTGATTCTGAACTTCTGCTTTGCCACGGAACTGCCTGCATTATCAGGATTATGGAGCTCTGATCCTTCAACTCAGCAAAAGTTCGATTTATTCAACAAAGCCTCATTTGGTCGTTCCTCTGTATCAAAAGCAGTACACGTTGCGGTATCCAGAATCAGTGAAGGGGATTCATTGCCATCCGCAGTGCTGGCCAGATTTTGCGAGGATATGGATTGATGATAAAAACAATACGTGGTGACAATCGGCAGCCGTTTATCTTTATGCATGCCCATTAAAAAAGGCCACCCGTTTTACAGGGTAGCCTTTTTGCCGTAGTGGGTGAATTACGCCACTACCAGGTCGCCCTGCGGATGGCAGGAACAAGCCAGTACATAGCCTTCGGCTATTTCCGCATCCGTCAGCGTCATGGTGCTGCTGACCGTGTAGTTACCGTCAACCACTTTGGTTTTGCAGCAGCCGCAAACGCCCGCACGGCATGCGGCAACGACCGGTACTTTATTGCTTTCCAGCGCGTCCAGTAGCGTACTGCCCACCGGCGCGTAAAACTCTTTCGCTGGCTGCAGTTTGGTGAACTTCAGACCGCTGGTTGCAGCTTCAGCCACCGGGGTAAAGAACTGCTCTTTAAAGAAGCGCGTCACACCCAGCGCTTTCACTTCTTTTTCGACCAGATCCATATACGGCGCCGGGCCGCAGGTCATCACGGTACGTGAGGCCAGGTCCGGTACGCTTTTCAGCAACTCGGTGCTCAGACGACCGGAGACAAAACCGTGGGTGGCGTTGTTTTCCGCCACCAGGGTGACCGGATACTGACGCCATTCGTCGGCGAAGATCACATCTTCCGGCGAACGCACGTTAAAGATCACCTGCACATCGGCCTGTGGGCGGTACTTTGCCAACCAGCGACGCATTGACATGATTGGCGTCACGCCGCAACCGGCAGCCAGCATCAGGAACTTATCTTCCGCTTTATCCTCACAGGTAAATTCACCCATGGCATCGGACAGCCAGATATAGTCGCCGCGCTTCACGTCGCGGGTCAGCCACTGTGAACCTGCGCCATCGTCAATCCGGCGAACGGTCAGCGTAATGTACTCGCTTACCCCCGGCGTAGACGAAATGGTGTAAGCGCGCAGCGTTTCCGCTGAATTACGTACGCTGACCAGTGCATACTGCCCGGCGCGGTACGGATAATAGTCGTGGCACAGCAACGAAATCGTCCATACATCCGGCGTTTCCTGGTGGATGTGATGCACCTGCATCCGCCATGGGCACTGATGAGTTGGCATTGTCATTCTTTACTCCTTACGCGCTCAACAGCTGCTTCATGTCTTCTTCAACGGTGGTCACGGAACGCAGACCGAATTTCTCGTTGAGCACAGCCAGCAGATCCGGCGTGAAGAAACCAGGCGCCGTTGGGCCAGTGACGATGTTTTTCACGCCCAGTGACAGCAGGGTCAGCAGAATTACGATCGCTTTCTGTTCGAACCAGGAGAGCACCAGAGACAGCGGCAGGTCGTTGACGCCGCAGCCCAGTTTCTCTGCCAGCGTGACTGCCAGGATGATGGCAGAGTAAGCATCGTTACACTGACCGGCATCGACCAGACGCGGCAGGCCTTCGATATCGCCGAACTCCAGTTTGTTGAAACGGTATTTACCGCACGCCAGGGTCAGGATCAGGCAATCGTCTGGTACGCTGGTGGCGAAGTCGGTGAAGTAGTTACGTTCGCCGCGCGCGCCGTCGCAGCCGCCGACCAGGAAGATGTGACGCAGTTTTTCACGGCTCACCAGGTCGATCAGCGTATCAGCAGCGCCCAGCAGCGTCTGACGACCGAAACCTACGGTGATCAGGTGCGGAATTTCGCTGTACGGGAAGCCCGCCATCTGCTGGGCCTGGGCGATAACCGGACCGAAGTCATCGCCTTCCAGGTGGCTCACACCCGGCCAACCGACGATGCTGCGGGTCCAGATACGATCGTCGTAACTGCCAACGGTTGGGTCGATGATGCAGTTAGAAGTCATTACGATTGGGCCAGGGAAGCGAGCGAACTCAACCTGCTGATTCTGCCAGCCGCTGCCGTAGTTACCGATCAGGTGTTTGAACTTACGCAGTTCCGGGTAGCCGTGCGCTGGCAGCATTTCACCGTGGGTATAGACGTTAACGCCGGTGCCTTCGGTTTGTTCCAGCAGGTTGTAGAGATCTTTCAGGTCGTGACCGGAGATCAGGATGCACTTACCTTCAGTGGCTTTCACGTTGACCTGAGTCGGGGTTGGGTGGCCGTATTTGGTGGTTTCACCGGCGTCCAGAATGCTCATCACTTTGAAGTTCATCTGGCCGATTTCCATAGAGCACTCCAGCAGAGCGTTCATATCAGAAGGCCAGGTACCCAGCCACGCCATAATTTTGTGGTACTGAGCGTAGATGTCGTTGTCGTACTGGCCGAGAACGTGGGCATGTTCCATGTAAGCTGCCGCGCCTTTCAAGCCGTACAGGCACAGCAGGCGCAGGCCAAGAATGTTCTCGCCAATCGTCGCTTTGTCTTTGTTCGGCGTAAATTCCGCCGCCTGTTTTTGCAGAGCGCCCAGATCGTCGCTGACCAGCTGCAGGTCGGCCATTGGGTTATCGACGGTCGCGTTAGCGTCTTTGGTCATGCACTGCGCTTTCAGCGCTTCACGCAGGGCAATCGCTTCACGGGCGTAGCCCACGATACGCGGGGAGTCGAAGTTAACGTTGGTCAGGGTGGAGAAGAACGCGCGCGGGGCGAAGTTATCAACGTCGTGGTTGATGATGCCGTATTCACGTGCTTTCACCGCCCATGCGGACAGACCTTGCAAAGACGCAATCAGCAGATCCTGTAGATCGGACGTTTCAGCCGTTTTACCGCACATACCCTGCGCGTAAGAGCAGCCGTTCCCTGCCGGAGTACGGATGGTTTGTTCACATTGCACACAAAACATGGTCACACCTTTTAAAGTTATATTTAATATACATGTTTAAGGGTAAGCCTGAGACTCAACCTTGAAAAGGCATTTTTAGTGCAACTTAAAGGGAGGTTGATTTAGCGCAATTTTGGCGGCAGCGAAGGCTACCGCCATGGAGGTATTAAGCGGTGAAGAAGGCCATCATCAGCGGTACGAGCAGGCTAAGAATAAAACCGTGGACGATAGCGGGAGGGACCATTTCCACGCCGCCGGAGCGCTGGAGGACCGGTAGGGTGAAGTCCATTGACGTTGCGCCGCACAGGCCAAGCGCGGTGGAGCGACTGCGGCGTACCAGACCGGGAATGAGCATAATGGCCAGTAGTTCGCGCGCCAGGTCATTAAAGAAGGTGGCGCTACCGATTACCGGGCCGTAGGCGTCGGTCAGCAGAATGCCGGACAGCGAGTACCAGCCAAATCCGGAGGCCATCGCCAGACCGGTTTTAATGGGCAAACCAAGCAGAAACGCATTGATGATGCCGGCAACCATCGAACTGGCTACCACGACTAACGCGATCACCATACCGCGGCGGTTGAGAATAATTTGTCGCAGGGTCATGCCGCTGTTTCTCAACTGAATACCGACGAGGAACAGCAAGAAAATGAGCGTATATTCGCTGGCATCGGTGGCGTGCTGTAAAAAGGAAAGCCCGCTGAGTCCGAGAACAAAACCGGCAATAACCACAAAGCACAGCTTTAATGATTCCAGCGCCATCGCGAGGCGTGAGGGTAATTTTTCCTGATGATGCGGATGTCCCCACGGCAACACTTTTTCCAGCCACAGCAGTGCCGCAATATTGCAAAGTAAAATAACCACAATGCTAATAGCAGAATAGTGGAAGATGGATAATAGATTCGCCGCCAGATTATCCAGAAATGCCAGGCTGATCCCCATAAAGAAGAGAATCAGATAAACAATCCAACTGAGCAGGCGATTGATCAGCTGCAGCGCACCGCGGTGGGTAAGGGGAATCAGATAGCCGATAACCAGCGGCACCAGAATGATGAGGAGTCCCGATAACATAACGAACACGCTTCCTTGTAGTATTTAAATCGCGCACAGACACTACCGAAAACCGCATACTGAGTAAAGCTGCGAAAAAAGAAAGACCCGGCTGTACCGGGTCTTTCTTTGCCGGGTTGGCGCATTCACGCCATGCCCGGGTTACAGAAGGCTTATTTCTTTTCCAGCAGGGTGCGATAAATCACGCCGCCGAGGATACCGCCGATGATCGGCATCACCCAGAACAGCCACAGCTGGTCAAGCGCCCAGCCGCCCTGGAAAATAGCGACCGCGGTGCTACGCGCCGGGTTAACGGAGGTGTTCGTCACCGGGATGCTGATAAGGTGAATCAGGGTCAGCGCCAGGCCGATGGCGATCGGCGCGAAGCCTGCCGGGGCATTTTTGTCTGTTGCACCGTGGATCACCAGCAGGAAGCCGCAGGTCAGTACGATTTCAATCACAATCGCGGAAAGCATTGAATAGCCGCCCGGTGAATGTTCGCCGTAACCGTTGGAGGCGAAACCGCTGGCCGCCGCGTCAAAGCCTGCTTTACCGCTGGCGATTAAATACAATACGGCAGCGGCGATAATCCCGCCGACAACCTGTGCGACAATATAGCCAATCACTTCTTTGGCCGGGAAACGACCGCCGGCCCACAGGCCCAGGGTCACTGCCGGGTTAAAATGGCCGCCAGAGATATGGCCAACGGCAAATGCCATGGTGAGAACGGTTAAACCGAACGCCAGCGCAACGCCCGCAAAGCCAATCCCTAATTCCGGGAATGCTGCAGCCAGAACGGCGCTACCGCAACCACCAAATACCAGCCAGAAGGTGCCAAAGCACTCTGCAGCCAATTTTCTAAACATAACCACCTCGAATTAAAAATTATTATCGTCATAAAGGGTGACGACTGAATATATCCCTACCAAAATGGGTGGCAGGCATAGTCCTCATTATTTTAAAAACGAACGTCATCCCTCACCAGTTAAATAAATAGCCGAACTTTGATACAAAACAATGTGGTGTTATTCCTTGAGCAATTTATTCTTTGAAGTAGAGTGTAGTGCATTATTTTCGGAATAATCGTGGAAGGTGATAGAGAACGCACTTTATTACTTTCAGCGGTTAATAAAGCATCACTCCGTACGCAGGCGGCGTGCCAGCCGGGTGTCAAGTGCGACGCATGCCGCTATACTGCCGATAACGAAGGGATGGCAGCTATCGTGTTACGGAGGGGTTATGCTTCTTGAGCGCACCGAAATTGCAGGGTTTCGCGGCATTAATCGATTATCGTTAATGCTGGAGGAGAATAACGTCTTAATCGGCGAAAACGCGTGGGGTAAATCGAGCCTGCTGGACGCGCTCACGTTACTGCTCTCGCCGCATGATGAGCTGTATCACTTTGTGTATAACGATTTTTGGTTTCCGCCCGGCGACCTGCAGGGGCGCGAGCACCATCTGCACATCATACTGACCTTTCGCGAAAATGAACCTGGCCGCTACCGGGGCCGACGCTACCGCGGGCTCTCCGACTGCTGGACGCTGTGCGACGACGGTTTTCGACGTATTTTCTACCGCCTGGAAGGTGAGCTGGCCGCCGACGGTAGCGTGCTGACGCTACGCAGTTTTATCGACAGCGACGGCCAGGCGTTGGACATTGACGATATTGACGGTCAGGCGCGTGAGTTGATTCGCCTGATGCCGGTACTGCGCCTGCGTGATGCCCGTTTTATGCGCCGGATCCGCAGCGGTACCGTGCCGGATGTGCCTGACGTGGAGATCACCGCGCGCCAGCTCGATTATCTCTCCCGCGAGCTGGTGACGAGCCCGCAGAATCTCAGCGATGGCCAGATCCGCCAGGGGCTGGCGGCGATGGGACAGCTGCTGGAACACTATTTCTCTGAACAGGGTTCAGGTCCGGCTATCCAACGTCTGATGCGCCGTCGCTCGCACGACGAGCAGCGTAGCTGGCGCTATCTGGATTTGATTAACCGTATGATCGATAAGCCCGGTGCGCGTAATCATCGGGTGATTCTGTTGGGTATGTTCGCGACGCTGCTGCAGGCGAAGGGGTCGGTCAAGCTCGATAGAGACGCGCGTCCGCTGCTGTTAGTGGAGGACCCGGAAACGCGGCTGCATCCTATTATGCTGTCGGTGGCCTGGAATCTGCTGAATTTGCTGCCGTTACAGCGTGTGGCCACCACCAATTCCGGTGAGCTACTGTCGCTCACGCCGATGCAAAACGTCTGCCGCCTGGTCCGTGAGTCTTCCCGCGTGTCGGCCTGGCGGCTGGGGCCGGAGGGAATGAACGCCGAAGACAGTCGCCGCATTTCGTTCCACATTCGTTTTAATCGCGCTTCGTCGCTGTTTGCGCGCTGCTGGCTGCTGGTGGAAGGTGAAACCGAAACCTGGGTGATCAACGAGCTGGCGCGCCAGTGCGGGCACCATTTCGATGCTGAAGGGGTCAAAGTGATTGAGTTTGCCCAATCCGGGCTTAAGCCGCTGATCAAATTCGCCCAGCGGATGGGGATAGAGTGGCACGTGCTGGTCGATGGTGATGAGGCAGGAAAAAAATATGCGGCCACGGTGCGCAGCCTGCTGAACAACGATCGTGAAGCCGAACATCATCATCTGACGACGCTGCCCGCGCCGGATATGGAACACTTTATGTACCGGCAGGGGTTTTCCAGCGTTTATCACCGCGTGGCGCAATTGCCGGAAAACATCCCGATGAATATGCGCCGGGTGATCACCAAGGCGATACACCGTTCATCGAAACCCGATCTGGCGATTGAAGTGGCGATGGAAGCTGGGCGGCGCGGTACTGAAGCCGTTCCGCCCTTACTGAAGAAAATGTTTTCCCGCGTCGTCTGGCTGGCGCGCGGGAAAGCGGATTAACGCTGGACTATTTCGCTAATTTGCTGCTGGAGCTCGTCCAGCAGCGTATAGCGACGGCGGTACTCTGCGCGCTTCTTGCTGGCAATCTCTTCCATTGATTTACGCGCCAACGCCAGCGGTAAAACGTAATCACCTTCCTCGTCGACCTGTGCCCCCAACGACTCCCAGAAACTGTTGTAGTCGGCATGCAGCTTGCCGCGTTTTTTACGGCGGTAGCGTAGGCTGCGATAAATGTGCGTTTCATTGCTGACGGCGCGTACGTGTGAAACGGAGAGCAGCGAGCCCAGCGTGAGCAGCGCGTCTACCACTAAGCGTTTTGGGAACAAACCGTGACACGCTTTGGTCGCGGTTTGAATGAGCTGGTGCGGAACATCGGCTTTCGCTCCCTGTAGGCCGCCCACAAAGAAGGTATTCATCCCGTTGTACTGGCACAAGGTAAACGTCAGCTCTGCCAGCACGGTGTTGCTGTCGTCGTGGAAGGTCAGCGTCGCCTCGCCTTCTTTATCCAGCATCGCGTCAGCACACAGACGAATGCTGTACTGCTGTCCTTCTTTACCATTAAGCGTCGCGAGCAGAGCGCCGCGCGTGGAAAGATAGCCGCTGGCGACGCTTTCCGGCAGCAGGGTCAGCAGTTGCTGATAGTGCCAGCACAGCGCATCAATGGTTTGCTGGTGGTTCAGGTGCGTGCATAGCCATGGGCGATGCAGTCGGCACGGCAGACCGGGCTGTACGTTAAGGATCTGCATCAGATGCGGCTGCTTGGTCAGCGTCCCGAGTAGCTTGCCGGTCATTCTGGGCGTACTGAGCGAACGCAGCAGGAACTTACGTCGGTACGCCGGGTTTTTCCACGCGCGACCGGGTGCAAGCGTGCCGGTCGACAGTAGCCGAAAAAGGTGCCAGCTGGATTCAGGTTGTGGAGGCGTAGAAGCAGAAAAATCGGCAATGCTCGACATAGGAAAAATCTCATTTCTGGAGGTTTTGCCTATTTAATCAACGGAACCTTCAACGTAATTTCAACAAATGCAAAGAATGTGAAGATTATGCTTTGTTGATGAAGCGTTTAACATTGCTAGTGTTTATTTTTGGTTGATATCTACACGCTACATCAGCAGCGTGTAGAAAAAAAGATTAAGGTCGGTTGAATAAGCCTGACATCTGGGTCTGAATAGCATCCATTAGCTCGTAGCGACGGCGGTATTCCGCGCGTTTTTTACTTGCAATTTCAGCAATATCTTTGCGGGGGATGGCGACAGGGATATGGTAATACCCTTCATTGTCACGCTCACCGCTTACGGCTTCCCAGAAGGTGTCATAATCAGAAAGAATCTTTTTATTCTTGTCCTGGTAGCGTTCGCCGCGAAAAATGTGCACATCGTTACTGACGGCGAGGATCTGCTCTACGTGCAGGCGTTCGGCTAATCGGCAGATGGCCTCCATCACCAGGCGTTTCGGGAACAGACCGTGGCAGGATTTCGTCGCATTCTGGATAGCCTCATGCGGCAAAGTGCGTTTACCGCCCTGCAGGCCACCGATAAACAGCGTGCGTTGATGATGATAATTCAGCAGGGTAAAGGTCATTTCCGCCAGTACATCGCCGTCGGCGTTGCGCATCAAAATGGTGCTATCGCCTTCTTTATCCAGATTAATCTGCATGGTCAGCTCAAGGGTATACGTATCGCCATTTTTACCCTCAATCTGCGCTAGCGGCAGGGCCTGTGTATTCAGGTAGGTTGCGAACTCTTCTGAGGACATCGCCTCTGACAGCAGCGTATAGTGATAACGCAGCGCATCCAGTACCTGATGGCGGCTAAAGTTGACCGCCAGATAAGGGCGATGCAGGCGCACCGGCAAGCGCGGTTGACGGGTGAGCAGGGTATGGAGATGGGACCATTGCGACAGTTCATTCATCCATTCGCGGCTCAGACGTGGCATCAGTAAAGAACGCAGCATAAACTTCCGGCGGAAGCTGCGCTGGTTCCAGAATTCACCGGGACGCCATTGCCCGCTAAACAGGCTAAAAAAGAGGCCGAGTGCGGAAGGTTGGCGGGAAGATTCGAATGAATTTTCGCTGAGCTGTGACATGGTTTACTATCCAGAATTACATATGGATGGCGATTTTAGCATCACCAGAGAGAATCAATTAGCGGGGTAGCGGTGTTTGCTAAGACTTTTCTCAACTTGTTTAGCTTGCGTTGAAGTTTGACTTCACAATTTGTCGAAATTTTTGGGGATTTCAGGATTTTATGATCATCAAGGGAAAGTTTAAAAAACGCTACTGGCTGATACTTGCCGTGCTTATCGTGGCGCTCATCGCCGTCTGGAAAATGCTCAACGCGCCGTTGCCCAATTACCAGACGCTGATTGTGCGTAAAGGCTCGCTTGAACAGAGCGTGCTGGCGACAGGTAAGCTCGATGCGTTGCGTAAAGTTGACGTCGGCGCGCAGGTTAGCGGGCAGTTGAAAACCCTGTCGGTGAACATCGGCGATAAGGTAGTAAAAGATCAGCTTCTAGGGGTGATTGACCCGGAACAGGCGGAGAACCAGATTAAAGAAGTGGAAGCCACGCTAATGGAATTGCGCGCACAGCGCAAGCAGGCAGAAGCGGAATGGAAGCTGGCGAGCGTCACCTTTTCCCGTCAGCAACAGCTGGCGAAAACCCAGGTGGTGTCACGCCAGGATCTGGACACCGCGGCCACCGATATGGCGGTAAAACAGGCGCAAATAGGGACCATCGATGCGCAGATTAAACGCAATCAGGCCTCGCTCGATACGGCCAAAACCAATCTCGACTACACGCGTATCGTGGCCCCGATGCGTGGCGAAGTGACACAAATTACGACCCTGCAAGGGCAGACGGTGATTGCTGCCCAGCAGGCACCCAACATTCTGACGCTGGCGGATCTCAGCACTATGCTGGTGAAAGCGCAGGTTTCCGAAGCGGACGTCATTCATCTTAAACCGGGACAAAAAGCCTGGTTTACGGTGCTTGGCGACCCGCTGACCCGCTACGAAGGCACCCTGAAAGATATTTTGCCGACGCCGGAAAAAGTCAACGATGCCATCTTCTACTATGCCCGTTTTGAAGTGCCGAACCCTAACGGTGTCCTGCGTCTGGAGATGACCGCGCAGGTGCATATCCAGCTCGGCGGCGTCAATGATGTGTTGACCATTCCGCTGTCGGCGCTGGGCGATAGCGTAGGAGATAATCGCTATAACGTACGTTTACTGCGCAACGGTGAAGTGAAAACGCGCGAAGTGGTCATCGGTGCGCGCAATGATACTGACGTAGAGATCGCTAAAGGGTTGGAAGCCGGCGATGAAGTGATAATCGGAGAAGGTAAAGCCGGAGCGGTAAAATGACCGCTCTGCTTGAACTGACCGATATTCGGCGCAGCTACGCGTCGGGTGACGGTAGCGTTGAGGTACTCAAGGGTGTCTCGCTGCAAATTAACGCCGGTGAGATGGTGGCGATAGTCGGCGCCTCGGGTTCGGGGAAATCGACGCTGATGAACATTCTCGGCTGCCTCGATAAGCCGACCAGCGGCACCTACCGCGTGGCGGGAACCGATGTGGCGACGCTGGACGGCGATGCGCTGGCCGCGCTGCGCCGCGAGCACTTTGGCTTTATTTTTCAACGCTATCACCTGCTGTCGCACCTGACGGCGGCGCAGAATGTGGAAGTGCCGGCGGTGTACGCGGGCGTGGAACGTAAGGCGCGGCTGGCGCGGGCGAAGCAGCTGTTGCAGCGTCTGGGGCTGGCGGATCGCGTCGATTATGCGCCTTCTCAGCTCTCCGGGGGCCAGCAGCAGCGGGTGAGTATTGCCCGTGCGCTGATGAACGGCGGCCAGGTGATCCTCGCCGATGAACCTACCGGTGCGCTTGATAGCCGCTCCGGTGAAGAGGTGATGGCGATTCTCCATCAGCTTAAAGAGCAAGGGCACACGATTATTATCGTTACCCACGACCCGCAGGTGGCCGCGCAGGCAGAGCGCGTGATTGAGATTCGCGACGGTGAAATTATCCATAACCCTCCGGCGCGGCAAACCGCGGTCGCGCCGCGTCAGCCGGTGATGCAGAACACCTCCGGCTGGGGGCAGTTCAGCAACAGCTTCCGCGAAGCGTTGTCGATGGCCTGGCTGGCCATGGTGGCGAATAAAATGCGCACGCTACTGACCATGCTGGGGATTATTATCGGCATCGCCTCGGTGGTGTCTATCGTGGTGGTGGGCGATGCGGCCAAACAGATGGTGCTGGCCGATATTCGTTCCATTGGCACCAATACCATTGATGTGTATCCGGGGAAAGATTTCGGCGATGACGATCCGCAGTATCAGCAATCGCTGAAGTATGACGATCTGCTGGCGATCGAAAAGCAGTCCTGGGTCAGCTCGGTGACGCCGTCGGTGTCAAAAAATCTGCGCATCCGTGCAGGGAATATCGACGTCGCGGCCAGCGTGCAGGGTATTGGTCAGTACTACTTCAACGTCTATGGTATGACCTTCAGCGAGGGCAATACCTTTAATGATGTCCAGGCCGCAGAACGCTCGCAGGTGGTAGTACTGGACAGCAATACGCGCCGTCAGCTGTTTCCCAATAAGGCCAGCGTGGTGGGGGAAGTGATACTGGTGGGTAATACGCCCGCGACGGTGATTGGCGTAGCGGATGAGAAACAGTCGATGTTTGGCAGCAGCAAGATTCTGCGCGTCTGGTTACCGTATTCAACGATGTCCGGACGGGTGATGGGGCAGGCGTGGCTGAACTCAATTACCGTAAGGGTGAAAGAGGGCTACGACAGCAGTTTCGCCGAACAGCAGTTGACCCGGCTGCTCAGTTTGCGTCACGGTAAGAAAGATTTCTTTGTCTGGAACATGGACAGCATCTTGAAAACGGCAGAACGCACCACACATACATTACAGCTGTTCTTAACGCTGGTGGCGGTGATCTCGCTGGTGGTTGGCGGTATTGGTGTGATGAATATCATGCTGGTGTCGGTAACGGAACGGACGCGAGAAATCGGCATTCGTATGGCGGTCGGCGCGCGGGCCAGCAACGTCCTGCAGCAGTTTTTGATCGAGGCGATTCTGGTGTGCCTGGTGGGTGGCGCATTGGGCGTCACGCTGTCGTTGATGATTGCGCTGCTGCTCCAGGTGGTGCTGCCGGGCTGGGAGATTGGTTTTTCACCGCTGGCGCTGTTGACGGCGTTTATCTGCTCGACCCTCACCGGCGTGCTGTTTGGCTGGCTACCGGCGAGAAACGCGGCACGGCTGGATCCGGTGGATGCGCTGGCGCGGGAATAACGGCGAAAAATAAATGAAAAAATGCCAGTCAGAAGGACTGGCATTTTGACAGCGGGATGTACACAATGGGGCAGTAAACTAGGCGGCTGTTTCTGCTTCCACGGGGATAATCACGCTAGCATGATTACCTTTCGGCCCCTCGTGGACATCAAACTGGACGGCTTGTCCGGCTTTTAACGTTCTGTACCCATCCATCTGGATGGTGGAGTAATGGGCGAAGATGTCCTCGCCACCGCCTTCCGGGCAAATAAAACCGAACCCTTTGGCATTGTTGAACCACTTAACAGTACCCATTTCCATACTTCGACATCCTTCGTAACTCTATTATACGTTTATAAGTAGATGGAATGAACCGGTGGTGGAGTCAGGAGTTGTTCAAAACCTCACCAACTCTCGCCAGTACAATTTAGATATTTCGCACAGTGCGTCAAGCGTTTGCGGAGGGCTAAAGGGGTAAAATGCATCAAAATTTGAAGCAGTTAACGCTATTGACGGGAATGTGACAGAGTTCGCGGATGACAGCTATAGGTGATAGTTATCTATGATCTACAGTAAATTAAGAGCCTGTATGCACAGGAACAAAAGGTGACGTGCTGGCCGGGAGATGTGTCATTAATCCTGTCAATAATACGGATCCTTACGTGGACGCAGCCTCGTCAGCAGCAATTGATGACACCGACGATGATGACTGACAATGAGCAAGACCAGAGACTGGCTGGATTTCGACCAGCTTGCGGCAGATAAACTTCAGGATGGGCTTAAACCCCCGTCAATGTATAAAGTGATATTGGTCAATGATGATTACACTCCGATGGAGTTTGTTATTGACGTGTTACAAAAATTCTTTTCTTATGATGTAGAACGCGCAACACAGTTGATGCTAACGGTTCACTATCAGGGTAAAGCAATTTGTGGTGTTTTCACGGCAGAAGTCGCCGAAACCAAAGTTGCGATGGTGAATCAGTACGCGAGGGAGAACGAGCATCCGCTGCTGTGTACGCTGGAACAAGCCTGATACAGGCATGAAAATTGGGGGAGGTGCCAATGCTCAATCAAGAACTGGAACTCAGTTTAAACATGGCTTTCGCCAGAGCGCGCGAGCACCGTCACGAGTTTATGACCGTGGAGCATATGTTGCTGGCGCTGCTCAGCAACCCATCAGCCCGTGAAGCGCTGGAAGCGTGCTCGGTCGATTTGGTGGCGCTGCGTCAGGAACTCGAAGCCTTCATCGAACAAACCACGCCGGTTCTGCCGGTCAGTGAAGAAGAGCGCGAAACTCAACCGACGCTCAGCTTCCAGCGTGTTCTGCAACGCGCGGTCTTCCACGTCCAGTCTTCCGGGCGTAGCGAGGTTACCGGCGCCAACGTACTGGTGGCGATTTTCAGCGAGCAGGAGTCGCAGGCCGCCTATCTGCTGCGCAAACATGAAGTCAGCCGTCTCGACGTGGTGAACTTCATCTCTCACGGCACGCGTAAAGACGAGCCAAGCCAGCCTTCCGATTCCGGAAATCAGCAACCTAATGAAGAGCAAGCAGGCGGGGAGGAACGTATGGAAAACTTCACCACCAATCTTAATCAGCTTGCTCGCGTTGGGGGAATTGACCCGCTGATCGGCCGTGACAAAGAGCTGGAGCGCGCTATTCAGGTGCTGTGCCGCCGTCGTAAAAACAACCCGCTGCTGGTGGGGGAATCCGGCGTCGGGAAAACGGCGATTGCCGAAGGCCTGGCATGGCGCATCGTGCGCGGTGACGTGCCGGAAATCATGGCCGATTGCACTATCTATTCGCTGGATATCGGCTCGTTGCTGGCGGGTACCAAATACCGCGGCGATTTCGAAAAACGTTTTAAAGCGCTGCTCAAGCAGTTAGAGCAGGACACCAACAGCATTCTGTTCATTGACGAAATCCACACCATTATTGGTGCGGGTGCCGCGTCGGGTGGGCAGGTGGATGCCGCAAACCTGATTAAGCCGCTGCTCTCCAGCGGCAAGATTCGGGTGATGGGTTCGACCACGTACCAGGAGTTCAGCAATATCTTTGAGAAGGACAGGGCGCTGGCGCGTCGTTTCCAGAAAATCGATATTACCGAACCGTCCGTAGAAGAGACCGTGCAGATCCTGAACGGCCTGAAGCCGAAATACGAAGCGCACCACGACGTTCGCTATACCGCCAAAGCGGTGCGCGCGGCGGTGGAGCTGGCGGTGAAATACATCAACGATCGTCATCTGCCGGATAAAGCAATTGACGTGATTGATGAGGCTGGCGCCCGCGCTCGCCTGATGCCGGTGAGCAAGCGTAAGAAAACGATCAACGTGGCGGACATTGAATCCGTGGTCGCGCGCATTGCGCGAATCCCGGAGAAAAGCGTCTCCCAGAGCGATCGCGATACGCTGAAAACGCTGGGTAATCGCCTGAAAATGCTGGTATTCGGCCAGGATAACGCCATCGATGCGCTGACCGAAGCCATCAAGATGAGCCGTGCGGGCCTCGGCCACGATCATCGTCCGGTGGGATCCTTCCTGTTTGCTGGCCCAACCGGGGTGGGTAAAACGGAAGTGACCGTCCAGTTGGCGAAGGCGATGGGCATTGAGCTGCTGCGTTTCGATATGTCCGAATATATGGAACGCCACACGGTGAGCCGCCTGATCGGTGCGCCTCCGGGATACGTTGGTTTTGACCAGGGCGGCCTGCTGACCGATGCGGTGATTAAGCATCCTCACGCGGTTCTGCTGCTGGATGAAATCGAAAAAGCGCACCCGGACGTCTTTAACCTGCTGCTGCAGGTGATGGACAACGGCACGCTGACGGATAACAACGGGCGTAAAGCCGATTTCCGTAACGTGGTGCTGGTGATGACCACCAACGCCGGCGTACGTGAAACCGAGCGTAAATCGATTGGTCTTATCCAGCAGGACAACAGCACCGACGCGATGGAAGAGATCAAAAAGATCTTTACGCCAGAGTTCCGTAACCGTCTGGACAACATTATCTGGTTCGATCATCTGTCTACCGACGTGATCCATCAGGTGGTGGATAAGTTCATCGTCGAGCTGCAGGTTCAGCTGGATCAGAAAGGCGTGTCGCTGGAAGTGAGCCAGGAGGCCCGCAACTGGCTGGCCGAGAAGGGTTACGACCGGGCGATGGGCGCACGTCCGATGGCGCGCGTGATTCAGGACAACCTGAAAAAACCGCTGGCTAACGAACTGCTGTTTGGTTCGCTGGTGGACGGCGGTCAGGTCACCGTGGCGCTGGACGCCGAGAAAAACGCGCTGACCTACGGCTTCCACAGCGCGCAGAAGCACAAACCGGAAGCGGCACATTAACGGCGGTCGCTCACATTAAAACGAAAACCGGGCTGATAGTGGCTCGGTTTTTTTTTGTCTCTCGTTTCTCCTGCAACGTTGACATACCCTTTTCGCAAATTTGAACTGTTGAATAATAACCCGACGTAAGTCGCGGCATGCTAACGACAGGATTTAGCCGAACGGTGGGATGATGTTGACAAAAGCGTTATCGGTGATGTTGCTGACGTGTGCCTTGTTTTCTGGCCAACTGATGGCCGGGCATAAAGGTCACCAATTTTTGTGGGTAAAGAATGTCGGTCACCAGCTACGCCATGAGGCTGATAGCGATGAACTGCGTGCGGTGGCGGAAGAGTCGGCGGAAGGGTTGCGTGATAGTAATAGCTGGCGGAAAGCGCATAAAACCGAGGTTCATATTTTATGAGGCGGATGACGGAAGGCCAAAAAAAT
>NZ_LXEU01000086.1 GCF_001654985.1 Kluyvera georgiana ATCC 51603
AAAAAAATGCCCCGCATAAGCAGGGCATCATATTCGGCAAATAGCGCTCGGCGAACTTTGCGCCAGACGCTCATTATCTGCGGTGATTAGCGACTACGGAAGACAATGCGGCCTTTGCTCAGGTCGTACGGGGTCAGCTCAACAGTCACTTTGTCGCCCGTCAGGATGCGGATATAGTTTTTGCGCATTTTACCGGAGATATGTGCAGTAACCACGTGTCCGTTTTCCAGTTCTACGCGGAACATGGTATTAGGTAACGTTTCAAGAACGGTACCCTGCATTTCAATATTGTCTTCTTTGGCCATCTAATCCTCTGGGGTATCACTACCGTAATTTGAACCGGCAAGATAATGCCGAAGTTCATCATATAAGTAAAGAATTGTCCGTCTTAATCGGCGAAAGTCGTTTTTGCGCATTACCCTTTCACCACACCAGAACAGCGTGTGATGGGCGCGAACCAGGCCGGAAATAGCAGGATAAACGTGGGCGTTATCTGACTCGAATGATTCCCAAACGGCGGCGGGGCAAAAGGCAGAAGCGACTCTCGTCGGCAATTATATCATCCTGATGGAAATTGTGCTGAAAACATTTACGCTTCAGGTGAAAAGAGCGGCCTCGGAACCCAGAATTTATCCTCAATAGGCTGCATGCGTAGCGTATTGAGATATTCAAGGTAGTCGCGGCGAGGTATCTCTATCGCGCCCAGAGACGCGGTATGGCTGTTTAACACCTGGCAGTCAATCAGTTTGCCGCCCGCACGACTAAACGCCTCACAGAAGACGTACAGCGCCGTTTTAGAGGCATTCTCCCCGCGGCTGAACATAGATTCACCGCAAAACAGCTCGCCCATGGCGACGCCGTACATGCCGCCGACCAGCGTTTCGCCCTGCCAGACCTCAATGGAATGCGCATGGCCCAGCTCGTGCAGGCGATGGTAGGCCTGACTGATGCTGGTGGTTATCCAGGTGCCTTCATGGCGATCCTGCGCGCAGCCCTCGATCACCTGGCTAAAGGCGTAATTGAGCGTGACGCGATAAGGTGACTGGCGATGAAAACGCTTCATGCTGCGGCTCAGGTGGAACTGCTCGGGCCACAGCACGGCGCGGGGATCCGGCGACCACCAGAGGATGGGATCTCCGGGCGAAAACCACGGGAAGATCCCGCGTTGATAGGCCATCAGCAGACGCGCGGGACCAAGATCGCCGCCGAGCGCCAGCAGCCCGTTGGGTTCACGTAATGCGCCCTCCGGGGAGGGAAAAGCAATCGAATGACGAGAAAGCTGCACAAGGCGCATGTCGCGATAACCCCACGAAACTAAGTTAACTCAATCATAGTCTACAGACGCTGTTTGAACTGGTAGTAACGACCTTGTTTTGCCAGCAGTTCTGCATGATTACCTTGCTCAATAATTTGCCCGTTGTCCATGACAATTATCCGATTAAATCGCGCCAGTCCACGCAGGCGGTGGGTGACCATCAGCAGCGTTTTTTCGCGCATGACTTCAGCCAGCAGTTCAAGAATCTGGCTTTCGGTGGCGGCGTCCAGCCCTTCAGTCGGTTCGTCCAGCAGCATCAGCGGCGCATCGTGCAAGAGCGCACGGGCAATGCCCAGGCGGCGTAACTCGCCGCCAGAAAGTTGGCGGCCGCCTTCGCCAAGCCAGCTGTTGAGCCCGGTATCTTCCAGCAATTTTTCCAGCCCGGTGCGACGCAGCACGTCGCCAAGCATCTCGTCGGTAGCATCTGGCCGTGCCAGCTGCAGGTTGTCGCGCAGCGTAGCGCTGAACAGATGCACCCGTTGCGGCACCAGGCTCATGGCCTGACGCAGCGTCTGCTCATCGAACTGATTCAGCGCGGTGTCGTTGAGCAAAATGCTGCCCTGCTGCGGATCCCACGCGCGGGTTAGCAGTTGCAGGAGCGTTGATTTGCCGCAGCCGGTGCGCCCGAGGATAGCGATATGTTCACCTGCCGCCACGTGCAGCGAGAGATTTTCCAGCGCGGGTTGCCTCTGCTCTGGATAGGTAAAGGCGACCTCCTCCAGCGTGAGCGACACCTGCGATGGACGAACGCTGGCTTGCTGCGGGAAAGTGACTTCCGGCTGTTGCTCGATAATCTGGCTCACGCGCAGCGCCGACGCAATCACCTGTCCCAGATGCTGGAACGCGCCGGTCACCGGGGCAAGGGCTTCGAAGGCCGCCAGCGCGCAGAAAACAAACAGTGCAATCAATGCGCCTGGCTGGGCGATATTGCCCACGCCGCCGGCGGCAAGCCACAACATCGCGACGACGGCAGCGGCACCAATCAGCAGCATCAGCGCCTGAGACAGCGCGGTTAGTTCAGACTGGCGGCGCTGCGCGTCGTGCCAGTTAAGCTCCGTCTGCTCCATCTGTTTACGATAGCGATCGCTGGCGTTGAAAATGGTCAGCTCCGCCTGTCCTTGCAGCCAGCCGGTGAGCTGCTGGCGATACTGACCGCGCAGCGTAGTAAGCTGCTCGCCCGTGGGTTTGCCCGCGCGATAAAACAGCGGCGGCAGTATCAGCAGCGTGGCGAGCATAATTCCGCCGAGCGTCAGGGCCAGGTTGACGTCCAGCAGGCTTAACCCGGCGGTAACGACCAGGATAACCACCAGCGCGCCGACCAGCGGAGAAATCACGCGTAGATAGAGGTGATCCAGGGTATCGACATCGGCCACCATACGGTTGAGCAGTTCGCCCTGGCGGAAACGGGCTAGCCCGGCAGGCGACAGTGGCAGCAGTTTGCTGAAGGTGAAGACGCGCAGATGCTGCAACACGCGGAAGGTTGCATCGTGGCTGACCAGACGCTCAAAATAACGCCCGGCCGTACGGATAATCGCCGCGCCGCGGACACCCGCCGCAGGCAGCATGTAGTTAAAACTGTAAGCGCCAGCAAACCCGACGACCGCCGAGGCGGAGAGGAACCAGCCGGAAAGCGTCAGCAAGCCGATGCTGGCAAGCAGCGTCACAATCGCCAGAACCACGCCGAGGCTTAACAGCCATTTATGGCGTTTATAGAGCGCCAGATAAGGCAACAGTGCGCGCATTTAGATCTCCTCCTGACGATTGGCCAGCAGGCTGGCGAAAACGCCGTTGGCCGCAACCAGCTGCGAATACGAACCTTGCTCGATAATCTGGCCGTTTTCCATCACCCAGATAGCATCCCACTCGGTAATACCTTCCAACTGGTGGGTGACCATCAAGGTCGTTTGTTGCATTGAGGCCTCGCCCAGCGCCTGCATGACGCGCTGTTCGCTATGGGCATCGAGGCTGGCGGCAGGTTCATCGAGCAGCAGCAGACGGCTGGGGGCGAGCAGGGCGCGGGCGACCGCGACCC
>NZ_LXEU01000087.1 GCF_001654985.1 Kluyvera georgiana ATCC 51603
GGCCGACCGAGAGGCGCGCGGACTGCTCGCCGACGGCGGTGTCGACGCCGTCGGGAAGCTGCGGCAGAAACTCATTGACCCACGCTTTTTCCAGCGCCAGATGCAGCTGTTCTTCATCGGCGTGTGGGTTGCCCAGCAGCACGTTCTCACGCAGTGTGGCCGCCGGCAGCTGTGGATTTTGTCCGACCCAGCTCATCAATCGATGCCAGCTTTCAGGCTGGAGGTGACGGAGTTCGACACCATTGACCTTCAGCGAACCGCTGTAGGGGAGGAAACCGGCCAGCGCGTTCAGCAGCGAACTTTTACCGGAACCACTTTGCCCCACCAGCACCGCTCGCTGCCCGGCGTTAAGCGTGAAGTTGAGCGGGCCGACGAGCATTTTGCCTTCCGGCGAAGTGATAAACAGATCTTTCGCGCAAAGTGAAACCGGCTCGCTGGTCTCCAGCACCTGCTCACCGCGTTCAGGATGCGCCAGCGGCGATTCAAGGAAGGTTTTCAGGCTGTCGGCAGCGCCTACCGCCTGAGCCTTGGCGTGGTAGAAGGTGCCCAGATCGCGTAACGGTTGGAAAAATTCCGGGGCCAGAATCAGCGCCAGGAAGCCGGAGGAGAGCGTCACCGCCGCGCCGTAGCTACCAAAATTCAGCTCGCCCAGGTACGAGAAGCCGAAATAGACCGCCACCAGAGCAATCGAAAGGGAGGTGAAAAACTCCAGTACGCCGGAGGAGAGGAACGCCAGGCGCAGAACTTCCATGGTGCGTTGGCGAAAATCCTGCGAGGCTTCGCGGATGTTGTCGGTCTCGGCTTTGCCGCGACCAAAAATACGTAAGGTATCCATGCCGCGCAGACGGTCAAGGAAGTGGCCGCTCAGGCGCGCTAACGCCAGGAAGTTGCGCCGGTTGGCATCGGCGGCACCCATGCCGACCAGCGCCATAAACAGCGGGATCAGCGGAGCGGTGGCCAGCAGTATCAATGCGGCGACCCAGTTCGAGGGGAAAATGGCGACCACGATCAGCAGCGGCACGCAGGCGGCCAGCGCCATCTGCGGCAGGTAGCGGGCGTAATAGTCGTGCATGTCGTCAACTTGCTCAAGAATCAGCGTCGCCCAACTGCCCGCAGGTTTACCCTGGATCCACGCCGGGCCGGCCTGTTGTAGACGGTCGAGCACCTGACGGCGAATCTCAAAGCGAATCTGTTGCCCGGCATGAAACCCGACACGTTCGCGCAGCCACACCACCCAGGCGCGCAGGACGAAAACCAGCACCAGCTGAATAAACGGCATCAGCAGCGCTTCACGCGGAATGTTCTCCATAATCATATGGTGGAGGATGCGGGCCAGCAGCCACGCCTGAGCAATAATCAATATCCCGCTGGCGAAGCCGAGCAGGCGGGAGAGCATCAACCAGCGGCGAGACAGGACGCTTTGCTGTTTGAGCCAGCGGGTGAGTTCTTGTTGGCGACTTTTATTCATTGGGCGCTTAGCAGGTGGCTTCTGGATAATGGTTTCAGTTATGGGCGCGGCAATGTTACATCGCAGAAAAAATAAAGGCGACTTATCGTCGCCTTTTTTACTTTTGTTACTGACTTGTAAAGATTATTTGCAGGCGTCAGCCAGACCGTCGAGGTAGCGTTCTGCGTCCAGCGCCGCCATACAGCCGGTGCCCGCAGAGGTAATTGCCTGACGGTAAATATGGTCCATCACGTCGCCCGCTGCGAACACGCCAGGGATGCTGGTCTGGGTGGCGTTGCCGTGGATACCGGACTGCACTTTGATATAGCCGTTCTCCAGCTCCAGCTGGCCGTCGAAAATCGCCGTATTCGGGCTATGACCGATCGCCACAAACAGACCTGCGACGTCCAGCGATTCAATATCATCGCTCTCGGTTGAACGCAGGCGCAAACCGCTCACGCCCATCTGATCGCCGGTCACTTCTTCCAGCGTACGGTTGGTGTGCAGCACGATATTGCCGCTTTCCACTTTATCCATCAGACGCTTGATGAGAATTTTTTCCGCGCGGAAAGAGTCACGACGGTGAATCAGGTGTACCTCTGAGGCAATGTTGGACAGGTACAGCGCTTCTTCTACTGCGGTGTTGCCGCCGCCGATGACCGCCACTTTCTGATTACGATAGAAGAACCCGTCGCAGGTAGCACAAGCGGAAACACCGCGGCCTTTGAACGCTTCTTCCGACGGCAGACCCAGATAGCGGGCAGAGGCGCCGGTCGCGATGATTAAGGCATCGCAGGTGTATTCACCGCTGTCGCCGGTAAGACGGAACGGACGGTTTTGCAGATCCACGCTGTGAATGTGGTCAAAAATAATTTCGGTTTCGAATTTGGTCGCATGCTCGTGCATACGTTCCATCAGCAGCGGACCGGTCAGATCGTTCGGATCGCCAGGCCAGTTTTCCACCTCGGTGGTGGTGGTCAGTTGACCGCCTTTTTCCAGCCCGGTAATCAGTACCGGTTGCAGGTTTGCGCGTGCAGCATAGACCGCAGCGGTGTATCCCGCAGGTCCAGAACCAAGGATTAGCAGCTTACTGTGTTTGGCCGTGCCCATGAGATCCCCATAATTGTTGGCAGACATTGTCCGGGATTGTAGGGAATTTGTAGACGTAAAAAAAGAGCGCAGCGATTTTGTTAACGATATGTGTAATAGATCGAGCCGATTGATTGTTTATTTTAACATCAAGAAATATAACTATTTCTACTGTCCGCTGCCGGATTATAAGACGATTACATGTAAATCAAGCCCGGGTGATAATGAATATCTGGCATGTTGTACTAAAAAAAGATGTTTTGCTTTGACAATCACCTGTGCTTTTGCGACAACATTCAAGGAAGAAGAAAAGCAGTGTTTCGCGTGTGGTGAATTTTCATGCACGCAAATACCATTTTTACCCGGATCACTGAAATCTACGTATGGTGTGGACAGACACCATACGTGATGTCGGAGGGTGGCCGCAAGGCGCCGGGGCTTCTCATACGCAACCCCTGGGATATGCGTCGTTGCAGCAACAACGGCGTGTTGAAAACGGGAAAAGGCTCTGAACAGTGAAGTGCACAGAGTCAAGACAGGAGTAGGGAAGGAATACAGAGAGACAATAATAATGGTAGATAGTAAAAAACGCCCTGGCAAAGATCTCGACCGCATCGACCGCAACATCCTTAATGAGCTGCAGAAAGATGGGCGTATTTCGAACGTCGAGCTTTCCAAAAGAGTAGGACTTTCTCCGACCCCGTGCCTTGAGCGCGTACGTCGTCTGGAACGGCAGGGTTTTATTCAGGGCTATACCGCGCTGTTAAACCCGCATTATCTGGATGCATCGCTGCTGGTATTCGTTGAGATTACTCTGAATCGCGGTGCGCCGGACGTATTTGAACAATTTAACGCCGCTGTACAAAAACTTGAAGAAATTCAAGAGTGTCACCTGGTGTCCGGTGATTTCGACTACCTGTTGAAAACCCGCGTACCGGATATGTCGGCTTACCGTAAGCTTCTTGGCGAGACCCTGCTACGCCTGCCAGGCGTTAACGACACCCGTACTTACGTCGTGATGGAAGAGGTCAAGCAGAGTAATCGTCTGGTAATTAAGACCCGCTAAAACGGAACAGGTGCAAAATCAGCGTAGTTTGATTACACTCCTGTTAATCCATACAGCAACAGTGTCAGCGCAATCTGACACTGTTGTCCGTTTTAGCATTTGGCACCTGGAGAGCCTTTCTTGAGCCAGGAATATACAGAAGACAAAGAAGTCAAACTCACAAAACTCAGCAGCGGACGCCGGCTCCTTGAGGCGTTACTCCTTCTCTGCGCCATTTTTGCCGTCTGGCTAATGGCAGCACTACTGAGCTTCAATCCTTCCGATCCCAGCTGGTCGCAAACGGCCTGGCACGAGCCTATCCACAATTTGTGCGGCGCTTCCGGCGCATGGCTAGCCGATACGCTGTTCTTCATTTTCGGCGTGATGGCCTACACCATTCCGGTGATTATCATCGGCGGCTGTTGGTTCGCCTGGCGACACCGTGCCAGCGAAGACTACATCGATTATTTTGCCGTATCGCTGCGCTTGATTGGCGTGCTGGCGTTGATTCTGACCTCCTGCGGCCTTGCCGCCATTAACGCCGATGATATCTGGTACTTTGCTTCCGGCGGCGTCATTGGCAGCCTGCTCAGCACTGCGCTACAGCCCATGCTCCATAGCAGCGGCGGCACCATTGCGCTGCTGTGTATTTGGGCGGCGGGCCTGACGCTGTTTACCGGCTGGTCCTGGGTCAGCATCGCTGAGAAAATGGGCAGTTGGATCCTCAATATTCTCACCTTTGCCAGCAACCGTACCCGTCGCGACGATACCTGGGTCGATGAAGACGAATACGAAGAAGAAGACGAGTACGAAGATGACGCAGCGCAGAACAATACGCGCGAATCTCGCCGCGCCCGCATTCTGCGTGGCGCGCTGGCGCGCCGTAAGCGTATTGCTGAAAAATTCGCAAACCCGATGGGCCGCAAAACCGACGAAGCGCTGTTCTCGGGCCGCCGAATGGATGAGCCGGAAGAGACTGCCCGTTATGCAGCCCAGGCCGATCCTGATGATGTACTGTTCTCCGGCGCCAGCGCAACGCGCGCGGCGGAGTATGATGAATATGATCCGCTGCTGAATGGCCACTCGGTTACCGCGCCAGCCGCCGCCGCAGCTGCCGTTGCTTCAGCCCCAGTATGGGCAGCCGATTCGACTCAGGCGATTCCGCCTGTGGAAACGCCGAGCGTGGAATGGCAGCCCGTACCGACGCCAGCTACCGTTGACCCAACCATCGCGCCTGCGCCAGAAGGCTGGCCGCCAGTCCAGCCGGCTTACGAGCAGCCGCAGTATGCCCAGCCTCAGCAG
>NZ_LXEU01000088.1 GCF_001654985.1 Kluyvera georgiana ATCC 51603
TGCTTACGAGCCGCCGCAGTACGCTCAGCCTCAGCAGCCGGCTTACGAGCAGCCGCAGTATGCTCAGCCTGAACAACCTGTTTACGAACAGCCATACGTGGCCGAGCCTGCGCCAGCAGTTGAGCCAGAACCGGTGGTTGAAGAAGAGGTCAAACCGGCCCATCGCCCACCGCTCTACTACTTCGAAGAAGTGGAAGAAAAACGCGCGCGTGAGCGTGAACAGCTGGCAGCATGGTATCAGCCGATCCCTGAACCTTTAGCGCCGGTTGAACAGCGCGCTTCGTCCAAGCCTTCTGCGTCGGCGTCGGTTGCGGTGCCTGAACCTTCAGCCGCTGTGGATCCGGTTGCGGCCAGCGTCCGTCACGCGGCTACCGCTGCTGGCACCGTCGCTGCCACAGCAGCGTCAGCGCCGCTGTTTAGCCCAGCAGAAGGTCCGCGTCCGCAGGTGAAAGAGGGCATTGGCCCGAAATTACCGCGTCCGAACCGTGTCCGCGTGCCGACGCGTCGCGAACTGGCCTCCTATGGCATCAAGCTGCCGTCGCAGCGTATGGCCGAAGAACGTGCCGCTCGCGAAGCTGAGCGTTATCAGCATGATGACGATGTTAATCTGAGCGACGATGAAGCTGATGCCCTGGAACAAGATGCGCTGGCGCGTCAATTCGCCGCCTCTCAGCAGCAGCGCTACGGTGAATCGCACGTTGAGGATTACGCCGAGGACGAAAACGACGCCGATGCTGCCGCGGAGGCTGAACTGGCACGCCAGTTTGCCGCCTCTCAGCAGACGCGTTATGCCAGCGAGCAGCCGGAAGGCGCGCATCCGTTCTCTCTCGATGATTTCGAATTTTCGCCGATGAAAGCGCTGGTTGATGATGCGCCAAAAGCGCCGCTGTTTACCCCAAGCGTGATGCCGGAGCCTGAGGCACCGCAGCAGTATCAACAGCAACCGCCACAGCATGCTCAAAGCTATCACCAGCCACAGCAGCAGCAGTATGCTCAACCACAGCAGCAGCCACAACAGCCGCAGTATGCTCAACCACAGCAGCAACCGCAGTATGCGCCGCCGCAACAGCACGTGCAGCAGCCTGCCACGCCGCCGCAGGAGAGCCTGATTCACCCGCTGTTGATGCGTAACGGCGACGATCGCCCGCTGCAAAAACCGACCACGCCGCTGCCGTCGCTGGATCTGTTAACGCCGCCGCCAACGGAAGTTGAGCCGGTCGATACCTTCGCGCTGGAGCAGATGGCGCGCCTGGTGGAAACGCGTCTGGCGGATTACCGTATCAAAGCTGACGTGGTGAACTACTCACCGGGGCCGGTTATCACGCGCTTCGAGCTGAATCTGGCGCCGGGCGTGAAGGCCGCGCGAATCTCTAACCTTTCTCGCGACCTTGCGCGTTCTCTGTCGACCGTGGCGGTGCGCGTGGTGGAAGTTATTCCAGGCAAACCGTACGTCGGCCTGGAACTGCCAAATAAGAAACGTCAGACCGTTTACCTGCGTGAAGTGCTGGACTGCGACAAATTCCGCGATAACCCGTCGCCGCTGACCGTGGTGCTGGGTAAAGACATTGCCGGTGAGCCCGTGGTGGCCGATCTCGGCAAGATGCCGCACCTGCTGGTGGCGGGTACCACCGGCTCTGGTAAGTCCGTCGGCGTGAATGCCATGATCCTCAGCATGTTGTACAAAGCGCAGCCGGAAGATGTGCGATTCATCATGATCGACCCGAAAATGCTGGAGCTGTCGGTCTACGAAGGGATCCCGCACCTGCTGACGGAAGTGGTTACCGACATGAAAGATGCCGCCAACGCCCTGCGTTGGAGCGTCAACGAAATGGAACGCCGCTACAAGCTGATGTCAGCGCTGGGCGTACGTAACCTTGCGGGCTATAACGATAAGATCGCCGAAGCCGCGCGTATGGGCCGCCCGATCCCGGATCCTTACTGGAAACCGGGCGACAGCATGGATGCCACACATCCGGTGCTGGAAAAACTGCCTTACATCGTTGTGCTGGTGGATGAATTCGCCGACCTGATGATGACCGTGGGTAAGAAGGTTGAAGAGCTGATTGCGCGTCTGGCGCAGAAAGCGCGTGCGGCGGGGATCCACCTGGTGCTGGCGACCCAGCGTCCCTCGGTGGATGTGATTACCGGCCTTATCAAGGCCAACATCCCAACCCGTATTGCGTTTACGGTTTCCAGTAAAATCGACTCCCGCACCATCCTCGATCAGGGCGGCGCGGAATCGCTGCTGGGGATGGGGGATATGCTGTATGCTGCCCCTAACTCGAATACCCCGATACGTGTTCACGGCGCGTTTGTGCGCGACCAGGAAGTCCATGCGGTGGTTCAGGACTGGAAGGCGCGCGGTCGTCCGCAGTACATCGACGGCATCACCTCCGATAGCGAAAGCGAAGGCGGCGGCGGTGGCTTCGAGGGGGGCGAAGAGCTGGATCCGTTGTTTGACCAGGCGGTGAATTTTGTGACCCAGAAACGTAAAGCATCCATTTCTGGCGTACAGCGTCAGTTCCGCATCGGCTACAACCGTGCGGCGCGTATCATCGAACAGATGGAAGCGCAGGGGATCGTCAGCGAACAGGGGCATAACGGCAACCGTGAGGTGCTGGCACCGCCGCCGTTCGACTGATTGCAAAGATGGGTAAATAAGTCAAAATTCAGTATTTTCTTCTGTCGCCGCTCGGGATGAGGTCTTAGAGTGAGTGACAGAAGCTCTCCTGGCGGGAGCATGAGGCTATTTAAGGAATAACAATGAAAAAGACAGCGATCACGTGTGCATTACTTTCCAGCTTTGTTGTCAGCAGCGTATGGGCTGACGCCGCCGGTGACCTGAAAAGCCGACTTGACAAAGTCAGCAGCTTCCACGCTAGCTTCACCCAGAAAGTGACGGACGGTAGCGGCAACGCGGTCCAGGAAGGCCAGGGCGATCTGTGGGTGAAACGCCCGAATCTGTTTAACTGGCATATGACCCAGCCGGATGAAAGTATCCTGGTTTCCGACGGCAAAACCCTGTGGTTCTATAACCCGTTTGTTGAGCAGGCGACCGCCACCTGGCTGAAAGATGCCACCGGCAACACGCCGTTTATGCTGATTGCCCGTAACCAGGCCAGCGACTGGCAGCAGTACAATATTCAGCAAACTGGTGATGATTTTGTGCTGACGCCGCGCGGCAGCAACGGCAACCTGAAGAAATTTACCATTAACGTCGGACGCGATGGCACTATCCATCAGTTCAGCGCCATCGAGCAGGACGATCAGCGCAGCAGCTATCAGCTGAAATCGCAGCAGAACGGTTCGGTGGACGCGTCCAAATTCACCTTTACACCGCCGCAGGGCGTGACGGTGGATGACCAGCGTAAGTAAGAGGCATGCGTGGGCAACCTGTCGCTCGATTTTTCAGATAACACATTTCAACCGCTGGCCGCGCGTATGCGGCCAGAAAACTTAGCGCAGTATATCGGCCAACAGCATCTGCTGGCGGCCGGTAAGCCGCTGCCTCGTGCCATCGAGGCCGGGCATCTGCATTCGATGATTCTGTGGGGGCCGCCGGGCACCGGCAAGACCACGCTGGCGGAAGTGATTGCTCGCTATGCCAACGCCGACGTGGAGCGGATTTCAGCCGTCACCTCCGGGGTGAAAGAGATTCGCGAAGCCATCGAGCGAGCGCGGCAGAATCGCAACGCCGGGCGGCGCACGATTCTGTTCGTTGACGAAGTTCACCGCTTCAATAAAAGCCAGCAGGATGCTTTCCTGCCGCATATCGAAGACGGCACCATTACCTTCATCGGTGCGACCACCGAAAACCCCTCCTTCGAGTTGAATTCGGCGCTGCTTTCTCGCGCCCGCGTCTATCTGCTGAAATCGCTCACAACCGACGATATTGAGCAAGTGCTTACTCAGGCGATGGAAGATAGCGCCCGGGGCTACGGCGGTCAGGATATCATCCTGCCAGATGAAACCCGCCGCGCCATTGCCGAACTGGTGAATGGTGATGCGCGTCGGGCGCTCAATACGCTGGAAATGATGGCCGATATGGCCGAGCTTGATGACGCGGGTAAGCGCGTACTTCAGCCACAGTTGCTGACTGAAATCGCCGGCGAGCGCAGCGCGCGTTTTGATAACAAAGGCGACCGTTTTTACGATCTGATTTCCGCGCTGCATAAATCGGTTCGCGGCAGCGCGCCGGATGCGGCGCTGTACTGGTATGCACGCATTATCAGCGCCGGCGGCGACCCGCTATACGTGGCGCGACGTTGTCTGGCGATTGCCTCAGAGGACGTGGGCAACGCCGATCCGCGCGCCATGCAGGTGGCTATCTCCGCCTGGGACTGCTTTACTCGCGTTGGCCCGGCCGAAGGGGAGCGGGCGATTGCGCAGGCCATTGTTTATCTTGCCTGCGCGCCGAAAAGCAACGCGGTCTACACCGCGTTTAAAGCGGCGATGGCCGACGCCCGTGAACGTCCGGATTACGATGTGCCGGTTCATTTGCGTAATGCGCCGACGAAGCTGATGAAAGAGATGGGCTATGGTCAGGAGTATCGCTACGCTCACGACGAACCTAACGCTTACGCCGCCGGTGAAGAATATTTCCCCAGCGAAATGGCGCAAACTCGCTACTATCACCCGACGAATCGGGGTCTTGAAGGCAAGATTGGCGAAAAGCTCGCCTGGCTCGCTGAACAGGATCAAAATAGCCGCACAAAACGCTACCGCTAGCCCAGTCGTTGCGGTAATGTTGTCAACGTACCTCTGCGACCACGGGCTGTGGTCGCATACTCCACTTTCAATTCGATAAGCATAGGATAAGCATGCTCGATCCCAATCTGCTGCGTACAGAGCCAGACGCAGTCGCAGAAAAACTGGCACGCCGGGGCTTTAAGCTGGATGTAGATAAACTTCGCGCTCTCGAAGAGCGTCGTAAAGTACTGCAGGTAGAGACTGAAAATCTGCAGGCAGAGCGTAACTCGCGATCGAAATCCATCGGCCAGGCGAAAGCACGCGGGGAAGATATTGAGCCTTTACGCCTGGAAGTGAACAAGCTTGGCGAACAACTTGATGCCGCAAAATCTGAACTGGACGTTCTGCTGGCAGAGATTCGCGATATCGCGCTGACCATTCCGAACATTCCGCATGACGACGCGCCAATTGGCCGTGACGAAAACGACAACGTTGAAGTTAGCCGCTGGGGCACGCCGCGCGAATTCGATTTCGAAATCCGCGATCACGTCACGCTGGGCGAAATGCACAGCGGTCTGGACTTTGCTGCAGCCGTTAAGCTGACCGGTTCACGTTTCGTTGTGATGAAAGGTCAGATCGCGCGTATGCACCGCGCGCTGTCGCAGTTCATGCTGGACCTGCACACCGAACAGCACGGCTATAGCGAAAACTATGTGCCGTACCTGGTAAACCAGGACACCCTGTACGGTACCGGGCAGTTGCCGAAATTTGCCGGCGACCTGTTCCATACCCGTCCGCTGGAAGAAGAAGCCGACAGCAGCAACTACGCGCTGATCCCGACTGCGGAAGTGCCGCTGACCAACCTGGTTCGCGACGAGATCATCGACGAAGACGATCTGCCGATCAAGATGACCGCACACACGCCGTGCTTCCGCTCTGAAGCGGGTTCCTACGGTCGTGATACCCGTGGTTTGATCCGTATGCACCAGTTCGACAAAGTTGAAATGGTGCAGATCGTGCGTCCGGAAGACTCCATGGCGGCGCTGGAAGAGATGACCGGTCACGCGGAAAAAGTCCTGCAGCTGCTGGGCCTGCCGTACCGTAAAATTATCCTCTGCACCGGTGATATGGGCTTCGGCGCCTGCAAAACCTATGACCTCGAAGTCTGGGTTCCGGCGCAGAATACCTACCGCGAGATCTCCTCATGCTCGAACGTCTGGGACTTCCAGGCGCGCCGCATGCAGGCTCGTTGCCGCAGTAAGTCCGATAAGAAAACCCGTCTGGTCCATACCCTCAACGGCTCTGGCCTGGCGGTAGGGCGTACGCTGGTTGCGGTGCTGGAAAACTACCAGCAGGCAGATGGCCGTATTGAAGTACCTGAAGTACTGCGTCCTTACATGAACGGTCTGGAATATATCGGTTAATTCCCTGATAGTTTCATCCGAAAAAGCGCCGAAAGGCGCTTTTTTTATATCCTCATTGATACTGAACAATACCTCTCCTGGCAGAACCCTTAATACTCACTTCGAAGTAGCAACAGCATATAACACTAAAATAATAGCATTTCGTTATATACAAAACCATATAACGAACTTTGTTTCCAATGTAAGCAACGAAGTGAGTGTCCATGAAAACTGAAACCCCCGATGCTTTACTGGCAGCCGAGGTCAGCCGCCGTGGTTTAATGAAAACCACGGCCATAGGTGGCCTGGCGATGGCCAGCAGCGCTTTTACGCTTCCCTTTAGCCGCATCGTGAACGCGGCCGATACGCTGGCCCCGGCTACCGCCGCTGAGCACGTTACCTGGAGTGCGTGTACGGTAAACTGTGGAAGCCGCTGCCCGCTGCGCATGCATGTTGTCGATGGCGAGATTAAATACGTAGAAACCGATAATACCGGTGATGATAACTACGACGGTTTGCACCAGGTGCGTGCCTGTCTGCGCGGCCGCTCGATGCGCCGTCGCGTCTATAACCCGGACCGTCTCAAATACCCGATGAAGCGCGTCGGTAAACGCGGTGAAGGCAAATTCGAGCGTATCAGCTGGGAAGAAGCCTTTGATACCATTGCCGATAATATGAAGCGCCTGATCAAAGATTACGGCAACGAATCTATTTATCTCAACTATGGTACCGGGACGCTCGGGGGCACCTTAACCCGTTCCTGGCCGCCGGGAAAAACCCTGATTGCGCGTCTGATGAACTGCTGCGGCGGTTACCTTAACCATTATGGTGACTACTCTTCAGCACAGATTGCTGCCGGCCTGAACTACACCTACGGCGGTTGGGCCGACGGTAACAGTCCGTCCGATATCGAAAACAGCAAGCTGGTGGTGCTGTTCGGTAACAACCCCGGCGAAACGCGTATGAGCGGCGGCGGGGTGACCTACTATCTGGAGCAGGCGCGGCAGAAATCGAACGCGCGGATGATCATTGTCGATCCGCGCTATACCGATACCGGCGCCGGGCGTGAAGATGAATGGATCCCGATTCGTCCGGGTACCGATGCGGCGCTGGTTTCGGCGCTGGCGTGGGTGATGATTACCGAAAATCTGGTCGATCAGCCGTTCCTCGATAAATACTGCGTCGGCTATGACGAGAAAACGCTGCCGAAAAGTGCTCCGGCCAACGGTCACTACAAAGCTTATATCCTGGGTCAGGGTAACGATGCTACGGCCAAAACGCCGGAGTGGGCATCGACGATCACCGGTATTCCGGCCGATCGCATCGTGAAACTGGCGCGTGAAATCGCCAGCGCTAAACCGGCCTATATCTCTCAGGGCTGGGGTCCGCAGCGTCACGCCAACGGTGAAATCGTCACCCGCGCGATCTCCATGCTGTCGATTTTGACCGGTAACGTCGGTATTCACGGTGGTAACAGCGGCGCGCGTGAAGGTTCCTATGAAGTGCCATTCGAACGTATGCCAACGTTCGATAACCCGGTTGAAACCAGCATCTCCATGTTTATGTGGACCGATGCGATCGTTCGTGGCCCGGAAATGACCGCGCTGCGCGACGGTGTACGCGGTAAGGACAAGCTGGACGTGCCGATCAAAATGATCTGGAACTATGCCGGCAACTGTCTGATTAACCAGCACTCCGAAATTAACCGCACCCATGAAATTCTGCAGGACGATAAGAAATGCGAAATGATTGTGGTGATTGACTGCCACATGACTTCATCGGCGAAATATGCCGATATCCTGCTGCCGGACTGCACCGCTTCCGAGCAGATGGACTTCGCGCTGGATGCTTCCTGCGGCAACATGTCCTACGTTATCTTCACCGATCAGGTCATCAAACCCCGCTTTGAATGTAAAACCATTTACGACATGACCACCGAGCTGGCGAAGCGGATGGGCGTGGAGCAGAAGTTCACCGAAGGCCGCACGCAGGAAGGCTGGATGCGTCATCTGCATGAGCTTTCTCGCCAGGCGGTGCCGGAACTGCCGGATTTCGATACCTTCCGCAAGCAGGGCATCTTTAAACAGCGCGATCCTGAAGGTCACCACGTGGCGTACAAAGCGTTCCGTGAAGATCCGCAGGCGAATCCGCTGACCACGCCGTCAGGGAAAATCGAGATCTACTCCGAAGAGCTGGCGAAAATCGCCGCCACCTGGGAGCTCCCGGAAGGCGATGTTATCGATCCGTTACCGATCTATACTCCGGGCTTTGAAAACTACAACGATCCGTTGGCGGAAAAATTCCCGCTGCAGATGACCGGTTTCCACTATAAGGCGCGCGTGCACTCCACCTACGGTAACGTCGACGTGCTGAAAGCGGCCTGTCGTCAGGAGATGTGGATCAACCCGCTGGATGCGAAGAAACGTGGCATTGCCAATGGCGATCGCGTGCGTATCTTCAACGACCGCGGGGAAGTGCATATTGAAGCGAAGGTGACTCCACGCATGATGCCGGGCATCGTGGCGCTGGGTGAGGGGGCCTGGTATGACCCGGATACAAAACGTATCGACCAGGCGGGCTGCATTAACGTGCTGACCACTCAACGCCCGTCGCCGCTGGCGAAAGGCAACCCATCGCACACGAACCTTGTCCAGGTTGAGAAGGTGTAAGGAGTAACCGATGACCACCCAATATGGCTTTTTTATTGATTCGGCACGCTGCACCGGTTGTAAAACCTGCGAGCTGGCGTGTAAAGATTACAAAGACTTAACCCCGGACGTCAGCTTCCGCCGTATTTACGAATACGCGGGCGGCGACTGGCAGGAGGACAACGGCGTCTGGAACCAGAATGTCTTTGCCTACTACCTGTCGATTGCCTGTAACCACTGCGAAGACCCGGCCTGTACCAAAGTGTGCCCGAGCGGCGCGATGCACAAACGCGAAGACGGCTTTGTGGTCGTTAACGAAGATGTCTGCATCGGCTGCCGTTACTGCCACATGGCTTGTCCGTACGGCGCGCCGCAATACAACGCCGCCAAAGGTCATATGACCAAGTGCGATGGCTGCCATGAGCGCGTAGCGGAAGGCAAAAAACCAATCTGCGTGGAATCCTGCCCGCTGCGCGCGCTGGACTTTGGGCCGATTGAAGAACTGCGCCAGAAGCACGGCCAACTGGCGGCCGTTGCGCCGCTGCCGTCGGCGCACTTCACCAGGCCGAGCATTGTGATTAAACCTAACGCCAATGCACGTCCGTGCGGCGATACCACTGGCTACCTGGCCAACCCGAAGGAGGTGTGAGATGGGAAGTGGATGGCATGAATGGCCGCTGATGATCTTCACGGTCTTTGGGCAGTGCGTGGCCGGCGGTTTTATCGTTCTGGCGCTGGCGCTGATGAAAGGGCAGCTATCGCGCGAGCAGCAACAGCGCGTGGTGCTGAGTATGTTCGCGCTGTGGGTGCTGATGGGCATTGGTTTTGTCGCCTCGACGCTACACCTCGGCTCGCCGATGCGCGCGTTTAACTCGCTGAACCGCGTAGGCGCGTCGTCACTGAGTAACGAAATTGCCAGCGGCGCGATTTTCTTCGCCGTCGGCGGTATCGGCTGGCTGCTGGCCGTGACCAACAAGCTCTCCTGCGCGCTGCGTAGCCTGTGGCTGGTGGTGACGATGGTGCTGGGCGTGGTCTTCGTGTGGATGATGGTGCGCGTCTATAACACCATCGATACCGTACCGACCTGGTATAGCGTCTGGACGCCGCTGAGCTTCTTCCTGACGCTGTTTATCGGCGGCCCCCTGCTGGGTTACCTGCTGCTGTGTTGGGCTGGAGTGGAAGGTTGGGCACTGCGCTTACTGCCGGCGGTGAGCCTCGCGGCGCTGGCGATTAGCGTGGTGGTTTCCCTGATGCAAGGGGTTGAACTGGCCACGATTCACAGCTCGATTCAGCAAGCGTCTGCGCTGGTGCCGGACTACGGTTCGCTGATGGCGTGGCGCGTTGCTGCAATTGTGTTGGCGCTGGTGTGCTGGATAGTTCCGCAGTTGAAGGGCTATCAGCCGGCGCTGCCGCTCCTCAGCCTGGCATTTGTGCTGGTGCTGGTCGGAGAGCTGATTGGTCGCGGCGTGTTCTACGGTCTGCATATGACCGTAGGCATGGCGGTGGCCAGCTAAGCTAATAATCTGCCGGGGCGATCCCGCCCTGGCACTTTTTGTTCATGAATTTTTTCGACTGAACCCTTCCTGCGTATTTACTCCGTTTATCAATAAAAACAATTAAATACATTTTGCTTATTCGTTTGCACCGTCACGCTGAATAAGAAACATCAATCGTCGCGTCAGAAAGCGCGTTTTGGGGCAAATCAGGTGGATTGACAATGTTTTTGGCGGTGGCATGATGCGCTCGAAATCATTCTATCCTCACGGTTTTTAGCCCATGTCCACCTATACTCGCCCAGTGCTGTTGCTGCTCTGCGGCTTACTGTTATTGACGCTGGCGATCGCGGTATTAAACACGCTCGTCCCGCTCTGGCTCGCCCATGAAAATCTGCCAACCTGGCAGGTAGGGATGGTCGGTTCGTCCTATTTTACCGGCAACCTGGTCGGTACGATGCTGACTGGTCGACTGATTAAGCGTCTGGGCTTCAACTTCAGCTATTACATCGCGTCGCTGATTTTTGCAGCGGGCTGCGTGGGGTTGGGCTTTATGGTGGGCTTCTGGAGCTGGATGTTCTGGCGCTTTGTCGCGGGCGTCGGCTGCGCGATGATCTGGGTGGTGGTGGAGAGCGCGCTGATGTGCAGCGGCACCTCGCGCAACCGCGGACGGCTGCTGGCGGCTTACATGATGATGTACTACATTGGCACCGTGCTCGGCCAGCTCATTGTCAGCAAGCTGCCGACGGACATGGCGACCATTCTGCCGCTAATGACCGGCGTGGTGTTGGCCGGTATTCTGCCGCTGCTGTTTACTCGTATTCTCAATCATAAGGATGAACAGCAGGACGACAGCGCGCGCGTCTGGCCGATGTTCAAGCTGTGTCAGGCGCGCCTTGGCGTCAACGGCTGCATTATTTCCGGTATCGTGCTGGGTTCGCTGTACGGGCTGATGCCGTTATACCTTAACCATCGCGGCGTCAGCGACTCCGGCATCGGTTTCTGGATGGCGGTGATGGTCAGCGCCGGTATTCTGGGGCAGTGGCCGATTGGACGGCTGGCGGATCGCTATGGTCGTTTGCTGGTGCTGCGCGTTCAGGTGTTTGTGGTCATTATTGGCTGTATGGGGATGCTGAGCCAGGCGATGATGGCGCCCGCGCTGTTTATTCTGGGCGCGGCGGGCTTTACGCTCTATCCGGTCGCGATGGCCTGGGCCTGCGAGAAAGTAGAACACCATCAATTGGTATCAATGAATCAGGCGCTGCTGCTGAGCTACACTATCGGCAGCCTGGTCGGCCCAACGCTGACCGCGATGCTGATGCAAAACTATTCCGATAACCTGCTGTTTATTATGATTGCCGGGGTGTCGTTTGTGTATCTCATGATGCTGCTGCGCAAAGCCGGACACCATCCGACCCCGGTGGCCCACGCCTGATTTTCGGCGCGTTATCGGCCTGATAACGCGCCTTCCCACCATCGGCACTATACTGAACTCACGTCGCGCTACCGTAGCGCGGCGGTTCAGGCGAGCCTATAACCTGCTGACTTCAACGCCATTAACCCTATTAAATGTGCGGGATGTTGGAGTTTTGCACTGTTACGTTATCCTTTTCTGCTTAGTGCTCGCATAATCATCCGTCGAAAAATAACGCATTTGCGAATAATAACATTCAAGGAACGGATTTTATGGCAAGCGAGCAAGAGAAACAGCTGCGATGGTACAACATCGCGCTGATGTCTTTCATTACGGTGTGGGGTTTTGGCAACGTCGTCAATAACTACGCCAACCAGGGGCTGGTGGTTGTTTTCTCCTGGCTGTTTATCTTCGCCCTTTACTTCACGCCGTATGCGCTGATCGTCGGGCAGCTCGGTTCCACCTTTAAAGACGGCAAGGGTGGGGTCAGTACCTGGATTAAAAATACCATGGGGCCGGGGCTGGCGTATCTGGCGGCCTGGACCTACTGGGTGGTGCATATTCCCTATCTGGCGCAGAAGCCGCAGGCGATTCTGATAGCTCTTGGCTGGGCCATTAAGGGCAACGGCTCGCTGATCACTGAGTACGGCGTTGTCGCGCTCCAGGGCTGCACGCTGGCGCTGTTTGTCTTCTTTATGTGGGTGGCCTCGCGTGGGATGAAATCGCTGAAGCTGGTCGGGTCTATCGCCGGTATCGCGATGTTCGTCATGTCGCTGCTGTACGTGGTGATGGCGGTGACCGCACCGGCCATCACCGAAGTGACCATCGCCACCACCAATATTACCTGGCGCACTTTCATTCCGCATTTTGACTTCACCTATATCACCACTATTTCGATGCTGGTCTTTGCCGTCGGCGGCGCGGAAAAAATCTCGCCATACGTTAACAATACCCGTAATCCTGGAAAAGAGTTTCCGCGTGGGATGATCTTCCTCGCGGTGATGGTGGCGGTGTGCGCCATTCTCGGCTCGCTGGCGATGGGGATGATGTTTGACTCTAACAATATTCCCGATGACCTGATGGCCAACGGTCAGTATTACGCCTTCCAGCGCCTCGGCGAGTACTATCATATGGGCAATAGCCTGATGGTCATTTACGCCATTGCCAACACGTTGGGGCAGGTTGCCGCGCTGGTGTTTTCTATCGATGCGCCGCTGAAAGTACTCTTGAGCGATGCCGATAGTCGCTATATCCCGCAGAAACTGTGCCGCACCAATGCGTCAGGCACGCCGGTCAATGGTTACCTGTTGACGCTGGTGCTGGTGGCGCTGCTGATTATGCTGCCGACGCTGGGCATTGGCGATATGAACAACCTCTACAAGTGGCTGCTTAACCTCAACTCGGTGGTCATGCCGCTGCGCTATCTGTGGGTGTTCGTGGCGTTTATTGCGGTGATTCGGCTGGGGAAAAAATATCACGCCGAGTACGTGTTTATTCGCAATCGCTCGCTGGCGATGACCGTTGGCGTATGGTGCTTCCTGTTTACCGCCTTTGCCTGCCTGACCGGCATTTTCCCGAAAATGACCGCTTTCACGCCGGAGTGGGCTTTCCAACTGTCGCTAAATGTCGCGACGCCGTTTGTACTGGTGGGGCTGGGGCTGATTTTCCCGCTGCTGGCGCGTAAGAATCGCTAAAGCGAACAAAGGGGGGAAAGCCCCCCCTTTACGGTTATAAGCTCGCGGTCAGCGATGCAAACTGTTGCTGGCTGGTGATAGCGGTGAGATTCGCTAAACGATCGTCCTCATCCAGCCAGCAGACCAGACGCTGAATGGTCTGAATATGTTGCTCGCCGTTTGCCGCAGCCAGCACGATAATCAGCCGCACATCCGGATGGCCGGGAAAAGCGACCGATTCGGCGCAACAGAGCAGCGACAGGCGGCTTTTCTGGCTTAATACGCCTTCTTCCGGGCGTGCGTGAGGTAGCGCAAACTCGGGGCTAAGGATATACCAGGGGCCGTTCTGCTCGGTGGCACGAATAATGGCTTGTGCGTAGTGAACACTGATATCTCCTTGCGCTTCAAGCGGTTGACAGGCGAGCTTAACGGCGCTACGCCAATCGATTTTTTGCGCGATGAATTGACGGGCGGTAAAAAGCGCATTCTCCATGTCGAACTCCTGCTGATAGGGTCGCCCGATACGCTGGGCGACCGATTCCCTGGTTAACTAAGCACACGATATAGCGCGTCGCCAGATATGCCGTATTTGGCTTTTAGCTGCCGGCTGTTACCGGATTCGGTAAATGTATCCTGCGTGCCAAGACGGGTAAGACGAGCGGGGTGGGCCACCTGAGCCAGCGTTTCGGCTATCTGCCCGCCCAGTCCACCGTTAACCGTGTGATTCTCGAGCGAAGCAATGATCGGGCAGCCTTCAATCAGCGTAAAGAATGCCTGCTGGTTAAACGGCTTCAGCGTCGCGACGTGGATCAGTTTGCCTTTTTTACCGCTGGCGAGGAGCTTTTCATAGCCTTCAGTCGCTTGCTCAAGCACGGTCCCTTCAAAAACGATCGCAAAGTCACTGCCGCTGTTGGCGATGGCGGCAATATCGCTGACGCGTGGAACGACAGATTTATCGCGGACCGGCATCGGTTCGCGCGCCACGCGGATGTAGACCGGCCCGTTGATGTTTACCGCTTGCTCAAATGCCTCCGCCACCTCTTCGGCATCAGCGGGCGTCAGGATAGTCAGGCCAGGTAGAACCCGGGTGAGCGCCAGGTCCTCCAGGGCATGATGCGAAGCGCCATCAGGTCCATCATCCATGCCGGGGTGGCTGCCGACGAGCTTAATATTGGCTTTGGCGTAGCAGGCCTGCCGTAGCTGAGTCCATGCCGTGCCGGTGATGAACATGGCAAAGTTAACGTAAAAGGGAATGTTGCCTTCCAGCGCCTGACCGATGGCGAAGCTCATCGCCGAACCTTCCGCAATCCCCATTTCGAAAAACGCATCCGGGTAGACGGCGGCAAACTGGTCGGTCCGTGTCGAGCTGGCTAAATCGCTATCAATGGCGACGATCGGGTAGCCTTTTTGTTTCAGGGCGATCAGCGCCTGACCGATTTCATCGCGTGGTGCTTTCATCATTGCAACTCCTCCATAGCCTGCTGGTACTGTTCAGTGGTGGGGGTTTTAGAATGCCAGTCGCCGTTATTTTCCATGTAGCTTACGCCGCAGCCTTTCGTGGTATGGGCGATGATCGCGACTGGTTTGCCTTTAAGATGGCGTGACAGTAGCAGCGTGTCGGCGACCTGGTGCATGTCATTACCGTTTTGTAATTCAAGGACGTGCCAGCCAAAATGACGGATCTTATCGGCTAGTGGTTCGAGGTTAATCACCTCGTTAACCGGGTCGTGAGAAGAAAACCCGTTGTAGTCGATAATGGCTACCAGGTTATCCATTTTCATATGCCCCGCCTGCTGCAGCGTTTCCCAGATTTGCCCTTCATGCATTTCACCGTCACCGATAATGGCGAAGACGCGCTGGTTCTCACCGTGCTGTTTTTTGGCCGCCGCCATCCCGAAGGCGATGGATAATCCCTGACCCAACAACCCGGTGGTGGCATCCACCTCGGGAATCGATTTGATGCTGGGGTGGCCCTGCAGGCGTGAGTTAATCTGGCGGAACGAGCTAAATTCACTTCGATTGATAATTCCTTTCTGGTACAGCATGGCATACTGCGCTGCAACGGCATGGCCCTTGCTCATCACCACGCGGGCCCGCGGCGAGACAGAAAAATCCACCTCTTCATCATAGATCCACGTCAGGATATCGATGATGGAGAGGGCGCCTCCCGGATGGCCAATCCCTGATTCATAAATCATGCTTACAATGTCACGGCGAGCGCTCAGCGCATGCGACTTCAGTTGTTCAATAGTCATCGTATTCCCCTCTTATGGCAGCATTTTGCCGATGTAGTACACAACCAGCCCCAGGGCGACAAAATCGGTTTCCGGGAAGCTGGTGCCCGACAGCCCGACGGATTCCATGATGGGATAGATCAGCGCAGGGCCTATGCCGATAAGAATTCCGGTGATAAAACTTCCGGCAATAGCGCCTTTCCAGCCCCCCGAGGCGTTCCCAAATACCGCCGCCGTGGCGCCGATAAAGAAGTACGGAATAGCGACGGGAATAATGACCGTTTGGCCAAGCAGGGCAAGAAATCCCATGACCACAAGTCCGCCGACAAAAGATGAAATGAACCCCAGTACGGTGGCGGTAGGCGCGTAAGGAAAGACGACCGGGCAGTCCAGCGCGGGTTTAGCATTAGGGATGAATTTCTCTGAGATACCGAGAAAAGCGGGAACAATTTCAGACAACAGCAGCCGGACGCCGGTGATAATAATGTATAGCGATGCCGTGAAGGTGAGCGATTGATACAGCGGGTAAACCAGCCAGTGCATACCGCCTGCGGCTGCGGTGACCGCGGCTTTACCCGCAGCCAGCGCGGCAATGTAGTAAAAAATGCTGACCGAGATCGACACTGAAACAATGTAATCCTTGAAGATCCCGAGCCATCCCGGAAGGTTAAGCTTTTCCGTTGATTGTTTAGGATCGCCGACCTTTGAGCCTATCCACCCCGACGCGGCGTAAGCCAGAGTGACATAGTGCCCCATGGCGATCTCATCATTGCCTGTGATTTTGCGCATCCACGGCTGGGCAATAGCCGGATACAGACAGGCTGCCAGCCCCAGCAGAATCGAACCGACGATAATTGTCGTCATGTCGCTATAGCCTAGCGCTTTCAACGTGACGGTAAGCAGGGCGGAGAGATACAGATTGTGTTGCCCGGTGAGAAAGATGTACTTAAACGGCGTTATACGGGCAAAAAACAGGTTCCAGCCAAAACCCACCACCATAATGAGTGAAACGCACATCGCGAATTTGGTTTGCGCCAGCCCGGTTAGCGCCTCCGCCAGCGGCATGACGCCTTTCAGACCGAACCCATCGCTGAACAAGGTCTGAAAATTACCCAGAGAGGTGACGGCGAGGCCAGCACCGCCGGCAAAAACCAGAAAACCGACGATAGTTTTAAAGGTTCCGGAGAGGACTTTTTCGATAGGCTTGCGTTGGATAAGCAGCCCTATGAGTGCAATAAAACCAACTAAAAGTGGGGTTACGCCCAGAATGTCGAATACAATGAACTTTAGGAGATCCATATTTCCCCCGAGAGGTTAGTTGTTCTGAATGACGCTGATGAGCGCGGATTCCATCTCTTCGCTGTTCATCAAATCGGTGATGCCGATAGCTCGGAACCCGGCCGCTTCAATTTCATCGGTGAGATCGCGCATTGTGATAACAAAATCAATGCCTTGCCATGTAGCAAGGCCGGACAGTACATCGTGTTCAAGATCGATGTCCCAACCGTTTTTATCGATGATTTTTTGGGCTTTTATTTTGAGCATCAACGAGCTGCCCATACCGGTACGACAGACGATAAGACCTTTCATGAGACGTTCTCCTGTTTATAAAAATAATTATTTTTATTTAATGTTTCGTGATAAAAATAATTATTGAAAAACGAACCGAAGAATGTGACTGAATTTGCATTTCATGCAAAAAAGGCGAAAAATGAGCCAGATAGATAACAACTTGTTGATAAACATAAGAAATGAGGCTTCAGGGTTAAGTCCCATTCTGGAAAAAGTAGGGCGTTTTATCACGGAAAATCCTGATTTCGTGATGAGACACACGATTTCTGAGCTTGCTGATTCGATTGATACCAGCGAAGGCAGCATTACGCGCTTTTGTCGGGCCTTTGGCTTTAAAGGGTTTTCAGACTTCAGAACGGCGTTGGCGCTGGAGCGCGGCGCGGCGCGTTCAGAAGGTGAGCCAGATGATGAAACTTCCGCAGTGATGGCCAGTATCCGTGACAGCAACGCTATCGTTGATAGCATTGAGCTGCAGTCGGTTGCGGCGTGGCTGAATCAACTCACATATATCGCCATTTATGCGGTGGGGAGTGCCGTACCGGTCGCCCAGTTTTTACAGATGAAGCTGGTGCAAATGGGGAAGAGCGCCAACTTTATCGATCGCTCCTATCCTTCGGCCATCTCGCCGCTGGCCGACTGCGAGAAGACGGGAATTATCGTTGTCCATACCGAGCAGACATCGACTGATATGATGCAGGCGCTGGCGTTGGCAAAGGAACAGGGGATTAAAATTGCCTCGCTGACTCGGGGATCGTTCGTGCCGTTAAATCGACTGTCGGACTGGAATCTGCAGGCGGCTGTCGCCCTGCAAGGCGAGGGGGAATCTGGCTTTGCTGAAATTGCGGGTGCTATGATGGTCGCCGATCGTATTTTAAGTGCGCTGGAGGGACAGGATGAACGCTATAGCCAGTGCCGGAAAGCGCATCAGAAGCGTATTTTCTCGATTGAGAGCGTGACCAACAAGCTGTCGGAATATTTTATGTCGTAGGGAAGCGATCCCGGCGAGCGTTAGCGCCGCCGGGGAAACTATTGGCATTTAGTACATCACTTTGTGACCATATTGCTCAAGAATGCCCTTCACGCGCTCCATGGTTTCTTTCTTCGGCGGCTTCACGCCGTCGAGCTTATACTCTTCGCCCATCGCTACCCATTTGTGTTTGCCCAGTTCGTGGTAAGGCAGCAACTCGATTTTCTCAACGTTGCCCATATCGCGGGTAAATTCGCCCAGGCGGTGCGCTGAGTCGTCATCATCGGACCAACCTGGCACAACCACGTAGCGGATCCAGACATTGATGTCTTTCTTCGACAGGTACTGTGCGAACTCGAGCGTACGGTGGTTAGATACGCCAACCAGGTTCTGGTGAATGTCGTCGTTCATCTGTTTAAGGTCGAGCATCACCAGATCGGTCACTTCCAGCAGTTCATCAATGACCGGATCGTAGCGGCGCACAAAACCGTTGGTGTCGAGACAGGTGTGAATGCCTTCCTGCTTGCAGGCGCGGAACCAGTCGCGCACAAACTCGGCTTGCAGAATGGCCTCGCCGCCGGACGCGGTAACGCCGCCGCCAGACGCGTTCATAAAGTGGCGATAGGTGACCACTTCTTTCATCAGTTCTTCAACGGTGATCTCTTTGCCACCGTGCGTGTCCCATGTATCGCGGTTATGGCAGTACAGGCAGCGCATCAGGCAGCCCTGGAAGAAGGTAATAAAGCGGATGCCCGGGCCATCAACGGTGCCACAGGATTCAAAGGAGTGAATGCGACCAGTTACAGACATTGCAGTGTTATCTCCAGTTCTTCCCTGCGTCCGGCAGGGTGACGATCATGATTTCAGGCCGTCTTGAGTTTATTTTGCTTGTTAACCTGATTATAGAAGTTAGCAGGCAAAATAGGCTCGGAGAGCGTAGAGCACTTATAAGAAAGGCCCCACTGACGTGGAGCCTTTATTGTACGCTTTTTAAATCGCGATTTCAGTCAAATCCATTACATGGACTGAGTGAAGGTACGAGTGATAACGTCCTGCTGCTGTTCTTTAGTCAGGGAGTTAAAACGTACTGCGTAGCCAGATACGCGGATGGTCAGCTGCGGATATTTTTCCGGGTTTTCCATCGCGTCGAGCAGCATTTCGCGGTTCATAACGTTAACGTTCAGGTGCTGACCGCCTTCGATAGATGCTTCGTGGTGGAAGTAACCATCCATCAGGCCTGCCAGGTTGGTTTTACGAACGTCGTCGTCTTTGCCCAGTGCGTTCGGAACGATAGAGAAGGTGTAAGAGATACCATCTTTAGCGTAAGCAAACGGCAGTTTAGCAACGGAGGTCAGAGAGGCAACAGCACCTTTCTGGTCACGGCCGTGCATCGGGTTAGCACCTGGACCGAACGGCGCGCCAGCGCGACGACCGTCTGGGGTGTTACCGGTTTTCTTACCATAAACCACGTTAGAGGTGATGGTCAGAACAGACTGAGTCGGGATAGCGTTACGGTAAGTAGTCAGTTTCTGAATTTTCTTCATGAAACGTTCTACCAGGTCAACCGCCATGTCATCAACGCGCGGGTCGTTGTTACCAAACTGCGGGTATTCGCCTTCGATTTCGAAGTCGATAGCCAGACCGTCTTCGTCACGAATCGGTTTAACTTTCGCATATTTGATAGCAGACAGGGAGTCAGCCGCTACGGACAGACCCGCGATACCGCAAGCCATGGTGCGGATAACGTCACGGTCGTGCAGCGCCATCAGAGAAGCTTCGTAGCTGTACTTGTCGTGCATGTAGTGGATGACGTTCAGCGCGGTGACGTACTGTTTAGCCAGCCAATCCATGAAGTGATCCATACGGTCGATAACTTCGTCGTAGTTCAGGTATTCGCCTTTCATCGGTTCAGATTTCGGGCCAACCTGCATTTTCAGTTTTTCATCAACGCCGCCGTTGATTGCGTACAGCATGGTTTTCGCCAGGTTTGCACGCGCACCGAAGAACTGCATTTGTTTACCAACGATCATCGGGCTTACGCAGCAAGCGATAGCGTAGTCATCGTTGTTGAAGTCCGGACGCATCAGGTCATCGTTCTCGTACTGCAGAGAGGAGGTATCGATGGACACTTTCGCGGCGAATTTTTTGAACGCCAGCGGCAGTTTTTCAGACCACAGGATGGTGATGTTCGGTTCCGGAGACGGACCCATGGTGTACAGGGTGTTCAGGAAACGGAAGCTGTTTTTGGTGACCAGGGTACGGCCGTCAACGCCCATACCACCGACGGATTCAGTTGCCCAAATCGGGTCGCCGGAGAACAGTTCATCATACTCAGGGGTACGCAGGAAGCGAACCATACGCAGTTTCATGACCAGGTGGTCAATCATTTCCTGAGCTTCAAGTTCTGTGATTTTGCCTGCTTTCAGGTCACGTTCGATGTAGATATCCAGGAAGCTGGAAGTACGACCGAAGGACATTGCCGCGCCGTTCTGGGATTTAACCGCGGCCAGGTAGCCGAAGTAAGTCCACTGGATAGCTTCCTGAGCGTTGGTAGCCGGACCAGAGATGTCGTAGCCATATTTAGCAGCCATCTCTTTGATCTGACCCAGCGCACGGTGCTGTTCAGAGATTTCTTCACGCAGACGAATAGTCGCTTCCAGGTTTACACCGTTTTCCAGATCGGACTGGAGAGAGGAGAACTGAGCGAATTTGTCTTTCATCAGGTAGTCGATACCGTAAACGGCGATACGACGGTAGTCACCGATGATACGACCACGACCGTATGCGTCTGGCAGACCGGTCAGAACACCGGATTTACGGCAGCGCAGGATGTCCGGAGTATAAACGTCGAACACACCCTGGTTGTGGGTTTTACGGTATTCGGTGAAGATTTTTTTGATGGTCGGATCCAGCTCGCGGTTGTACGCTTTGCAGGAACCTTCGATCATTTTGATGCCGCCGAACGGGATAAGCGCACGCTTCAGCGGAGCTTCAGTCTGCAGACCAACAATTTTTTCCAGCGCTTTGTTGATGTAACCAGCGTCGTGGGAAGTGATGGTGGAAGCTACGGCGGTGTCAAAGTCAACTGGCGCGTGAGTGCGGTTTTCCAGTTTAACGCCTTCCATAACGTTGTCCCACAGTGCTGTGGTCGCGTCAGTTGCGCCAGCCAGGAAGGACTCGTCACCCTCATACGGAGTGTAGTTTTTCTGGATGAAGTCACGTACGTTTACTTCATTCTGCCAGTCACCTTTCGCAAAACCTTCCCAGGCTGTGGCTAACTTTTCATTAAGTTCGGACATGTAACACCTACCTATCTTAAGTGGACTTTTTATTTACTGCCTGGAGCAACCATCAATTAATGACGGTCGCCGCCACGCAGGTAAATGACCCAGTATGTCAACCCAACCAGCAAGCCGCCGCCGATGATGTTCCCGATAGTTACCGGAATCAGGTTATCGGTGATGAAGTGCATCACGGTCAGGTGAGAGAAACTGTCCGGAGTCGAACCGATAGCGGTCCAGAATTCCGGGCTAGCAAAGTTGCGTATTACGATACCCATCGGGATCATAAACATGTTTGCGATACTGTGCTCAAAACCGCTGGCGACGAACATGGCAACCGGTAAAACCATAATCATGGCTTTATCCATCAGGCTGCGGCCAGAGTAGCTCATCCAGACTGCCAGGCAGACCATCAGGTTCGCCAGGATACCGAGAGCGACGGCTTCGATAAATGTATGGTGCATTTTGTGGTCAGCGGTTTGCAGGACGTTTAGGCCCCATCCGCCGTTGGCTGTCATATATTCACCGGACAACCACATCAGCAACACGAACAGCAGCGCGCCGATCAGGTTACCAACATAGACGTTAAGCCAGTTTTTTGCCAGTTGACCCCAGGTGATTCGGCCGCTGGCTTTCGCCACAACGATGAGGACGGTCGATGTAAAGAGGTCAGCGCCACAAATTACGCAAAGAATTAAGCCAAGCGAGAAACAGATACCGCCAATCAGCTTAGCAATGCCAAACGGCATGCCCGCTGTACCTGTGGTTGCGGTAATGTAAAAAACAAAAGCAATCGAGATAAAGACGCCCGCAGTAATCGCCAGATAAAAGGTTTTCAGCGGATGCTTGGTTGCTTTATAGACACCTGCTTCTTCGGCAACTTTGGCCATAGCGGCAGGAAGGAGTAGATCAAAAGGGTTGTCAGCTTTCACACTAACTCTCTCTTTTTATTTAATCGGCGACGAGATACTAACAAAGCATTATAGATGAGAATTTGATGTAGATCATATCTCACCTGGCTTATAGGCCTGAAGAACGCGTGGTTTTTCAACAATCCCTTGCTAACGATATGAATAATAAGGTGAAAATAAATTTTAAGATTTACAAATTCAGTTGAATTTTTTCTTTTACCTTCATTTTATTGGTTAATTAAAATGGAGTAATGATCGTGAAATTTAACAATAAAAGTAAGCCACTAATTATAGTGTTTACTTATGTTTAACTTTATTTTCACAGAATCACGAAGCGAAACGTTGAAATATAAAAAAGGGGCCAGCAAGTGGCCCCGTAATATAGCCCAGGTCGTCGATTAAACCTACTATTTATATGGAGAAACGATCACTTCGCCCAGAAAGCGGCTTTTGCGCGCTGCAGTTTCTCGTAGGCCTGTAACAGCGACTGATGGGCCGGGAAGGCCTCCAGAGAACCGTCAACCGGCTGTAGGCCATAGAATGCCTCTTCGCCGCTCAGCGCCGCGCTGGCGGCTTCCACCGCATCGGCGCCGTACATACGGACAAACGCGTTCAGATACTGCAGGGGCTCACGTTCTTCTTCCTGGGACAGCAGCAGCAGCGTTTGCAGGCAACGGTAGTAGTTGGCGCGCTCGGCGCTGAACACCGAAGCGTTGAACTCCATGGTCCATTCCGTCCAGATCAGAGCCTGTTCAAGGTCGCCGCCTGCGAGCGCCAGCATCGCCTTCAGCTCACCAATACGCAGGGTATACCAGCCGTTGTTTGGACCGGTCGCCAGACCCAGCAGTTCGCGCACGCGGGTAAAGTCGTCCAGCCCTTCATCGTCGAGCTGCTCGATCAGATTCAGGTACGCTTCTTTCTCCCACTGGCTGCCCGGCAGGGAAAGGAGGGTTTCGCGCAGATGGCTGCCCATATTGTTGTTTGCCAGCCACAGATCTTCAGCCGGGTAGATATCGGACATCCCCGGCACGATGATGCGGCACGCGTAGACGCCAAGGTGCTCGTAGTCGGCGATGTACACTTCTTTATCTTCTTCTTTGAAGATAGCCATCAGCGTGGCGAACTCTTCTTCAGTCGTGCCGGAGAAGTTCCAGTCGGCGAACGGATAGTCGGCATCCTGCTTGAACATATCCCAGGAGATCAAACCGCTGGAGTCAATGAAGTGGGTTTCCAGGTTGGTATGTTCAGCCACTTCTTCGTCATCGAAGGTCGGCGGGGTGAACACGTCGAGATCTTTCAGACCGCGGCCCTGTAGCAGCTCGGTCACCGTACGCTCCAGCGCCACGCCGAAGTCCGGATGCGCGCCAAAGGAAGCAAAGCAGGTTCCGTTTGCCGGGTTGAACAGCACGACGCAAATCACCGGGTATTTACCGCCCAGAGAGCCGTCGTAGGTGAAGATCGGAAAACCTTCTGCTTCCAGCGTCTTGATAGACTCCACCACACCTGGATAGCGCGCCAGCACCTCGGCCGGAATCTCCGGCAGGCTGATGCTTTCGGCGATAATGCGGTTTTTCACGTGACGTTCGAACACTTCCGACAGACCCTGAACGCGGGCTTCGTTACGGGTGTTACCCGCCGACATGCCGTTGGAAACGTACAGGTTCGCGACGATGTTCATCGGGATATAAATGGTTTCACCATCGGACTGACGGGTAAACGGCAGGCCGCACACGCCGCGATCGTCGTTGCCGGACTGCAGATCGACCAGCATGCTGGCGGTCAGCTGATCGTCAGGATCGTAGAACGCACGCAGACGCGCGTCGAGCAGGCCTTCCGGCACTTCATCATCATCGGTCAGTGGGAACCATTTTTCGTTCGGGTAGTGAACGAACGGATCGTTGGCGATTTTGTCGCCCAGCCAGAAGTCGGCGAAGAAATAGTTGGTTGACAGACGTTCGAAGTACTCGCCCAGCGCGGAGGCCAGCGCCGCCTTTTTGGTCGCGCCTTTGCCGTTGGTAAAGCACAGAGAGCATGCCTTATCACGAATATGCACCGACCAGACGTTAGGAACCGGGTTCAGCCAGGAGGCTTCTTCAATATCGAAGCCCAGATCGAGCAGCTTTTGCTGGAAGCGAGCGATGGAATCTTCCAGTGCGGCATCTTTGCCGGGAATATAGGTTTGCGTCATAGCAATCTCTTTTGTCGTACGGAAAGCGCGCAATGATACGGGTTTTGCGTGACGGGTGCTATCTTCGGCGAAAATAAAAGGGGCAGCTATGCTTACTGACGATAACCTACTGTTAAGGCGTCGAAAAATGAAAGCATTTGATCTTCAACGGATGGCATTTGATAAAGCTCCCCCTGAATTTTTAGGTGAAGTGGCGCTAAGGTGCCTCTTTACTTTCGTATTGGTTTTCTTGTTTCTCAAAATTACCGGGCGCCGCGGCGTTCGCCAGATGTCGCTCTTTGAAGTGCTGATTATCCTGACGTTGGGGTCGGCGGCGGGAGACGTGGCGTTTTATGATGATGTCCCGCTGGTACCGGTATTTGCCGTTTTTGTCACGCTCGCGCTGTTGTATCGGCTGGCGATGTGGCTGATGTCGAAAAGCGAGAAAGTGCAGGATCTACTCGAAGGCAAAGCGATTGTCATCGTGAAAGAAGGCCAACTGGCCTGGGAGAACGTGCGGCGAGCGAATCTGACGGAGCTGGATTTTTTTATGGCGCTGCGTCTTAACAGCATTGAGCAACTTGGGCAGGTCCGCCTGGCGATTATGGAAACCGACGGCCAGATTAGCGTGTTTTTTTATCCCGACGATGAGGTAAAACCTGGCCTGTGTATCTTACCCAATAGCCTCACCCAGCGATTTAAAGCGGTGCCTGAGCCGGGAGAGTACGCGTGCGTCCGTTGCAGCTATGTTGTCGGCCTACAGGCGGGGGAGCGCCAATTATGTCCGCGCTGCGCAAATCCGGCATGGACGAAGGTGAGCAGGGCGAAACGCATTGCCTGACAGCGATTTTGTCGGTTTTGTACCGGCAAGACGGCAGAATCTATTGTGTGATGAACGGCGCATTTCGGCGGCAGAAAGTTTTAGACATTGCGGCGCGTGTCACTGAATGATAAAACCAATAGCCACAGGAATAACTTATGCCCACGCGTTGATGACGCGCGAGGCATGCGGTCAGACAACATTGCAATGTGGTGAGGGTTATGGCTCAGGTCTTTAATTTCAGTTCAGGTCCGGCGATGCTTCCGGCAGAAGTTCTTAAACTGGCGCAGAAAGAACTTTGCGACTGGAACGGGTTAGGTACGTCGGTAATGGAAGTCAGCCATCGTGGTAAAGAGTTTATCCACGTGGCAGAGGAAGCAGAAAAAGATTTCCGCGACCTGCTTAATATCCCTTCCAACTACAAAGTACTGTTCTGCCACGGCGGCGGACGCGGTCAGTTTGCCGGCGTTCCGCTGAACATTCTGGGCGACAAAACCACTGCCGACTACGTCGATGCGGGTTACTGGGCGGCAAGTGCGGTAAAAGAAGCCAAAAAATACTGCAACCCGAACGTGATTGACGCGAAAATTACCGTTGACGGCAAGCGCGCGGTCAAACCGATGCGTGACTGGCAGCTTTCCGATAACGCGGCCTATTTGCACTACTGCCCGAATGAAACCATCGACGGCATCGCGATTGAAGAGACGCCGAACTTTGGTAAAGACGTGATCGTTGCCGCTGACTTTTCATCGACCATTCTCTCTCGCCCGATTGACGTCAGCCGTTACGGCGTTATTTACGCAGGCGCGCAGAAAAACATTGGCCCGGCGGGCTTAACGCTGGTCATCGTGCGCGAAGATCTGCTGGGTAAAGCCCACGTGGCTTGCCCGTCGATTCTCGACTACACCGTGCTGAACGACAACGACTCCATGTTCAACACGCCGCCGACCTTCGCCTGGTATCTGGCGGGTCTGGTCTTCAAATGGCTGAAAGAGCAGGGCGGCGTTGCGGCCATGGACCGCATCAATCAGCAGAAGGCCGATCTTCTGTATAACACCATTGATGGTAGTGATTTCTACCGTAACGACGTGGCCAGCGCCAACCGTTCCCGCATGAACGTGCCGTTCCAGCTGGCCGATAGCGCGCTGGACAAAGTGTTCCTCGAGGAATCCTTTGCCGCTGGCCTGCACGCGCTGAAAGGCCACCGCGTGGTGGGCGGGATGCGCGCATCCATCTATAACGCTATGCCGCTGGCTGGCGTACAGGCGTTGACGGAGTTCATGCAGGACTTCGAACGTCGCCACGGTTAATTTTAGTTTTTGTTCATCCCCACAGCATCTGTCTGTGGGGTTTTTACTTCTGCTTTTGAGAGTTGAGTTTCATGGAATCCCTGACGTTACAACCTATCGCGCGCGTAGACGGCACGATTAATCTGCCTGGTTCTAAAAGCGTGTCGAACCGTGCGCTGCTGCTGGCGGCGCTGGCGCGTGGCACCACCGTCCTGACAAACCTGCTGGACAGCGATGATGTTCGCCACATGCTGAACGCGTTGAAAGCGCTGGGAATTCACTACACCCTGTCTGCCGATCGTACCCGCTGCGAAGTGACCGGAAACGGCGGCCCGCTGCAGGCTTCCGGCGAGCTGGAACTGTTCCTGGGGAATGCGGGTACCGCCATGCGTCCGCTGGCTGCCGCGCTGTGCCTCGGCGCAAACAATATCGTGCTGACCGGCGAACCGCGCATGAAGGAGCGCCCGATTGGTCACCTGGTCGATGCCCTGTGTCAGGGCGGCGCGCAGATTGAGTATCTGGAGCAGGAGAACTACCCGCCGCTACGCCTGAAAGGTGGCTTCAATGGCGGCAGCGTGGAGGTTGACGGCAGCGTTTCCAGTCAGTTTCTGACCGCGCTGCTGATGACTGCGCCGCTGGCGCCGCAGGACACCACTATTAGCATCAAGGGCGATCTGGTCTCAAAACCGTATATTGATATCACTCTGCACCTGATGAAAACCTTCGGTGTTGAAGTTGAAAATCAGAATTACCAGCGCTTCGTCGTAAACGGTAATCAGCAGTATGTTTCTCCTGGGCATTATCTGGTGGAAGGCGACGCCTCTTCGGCTTCTTACTTCCTTGCTGCCGGGGCGATTAAAGGAGGCACCGTGAAGGTGACCGGTATTGGCCGCCACAGCGTACAGGGCGATATTCGCTTTGCTGACGTGCTGGAGAAAATGGGCGCAACCATCACCTGGGGCGACGACTATATTGCCTGCACGCACGGCGAGCTGAACGCGATTGATATGGATATGAACCATATCCCTGACGCGGCGATGACGATTGCCACCGCGGCGCTGTTTGCCAAAGGCACGACTACGCTGCGTAACATCTATAACTGGCGCGTGAAAGAGACTGACCGCCTGTTCGCGATGGCGACCGAACTACGTAAAGTGGGCGCTGAAGTTGAAGAGGGTGAAGACTACATTCGTGTGACACCGCCTGCGACGCTGAATTTTGCGGAAATCGGTACCTATAACGATCACCGTATGGCGATGTGTTTCTCGCTGGTGGCGCTGTCGGATACCCCAGTCACCATCCTTGACCCGAAATGTACGGCGAAAACTTTCCCGGACTATTTCGAGCAGTTGGCGCGCATTAGCACGCTGGCCTAGTTCTTTCTCGCATGCAAAAACGCTGACCGGATGTCGGCGTTTTTTTTCGGACTTTTTGCGGCAAAAATTAAATCATCGTCACTTTCCGGGCTAGCTCACCCCAGGCCCACTATACTTGTCTATTCTCCTGCTATTGATAGGGCTAATTCTGGAATTCGCAGACAAAGGTAACCGTCTGACGCAGAGATGCGTATAATGCGCGGCGTTTACGTTATGTATGCCTTTTATTAAGGAGAGAGAGATGACGGCAATTGCTCCGGTAATTACCATTGACGGCCCGAGCGGCGCAGGTAAAGGCACGCTGTGCAAAGCGATGGCAGAAGCACTGCAATGGCATTTGCTGGACTCCGGCGCTATCTATCGCGTGCTGGCGCTTGCGGCGCTGCATCACCATGTTGATGTGAACTCTGAAGATGCACTGGTCCCGCTTGCGGCGCATCTGGACGTACGTTTTGTCTCTACTGATGGCGCGCTGGAAGTTATCCTTGAAGGAGAAGACGTTAGCGGCGAAATTCGTACCCAGGAAGTGGCCAACGCCGCGTCACAGGTTGCTGCCTTCCCGCGCGTGCGTGAGGCGCTGCTGCGCCGTCAGCGCGCTTTCCGCGAAGCGCCAGGGCTGATTGCCGACGGTCGCGATATGGGCACCGTGGTGTTCCCGGACGCGCCGGTCAAAATCTTCCTCGATGCCTCATCGGAAGAACGCGCGCAACGCCGCATGCTACAGTTGCAGGAAAAGGGCTTTAGTGTTAACTTTGAGCGCCTTTTGGCAGAGATAAAGGAGCGAGACGACCGCGATCGTAATCGTGCCGTTGCGCCGCTGGTTCCTGCCGCCGATGCTTTAGTGTTGGATTCCACCACCTTAAGCATTGAGCAAGTAATTGAAAAAGCGTTAGACTATGCGCGCCAGAAATTGGCAATCGCGTAAGACGCGACCGAATTTGCAGTACCCCCGTTGCAAAGGATTGACAGCGGGTATGTGAAACAACCCCATCCGACAAGGTGTCAGGTGGACGTTAATATTAACCTGAAGATTAAACATGACTGAATCTTTTGCTCAACTGTTTGAAGAATCCTTAAAAGAAATCGAAACCCGCCCGGGTTCCATCGTTCGTGGTGTTGTTGTTGCTATCGACAAAGACGTAGTACTGGTTGACGCCGGTCTGAAATCTGAGTCTGCCATTCCGGCTGAGCAGTTCAAAAACGCCCAGGGCGAACTGGAAATCCAGGTTGGTGACGAAGTTGACGTTGCTCTGGATGCAGTAGAAGACGGCTTCGGTGAAACCCTGCTGTCCCGTGAGAAAGCTAAACGTCACGAAGCTTGGATCACGCTGGAAAAAGCTTACGAAGAAGCTGAAACTGTAGTTGGTGTTATCAACGGCAAAGTTAAAGGTGGCTTCACTGTTGAGCTGAACGGTATTCGTGCGTTCCTGCCGGGTTCCCTGGTAGACGTTCGTCCGGTGCGCGATACTCTGCACCTGGAAGGCAAAGAGCTTGAGTTCAAAGTAATCAAGCTGGACCAGAAGCGTAACAACGTTGTTGTTTCTCGTCGTGCCGTTATCGAATCCGAAAACAGCGCAGAGCGCGATCAACTGCTGGAAAACCTGCAGGAAGGCATGGAAGTTAAAGGTATCGTTAAGAACCTCACTGACTACGGTGCATTCGTTGATCTGGGCGGCGTTGACGGCCTGCTGCACATCACCGATATGGCCTGGAAACGCGTTAAGCATCCGAGCGAAATCGTGAACGTTGGCGACGAAATCAACGTTAAAGTGCTGAAATTCGACCGCGAGCGTACTCGTGTATCTCTGGGCCTGAAACAGCTGGGCGAAGATCCATGGGTAGCTATCGCTAAGCGTTATCCGGAAGGTACCAAACTGACCGGTCGCGTGACCAACCTGACCGACTACGGCTGCTTCGTTGAAATCGAAGAAGGCGTTGAAGGCCTGGTTCACGTTTCCGAAATGGATTGGACCAACAAAAACATCCACCCGTCCAAAGTTGTTAACGTTGGCGACGTAGTGGAAGTGATGGTTCTGGATATCGACGAAGAACGTCGTCGTATCTCCCTGGGTCTGAAGCAGTGCAAATCTAACCCATGGCAGCAGTTCGCAGAAACCCACAACAAGGGCGACCGCGTTGAAGGTAAAATCAAGTCTATCACTGACTTCGGTATCTTCATCGGCCTGGACGGCGGCATCGACGGCCTGGTTCACCTGTCTGACATCTCCTGGAACGTTGCAGGCGAAGAAGCCGTTCGTGAATACAAAAAAGGCGACGAAATCGCAGCAGTTGTTCTGCAGGTTGACGCAGAGCGTGAGCGTATCTCCCTGGGCGTTAAACAGCTCGCAGAAGATCCGTTCAACAACTGGGTTGCTCTGAACAAGAAAGGCGCAATCGTAAACGGTAAAGTGACTGCAGTTGACGCTAAAGGCGCAACCGTAGAACTGGCTGACGGCGTTGAGGGTTACCTGCGCGCTTCTGAAGCTTCCCGTGACCGCGTTGAAGATGCGACTCTGGTTCTGAGCGTTGGCGACGACGTTGAAGCTAAATTCACCGGCGTTGATCGCAAAAACCGCGCAATTAGCCTGTCTGTTCGTGCGAAAGACGAAGCTGACGAGAAAGATGCAATCGCTACTGTTAACAACAAACAGGAAGACGGCAACTTCTCCAACGCTATGGCTGAAGCATTCAAAGCAGCTAAAGGCGAGTAATCTTGCGCATTCGGGTTTAACAACCTGAATTGTGATGAGTTTACTTGACAGATTGCAGGTTTCGGCCTGTAATCTAGCACAAAGGGCGGCTACGGCCGCCCTTGTTTAATAAGCTGTTAGCTAATTTTCCTTGAAAGGAAACCGGAGGAATCATGACCAAGTCAGAATTGATTGAAAGACTTGCCAGCCAGCAATCCCATATCCCTGCCAAAGCAGTGGAAGATGCGGTGAAAGAGATGCTGGAGCATATGGCCTCAACCCTGGCCCAGGGCGAGCGCATTGAAATCCGCGGTTTCGGCAGCTTCTCTCTGCACTATCGAGCACCACGTACCGGGCGTAACCCGAAAACTGGCGACAAAGTGGAACTGGAAGGCAAGTATGTGCCACACTTCAAGCCGGGCAAAGAACTGCGCGACCGCGCCAATATTTACGATTGAGTTTTGACCGCTAACCGGCGGTAAACTTGGTTGAGAAAAAAGCACCTGCGGGTGCTTTTTTCGTTTTTACAAATCCACTCTGGAATACCCCTCGCAGTTTCTTCGCAACGGCTGCACGCGCCGCATATTCACCTGACGCCGCTTCGCACGCTTTACGATCCGCTCACGACAATTCCCTCATCTCGCGCAACACTACCGATAACAAGGAGGTGTCAATGCGTTTGCCGCAGCTGGCTGGCTATATGCTGGCCGGAATCTTACCGCTGAGCGTGCTGCCAGAACTACCCGCGCTTTGGTGTATTAAGCTTGCCATTGTTGGGCTGATTCTCCTCAGCGCGTGTGGACGGTTGGGGCGCTCCGCTTCATTGGTGGGGCTTATGTTCTGTTGGGGCGTTCTGGCGGCGTGGCAGGTGCAGTGGCCTGCATTGACGCTACCGGGGAAAAACCGACAGGTTGAGTTGACGATAACGCAAACCGACGGGCAGACGACACATCAGGGCACGATCACCCGGCTGGAAGGTCAGCGCCTGTTCCCGGGCATCGCTATTACCCTCTACGGTAGCTATCTGCCACAGCCGCCGTGCGTTGGTCAGCGTTGGCAGATGACGATTCGTGCCCGGCCCGTCCACGGCCAGTTAAACGCAGGGGGCTTCGACTCTCAGCGCTACGCGTTATCACAGCATCGTATCTTAACCGGGAGAATCATCTCCGCAGGAATACTGGAGAGCGCCTGCAGCCTGCGTGCCCGCTACCTGACATCGCTGCAAACGTCTCTCGCAACCTATCCCTGGCATGATGTCATGCTGGCGCTTGGGATGGGGGAGCGGCTCTCGGTCGCGCCGGAGATTAAATCGCTAATGCAGCAAACCGGGACTTCACACCTGATGGCGATTTCCGGGCTGCATATTGCGCTCGGCGCTTCCCTGGGGTGGCTGTTGGTGCGTGCCGTGCAGTTTTTTCTTCCCGTCTGGCTGATTAACTGGCGTTTGCCGCTCCTGGTGTCACTGACGAGCGGATTCGCCTACGCAGCGCTGACGGGAATGCAGCCGCCCGCGATGCGAACGGTGGTGGCTGCCACCGTCTGCTGTCTGCTCCGTTTACACGCCAGGCGCTGGGCTGGCTGGGAAGTCTGGCTTTGCTGTCTGGCTACCATTCTGTTTCTCGACCCGCTGGCAGTGCTGTCCGATAGCCTGTGGTTGTCGGCAGCTGCGGTCGGCGCGCTCATTTTCTGGTACCAATGGGTACCGTTGCCCGCGTGGGCATATCCACGATGGTTTCGCCCGCTCGCGAGTCTGATCCATCTACAGCTGGGTTTGATGCTGCTGTTAACCCCGCTGCAAGTCATGTTGTTTCACGGTATCAGCGTAACCTCGCTGCTGGCGAATCTGGTGGCGGTACCGGTGGTGACGTTTATCGCTGTGCCGCTGATTCTGCTGGCGATGTTTCTGCATCTGTGCGGCCCAATGACGCTGGAAACAATGACATGGTACGGCGCCGACCGGGTGATGGCGCTGGTGTTTGGTTACTTACGCCTGCTGCCAACCGGATGGTGGAACATTGGCAGCGCATGGCTGGGAATTTCGCTGCTGCCGTGGGGAGCGTTGATTCTCTGGCGCTTGCACGGTTGGTTGCGCTTTCCGGCGCTAGGGTTGTCGTTAAGCATCCTGTTGGCCTTCCCATTGTGGCGTAAAACGCCAGAAGATCAGTGGCGGGTCACCATGCTTGATGTCGGGCAGGGGTTAGCGATGGTGATTACGCGGGGTGACAAAGCGTTGCTCTACGATACCGGGCTAGCCTGGCCGGGCGGTGACAGCGGCGAACAGCTCATTGCGCCCTGGCTGCGCTGGCACGGGCTTACGCCTCAGGGCATTATTCTGAGCCACGATCATCTGGATCATCGCGGCGGTCTGCGCTCGCTACGACAGAGCTGGCCGGGAATGTGGGTCAGAAGCCCGCTGGGCTGGGCCGGTCATCAACCCTGCGCACGCGGGGAAGCCTGGCAGTGGCAGGGGTTAACCTTTCGTGCGCTCTGGCCGCTGCCGGGGAAGGCACAGAAGGGTAATAACGGTTCCTGCGTCGTGAGGGTAGATGATGGCAAAAACAGCATCCTGCTGACGGGAGATATTGAATTATCGGCAGAAATGGCCATGATTAGCCGTTTCTGGCAGCCATTTGCGTCTACAATTATCCAGGTCCCACATCACGGTAGCTCGACGTCCTCGGGGATGGCGCTGATTCAACGGGTGGGCGGCGAGGCGGCTTTGGCATCCGCATCCCGCTATAACGCATGGCACCTGCCTTCCACGAAGGTCAGGGCGCGCTATCTGCAGCGACAGTATGCCTGGTTCGATACACCGCATCAGGGGCAAATTACACTCACTTTTAGTGCCGATGGCTGGAAGATTGAAGGCTTACGAGATCAACTTTTACCTCGTTGGTATCATCAGTGGTTTGGCGAGACTCGCGATAACGGGTAGAATATGCGGCTATTTCAACACAAGCTGGTTTTTTGAATGCAGAACGACAAAGATCTCTCCACGTGGCAGACCTTCCGCCGACTCTGGCCAACTATTGCGCCGTTTAAAGCAGGGCTGATCGTGGCGGGCGTGGCGTTAATCCTTAACGCAGCCAGCGATACCTTTATGTTATCGCTTCTTAAACCGTTACTGGATGATGGTTTTGGTAAAACAGACCGCTCAGTGCTGCTGTGGATGCCGCTGGTCGTTATTGGCCTGATGATCCTGCGTGGGATCACGAGCTATATTTCTAGCTACTGTATTTCCTGGGTTTCCGGCAAGGTCGTGATGACCATGCGTCGTCGGCTGTTCAGCCACATGATGGGAATGCCCGTTTCCTTCTTCGATAAGCAGTCCACCGGAACGCTGTTGTCGCGTATTACCTATGACTCTGAGCAGGTGGCGTCCTCCTCCTCCAGCGCATTGATTACCGTAGTGCGCGAAGGGGCTTCCATCATTGGCCTGTTCATCATGATGTTCTACTACAGCTGGCAGCTGTCGGTGATTCTCATTGTGCTGGCGCCTATCGTGTCGATGGCGATCCGCGTGGTGTCTAAACGCTTCCGTAGCATCAGTAAAAACATGCAGAACACCATGGGGCAGGTGACCACCAGCGCAGAACAGATGCTAAAAGGGCATAAAGAAGTGCTGATGTTCGGCGGCCAGGAAGTGGAAACCAAGCGTTTTGATAAGGTCAGCAACAAGATGCGTCTGCAGGGGATGAAGCTGGTCTCCGCGTCGTCTATCTCTGACCCTATCATTCAGCTGATTGCCTCTCTGGCGCTGGCGTTTGTTCTGTATGCCGCCAGTTTCCCAAGCGTTATGGAAACGTTGACCGCGGGTACCATTACCGTCGTCTTCTCGTCCATGATTGCGCTGATGCGTCCGCTAAAATCGTTAACTAACGTCAACGCACAGTTCCAGCGCGGGATGGCGGCCTGTCAGACGCTGTTTGCCATTCTGGATAGCGAGCAGGAAAAAGACGAAGGTAAACTGGATATCGAACGTGCTAAAGGCAGCGTTGAGTTCCGTAACGTTACCTTCACCTATCCAGGCCGCGAAACCCCGGCGCTGCAAAACATCAACCTGGCGATTCCAGAAGGGAAAACGGTGGCGTTGGTGGGGCGTTCTGGTTCTGGTAAATCTACTATCGCCAGCCTGCTAACCCGTTTCTACGATATTGACGAAGGCGAAATTCTGCTCGATGGGCACGATCTGCGCGAGTACAAACTGGCCTCTCTCCGTAATCAGGTCGCGCTGGTTTCGCAGAACGTCCACCTGTTTAACGACACGGTAGCCAATAACATCGCCTATGCGCGTACCGACGAATTCAGCCGCGAGCAGGTTGAAGAGGCGGCACGGATGGCTTACGCGATGGACTTTATCAATAAAATGGATAACGGTCTCGATACGGTGATTGGTGAAAACGGCGTACTGCTTTCGGGCGGCCAGCGCCAGCGTATTGCTATCGCCCGTGCGCTGCTGCGTAACAGCCCAATCCTGATCCTCGATGAAGCCACCTCGGCGCTGGATACCGAATCTGAGCGTGCGATTCAGGCGGCGTTGGATGAACTGCAGAAAAACCGCACCTCGCTGGTGATTGCGCACCGTCTGTCCACTATCGAACAGGCTGACGAAATCATTGTGGTTGAAGACGGACGTATCGTTGAGCGGGGCAGCCATAGCGATCTGCTCGAACAGCGCGGCGTCTACGCACAGCTGCACAAAATGCAGTTTGGCGAATGATAGCGAAGATCTGGTCAGGCGAATCGCCGCTCTGGCGGCTGCTGCTGCCGCTCTCCTGGCTGTACGGCCTGGTGAGCGGCGTGATTCGCCTGTGCTATCAGCTAGGGCTGAAGAAATCCTGGCGCGCGCCGTGTCCGGTCGTGGTTGTGGGGAACCTGACGGCGGGCGGCAACGGTAAAACGCCGGTGGTTATCTGGTTAGTGGAACAGCTTCAACGGCAGGGCGTGCGTGTTGGCGTGGTTTCTCGCGGCTACGGTGGCAAAGCGGACAGCTATCCGCTGCTGCTGAATGCCGATACCACCACCGCGCAGGCCGGCGACGAACCGGTGCTGATTTTCCAGCGTACCGGCGTGCCCGTCGCCGTTTCCCCAGTGCGGGTCGATGCGGTGAAGGCGCTGTTAGCCGCCCACGATCTTCAGCTGATCGTCACCGATGACGGTTTGCAGCACTACCGACTGGCCCGCGATAAAGAGATCGTCGTGATCGATGGCGTGCGCCGCTTTGGTAATGGCTGGTGGCTACCGGCCGGGCCGATGCGTGAACGCGCTTCACGCCTGGAAACGGTCGATGCCCGGATCGTCAACGGCGGCGAAGCGCTGCCGGGAGAAATTCCGATGAGGTTACGTCCGGGAGACGCCGTCAATCTGCTGACGGGTGAGCGGCAGCCCGTTTCCACACTACAAAACGTAGTGGCGATGGCCGGTATTGGTCACCCGCCGCGCTTTTTTGCCACGCTGAATGATTGCGGTTTGCAGCCTGTACGTACGGTGGCGCTGGCCGATCATCAGGCGTTGAGCGAAGCTGACGTCCAGGAGCTGGTCTTGCCGGGGCAGGCGCTCATCATGACCGAGAAAGATGCGGTAAAATGTCGCCGCTTCGCGCAGAAAAACTGGTGGTATCTGCCGGTGGACGCCGTACTTTCCGGCGATCGCGCGCAGACGCTGCTGCAGGAATTGATTACCCTCGCACGGCGCTAAACCGCGTCGGCGATAGCAGGGGAACGGCATGGCAGAACTGCAACTCACCCTTCGCGCCGCGCGGAATGTGCATCTGGCGGCACAGGGCCTTCTTACCCGTCCACGTCGTCAGCCCCAGACGACGGATATTCTCCGTACCATTCAGCAAATGTCTTTGCTGCAAATCGATACCATCAACGTGGTGGCCCGCAGCCCGTATCTGGTGCTCTTCAGCCGTCTTGGTGCCTATCCTTCCTCGTGGCTCGATGATGCGCTCGCGCGCGGTGAGCTGATGGAGTACTGGGCGCATGAAGCGTGTTTCCTGCCGCGCAGCGATTTTGCGCTGGTGCGCCATCGTATGCTGGCGCCGCATAACATGGGCTGGAAATATCACCAAAGCTGGATGGATGAGCACGCTACCGAGATTGCGGCACTGAAAGCGCATATCGCTGAGAATGGCCCGGTGCGCTCCGCCGATTTTGCTCACCCGCGTAAGGGGCAGAGCGGCTGGTGGGAATGGAAACCGCACAAGCGGCACCTTGAGGGGCTGTTTACCGCGGGCGAAGTGATGGTGGTAGAACGCCGAAACTTCCACCGCGTTTACGATCTGACGGAACGCGTCATGCCGCAGTGGGACGATCGCCGGGATGCGCTCGCGCAGCCGCAGGCCGAAGCCCTGATGCTGGAAAACAGCGCCCGCAGCCTGGGCATTTTTCGTCCTCAATGGCTGGCGGACTATTATCGGCTGCGCCAGCCGGATCTCCGCGCGCTGTTGGCACAGTGGCAAGAACAAGGGCAGGTGGTACCGGTAAACGTTGAACAGCTTGGCGAGATGTGGGGTCACCACAGTCTGCAATCCGAGTTGGTGCGGGCGGCGGAAGGTAAGCTCAATGCTACCCACAGTGCGGTGTTGTCACCCTTCGATCCGGTGGTTTGGGATCGTAAACGTGCTGAACAGTTTTTCAACTTTACCTATCGTCTGGAGTGCTACACGCCTGCGCCGAAACGGCAGTACGGCTATTTCGTCCTACCGTTGCTGCACCGCGGCGAGTTAGTTGGCCGTATGGACAGCAAAATGCACCGTAGCGACGGCGTGCTGGAGATTTTCGCTCTGTACCTGGAAGAGGGGGTACGGGTCAGCCAGCATCTGGAAAAAGGCTTGATGCAGGCCATCAACGACTTTGCTCGCTGGCAAGGCGCGACGCGCGTGACCTTCGGCGCGGTGGCGGAAAAACTCTTTCTCCATCAACGACACGGTTGGGAGATTGACGCCGACCGGTAGCGCTCTATGATATGCTGCACTGGTTTTCGATACGGCCCATCAGGAGGAACCATGGATCACCGTCTACTTGAAATTATTGCCTGCCCGGTTTGCAACGGCAAACTCTACTACAGCCAGGACAAGCAAGAACTGATTTGCAAACTTGATAATCTGGCGTTTCCCCTGCGTGACGGTATCCCCGTATTGCTGGAAAACGAAGCCCGCGTTTTAGCCGCTGAAGAGAACAGACCATGAGTTTCGTTGTGATTATTCCGGCGCGTTTTGCCTCTACGCGCCTGCCGGGTAAGCCGTTGCAGGATATCAACGGTAAGCCAATGATTGTGCATGTGCTGGAGCGCGCGCGTGAATCCGGGGCTGAACGTATTATTGTGGCTACCGACCATCCTGAGGTGGCGAAAGCCGTTGAAGCGGCGGGCGGCGAAGTGTGCATGACCCGTGCCGATCATCAGTCGGGCACCGAACGTCTGGCGGAAGTGGTGGAAAAATGCGCCTTCAGCGATGACACCGTTATCGTTAATGTGCAGGGCGACGAGCCGATGATCCCGGCGGTTATTATCCGCCAGGTAGCGGAAAACCTGGCCGCGAGCCAATCCGGTATGGCGACTCTCGCGGTACCGATTCACGATGCGGAAGAAGCGTTTAACCCTAATGCGGTAAAAGTGGTCATGGATAAAGACGGCTACGCGCTGTATTTCTCCCGTGCGACCATTCCGTGGGATCGTGACCGCTTTGCCAAAAGCCGCGAAGAAATTGGCGACACCCTGCTGCGGCACATCGGTATCTACGGTTACCGCGCCGGGTTTATTCGTCGCTACGTCAACTGGGCGCCAAGTCCGCTGGAACACATTGAGATGCTCGAGCAGCTCCGCGTGCTGTGGTACGGTGAAAAAATCCACGTTGCCGTCGCCAAAGAAGTGCCGGGGACGGGCGTTGATACGCCAGAAGATCTGGCCCGCGTCCGCGCCGAACTGAAGTAATCCTGCCGCCCCCTGGTTCTCAGGGGGCGTCTTCCTGCCGAGTATTTCTGACTTTCTGTTTCAATTTTGATCTTGTCTGGTGAAATTCACTTTTCATATGCTCATTATGAAAGCAATGGCTTTTATGGGGGTAATCTGTCATGGAACAGCTACGGGTAGAACTTAGCCATCTGTTGGGTGAATCGCTCAGCCGTGTGGAGTGCATCAATGAGCAGACGGATACCGCATTGTGGTCGCTGTATGATGCCGAAGGCAATCCCATGCCGCTGCTGGCGCGCAGCTTTACGTCCCCCGGCCTGGCTCGCCAGCTGGCGTGGAAATTCTCAACGCTGGCGCGTCACGGCACCGTGCGGATGCCGGTAGTGTATGGCGTGATGACCCACGAAGAACACCCTGGGCCGGATGTCCTGCTGCTGGAGCGACTGCGGGGAGTTTCTGCTGAAGCGCCCACCCGTAATCAGCAACGTTGGGATGCGCTAAAAGATCAGATTGTGGAAGCGCTGCTGGCGTGGCATCGAGTCGATAGTGCGGGCTGCGTAGGTTTTGTGGATAGCACTCAGGAAAACAGCTGGCCGCAATGGTATCGACAGCGAATTGAAGTGCTGTGGGGCACGCTGAATCTGTATCAGAACACTGGGCTGACCATGCAGGATAAGCGGCTGCTGTTCCGCACCCGCGAATGTCTGGAGGCGCTGTTTGAGGGCTTTAGCGATAACTGCGTGTTGGTACATGGGCATCTTACTTTGCGCAGCATGCTGAAAGATTCGCGCAGCGATCAACTGCTGGCGATGGTTAGCCCGGGGCCGATTCTGTGGGCGCCGCGGGAATACGAGCTGTTTCGCCTGCATGAAAGCCCGCAGGCGGAACAGCTGTTATGGCACTACCTCCAGCGCGCGCCGGTCGCCGAAGCGTTTCTTTGGCGGCGCTGGCTGTACCTCCTGTGGGATGAGGTCGAGAAGCTGGTCAACACGGGGAAATTTACCCGCGCCAATTTTGACCTGGCCTCGAAATCACTGCTCCCCTGGCTCTCCTGAATCGCCTTTCAGCCATTGCCAGATGCGCCCCAGCGTTTCATAGCCTACCCGGTCGCTGTGCATCAGCCATACCGGGGAAGGGATAATGCGCTCCCACGGATTAAGCGGCGAGGCAATGGCCAGCTGGTTCGCCGGAGCAGGCAGCGGGTGAAGGCCTACCTGCTGAAAGAAAATCATCGCACGCGGCAGGTGCGAAGCCGACGTTACCAGCAGGAATGGGGCATCGCCGATGGCGGCTTTCACCGCGCTTGCCTCTTCTTCAGTATCTTTTGGGGTATCCAGCACGATAATCTCGCTGCGCGGTACGCCAAGGCTTTCCGCGACCCGCGCACCCGCTTCAGCGGTACTGACCGGGTTGGTCAATGCCCGGGCGCCGGTGAAGATCAGCTTCGATCCCGGATTGGCCTGCCACAGACGAATCCCTTCCGCCAGACGCGGCAGACTGTTGCTTATCAAGTTCGAGCTGGGCGCCCACTGTGGGTTCCACGTATAGCCGCCGCCAAGTACCACTACATACTGCGCAGAGGGGGCGCCGCGCCAGGTGGGGTACTTATCCTCAATGGGTTTTAGCAGGCCATCCGCAACGGGCTGCAGGCTTAGCAGCAGTAAAAAAAGCCAGCCGGCGGTGATGGCGCATTTGCCCAGCTTCTGGAAGCGGGTAAACCACACCAGGACTATTCCCAAACCGATCAATAAAAGCAGTAAAGGTAGCGGCAGCATCATGCCGCCGATAAACTTTTTCAGCATAAAAAGCATTCTATTGAGTACCTTTTTTAACCATCTGACGCATGAATGCAGGGATATTACACCAGATAGCTTCATTCTCGCCGTGGGTGTGACAAAATAGACCTTTTGTGGCTGGTGATGGAAGGACGTCCCGTGCAGGATCGCAATTTCGATGACATTGCGGAAAAGTTTTCGCGCAATATTTATGGCACCACCAAAGGCCAGCTGCGCCAGGCTATTCTGTGGCAGGATCTGGACGTGCTGCTGTCGACCATGGGATCGCAGCCGCTGCGCATTCTGGACGCCGGCGGCGGTGAAGGCCAGACGGCGATCAAAATGGCGGAGCGCGGTCATCATGTGACGCTGTGCGATCTTTCTGCCGAGATGATCGCCCGCGCAAGTCAGGCTGCCAGCGACAAAGGTGTGAGCCACAACATGCATTTCATACAATGCGCGGCGCAGGACGTGGCCGGGCATTTGGAAAGCCCGGTTGATCTGATATTGTTTCACGCTGTACTGGAGTGGGTAGCCGAACCGCAGGAGGCGTTAAAAACGCTGTGGTCGGTGCTGCGTCCAGGCGGCGCATTATCATTAATGTTCTACAATGCAAACGGCCTGTTGATGCATAACATGGTGGCGGGCAACTTTGATTATGTTGCTCTTGGCATGCCGAAAAAGAAAAAGCGTACGCTGTCGCCGAACTACCCGCGCGACCCGCAGCAGGTCTATGGCTGGCTGGAAGAGATTGGCTGGCAAATTAACGGGAAAACCGGCGTGCGAGTGTTTCATGACTATCTGCGCGACAAGCATAAGCAACAGGATTGCTATGACATCCTGCTGGAGCTGGAAACGCGCTATTGCCGTCAGGAACCTTATATCAGCCTGGGGCGCTATATTCATGTCACCGCGCTTAAGCCGCAGACAGAAACAAGGATAAACGATGAGTGAATTTTCCCAGACAGTCCCCGAACTGGTTGCCTGGGCCAGAAAAAATGATTTCGCCATTTCGCTCCCCGTCGATAGGCTCTCATTTTTGCTGGCCATTGCAACGCTGAACGGCGAGCGGCTGGAAGGTGAAATGACGGAAGGCGAGCTGGTGGATGCGTTCCGTCACGTCAGTGATGCGTTTGAGCAAACCAGTGAAACCATCGGTACGCGCGCCAACAACGCGATTAACGATCTGGTTCGCCAACGTCTGCTGAACCGCTTTACCAGCGAGATCACGGAAGGAAACGCCATCTATCGTCTGACGCCGCTGGGCATTGGCATTACCGACTACTATATTCGTCAGCGCGAGTTTTCGACGCTGCGCCTGTCAATGCAGCTGTCGATTGTGGCCAGCGAGCTGAAAAGAGCCGCCGATTCGGCGGAAGAGGGCGGCGATGAGTTTCACTGGCACCGTAACGTCTACGCGCCGCTGAAATATTCGGTGGCGGAGATTTTCGACAGCATCGACCTGACGCAGCGCATCATGGATGAGCAGCAACAGTCGGTCAAAGATGACATCGCGCAGTTGCTGAATAAAGACTGGCGCGCGGCGATCTCCAGCTGTGAGCTTTTGCTGTCCGAAACATCCGGCACGCTGCGCGAATTGCAGGATACGCTGGACGCGGCGGGCGATAAGCTGCAGGCTAACCTGCTGCGCATTCAGGATGCGACGCTGAGCCATAACGATCTGCATTTTGTCGACCGCCTGGTGTTCGACCTGCAAAGTAAGCTCGACCGTATCGTTAGCTGGGGCCAGCAGGCAATTGACCTGTGGATCGGCTACGACCGTCACGTGCATAAGTTTATCCGTACCGCTATCGATATGGATAAAAACCGCGTCTTTGCTCAACGCCTGCGCCAGTCGGTGCAGTCGTACTTTGATGCGCCGTGGGCGCTCACCTATGCCAGCGCCGACCGTTTGCTGGACATGCGTGATGAAGAGATGACGCTGCGCGATGAAGAGGTCACCGGCGAACTTCCGCCAGATTTAGAGTACGAAGAATTTAACGAAATCCGCGAACAGCTTGCCGCGTTGATCGAAGAACAGTTGGCTATCTATAAAACCAAACAGCTGCCGCTGGACCTCGGTCTGGTGGTGAAAGAGTATCTGGCTCAATATCCGCGAGCGCGCCACTTCGACGTTGCGCGTATTGTGGTTGACCAGGCGGTTCGTTTGGGCGTAGCGCAAGCAGATTTCACCGGACTGCCAGCCAAATGGCAGGCAATTAATGATTACGGAGCCAAGGTACAGGCGCATGTCATTGACAAATATTGAACAAGTGATGCCGGTTAAACTGGCACAGGCCCTGGCCAACCCCCTTTTCCCTGCGCTGGATAGCGCGCTGCGTGCGGGCCGCCACATCGGCCTGGACGAGCTCGACAACCACGCTTTTTTGATGGATTTCCAGGAGTACCTGGAAGAGTTTTACGCCCGCTACAACGTTGAACTGATCCGCGCGCCGGAAGGGTTCTTCTATCTGCGTCCGCGCTCTACCACGCTGATTCCGCGTTCGGTTCTCTCCGAACTGGACATGATGGTCGGCAAAATCCTTTGCTACCTCTACCTCAGCCCGGAACGCCTGGCAAATGAAGGCATCTTCACCCAGCAGGAGCTGTACGATGAGCTGCTGGCGCTGGCCGATGAAGCCAAGCTGTTGAAGCTGGTTAATAACCGTTCCACCGGCTCTGACCTTGACCGTCAGAAGTTACAGGAAAAGGTGCGCTCTTCGCTCAACCGCCTGCGCCGTTTGGGTATGGTGTGGTTTATGGGCCATGACAGCAGCAAATTCCGCATCACCGAATCGGTGTTTCGCTTCGGCGCCGACGTACGTTCCGGCGATGACGCGCGCGAAGCGCAGCTGCGCATGATTCGCGACGGTGAAGCCATGGCGATTGAAAACCATCTGCAGCTCAATGACGAGAACGACGACCATCAGCAGGATAGCGGGGAGGAAGAATAATGATTGAACGTGGTAAATTTCGTTCGCTAACGCTGATTAACTGGAACGGGTTCTTTGCCCGTACTTTCGATCTGGATGAGCTGGTCACCACGCTGTCCGGTGGTAACGGTGCCGGTAAATCGACCACCATGGCGGCCTTCGTCACGGCGCTGATCCCCGACTTAACCCTGCTGCACTTCCGTAACACCACCGAAGCGGGGGCCACCAGTGGTTCGCGCGATAAAGGTCTGCACGGTAAGCTGAAAGCGGGCGTCTGCTACTCGGTACTTGACGTGATGAACTCGCGTCACCAGCGCGTGGTGGTGGGCGTGCGTCTGCAACAGGTGGCGGGGCGCGATCGTAAAGTCGACATTAAGCCATTCGCCATTCAGGGGCTGCCAACCTCGATTCAGCCGACCCAGCTGCTGACCGAAACGCTGAACGAGCGCCAGGCGCGCGTGCTGACGTTGCAGGAGCTGAAAGATAAGCTCGATACCATCGAAGGCGTTCAGTTCAAGCAGTTCAACTCGATTACCGACTACCACGCGCTGATGTTCGATCTGGGCATCGTCGCGCGTCGTCTGCGATCTGCCGCTGACCGTAGCAAATTCTATCGCCTGATTGAAGCCTCGCTGTACGGCGGTATTTCCAGCGCGATTACCCGCTCGCTGCGCGACTACCTGTTGCCGGAAAACAGCGGCGTGCGCAAAGCGTTCCAGGACATGGAAGCGGCGCTGCGCGAAAACCGGATGACGCTGGAAGCGATTCGCGTCACCCAGTCTGACCGCGACCTGTTCAAGCACCTGATCTCCGAAGCCACCGACTACGTGGCCGCCGACTACATGCGCCATGCCAACGAGCGCCGCGTGCATCTGGATAAAGCGCTGGAGTATCGCCGCGAACTGTTCACCTCCCGCTCGCAGCTGGCGGCGGAACAGTACAAGCACGTCGATATGGCGCGCGAGCTACAGGAACACAACGGCGCGGAAGGCGATCTCGAAGCCGATCACCAGGCCGCCAGCGACCACCTGAATCTGGTGCAGACCGCGCTGCGCCAGCAGGAAAAAATTGAGCGCTATGAAGCGGATTTAGACGAGCTGCAAATTCGCCTCGAAGAACAGAATGAAGTGGTGGCGGAAGCCGCCGAACAGCAGGAAGAGAACGAAGCCCGCGCCGAAGCCGCCGAACTGGAAGTGGATGAGCTGAAAAGCCAGCTCGCCGACTACCAGCAGGCGCTGGACGTCCAGCAAACGCGCGCCATTCAGTACACCCAGGCGCTACAGGCGCTGGAGCGCGCGAAAGCGCTGTGCCACCTGCCGGATTTAACGCCGGACAGCGCGGCGGAATGGCTGGAAACCTTCCAGGCCAAAGAGCAGGAAGCCACGGAAAAACTGCTGTCGCTCGAGCAGAAAATGAGCGTTGCCGAGACGGCACACAGCCAGTTTGAGCAAGCCTATCAGCTGGTGGCGTCAATTAACGGCCCGCTGGCGCGTAACGAAGCCTGGGACGCGGCGCGTGAACTGTTGCGTGACGGCGTAAACCAGCGTCACCTGGCGGAGCAGGCGCAGCCGTTGCGCAGCCGTCTGAATGAACTGGAACAGCGTCTGCGCGAACAGCAGGAAGCCGAGCGTCTGCTGGCCGATTTCTGCAAGCGTCAGGGCAAACAGTACGACATTGACGATCTTGAAAACCTGCACCGCGAGCTGGAAGCACGCATTGCCGCGCTGAGCGACAGCGTGACTGACGCCCGCGAGCAGCGTATGCAACTGCGTCAGGAGCAGGAACAGCTGCAATCGCGTATCTCGGCGTTGATGCACCGCGCGCCGGTCTGGCTGGCGGCGCAGAATAGCCTGAGCCAGCTGTGCGAGCAGAGCGGCGAACAGTTTGAGTCCAGCCAGGACGTTACCGAATACCTTCAGCAACTGCTGGAGCGCGAGCGCGAAGCGATCGTCGAACGCGACGAAGTCGGCGCGCGTAAACGTGCCGTCGACGATGAAATTGAGCGCCTAAGCCAGCCGGGCGGTTCCGAAGACCCGCGCCTGAACGCCCTGGCCGAACGTTTTGGCGGCGTACTGTTGTCGGAAATCTACGATGACGTCAGCCTTGACGACGCGCCGTACTTCTCCGCGCTGTACGGTCCGTCGCGTCACGCCATCGTGGTGCCGGATCTGTCGCAGATCGCCGAGTATCTGGAAGGACTGGAAGATTGCCCGGAAGATCTCTACCTGATTGAGGGGGATCCGCAATCCTTCGATGACAGCGTGTTCAACGTCGACGAGCTGGAAAAAGCGGTGGTGGTGAAGACCGCCGATCGCCAGTGGCGCTACTCGCGCTTCCCAGCGGTGCCGCTGTTTGGCCGCGCCGCGCGCGAAAGCCGCATTGAGAGCCTGCACGCCGAGCGTGAAGTGCTGTCTGAACGTTTTGCGACCCTGTCGTTCGACGTCCAGAAAACCCAGCGTCTGCATCAGGCGTTCAGCCGCTTTATTGGCAGTCACCTGTCGGTGGCGTTTGACGACGATCCGGAAGCGGAAATTCGCAAACTGAACACCCGCCGCAACGAGCTGGAGCGCGCGCTCAGCAGTCACGAAAGTGATAACCAGCAGCAGCAGGCGCAGTACGAACAGGCGAAAGAGGGCGTTGCGCTGCTCAACCGCCTCCTGCCGCGCCTGAGCCTGCTGGCCGATGAAACGCTGGCCGACCGCGTGGATGAAATCCAGGAGCGCCTGGACGAAGCGCAGGAAGCCGCACGCTTCATCCAGCAGCACGGCAACCAGCTGGCGAAGCTTGAGCCGATTGTCTCTGTACTGCAGAGCGACCCGGAGCAGTTTGAACAGCTGAAAGAGGATTACGCCTGGTCACAGCAGGTGCAGCGCGAAGCACGTCAGCAGGCGTTTGCCCTGACCGAAGTCGTGCAGCGTCGCGCCCACTTCGGCTACTCTGACTCAGCGGAAATGCTGAGCGGCAACAGCGACCTCAACGAAAAACTGCGTGAACGTCTGGCGCAGGCGGAAAGCGAGCGGAGCCGCGCGCGTGAAGCCATGCGTACCCACGCCGCGCAGGTGAGTCAGTACAGCCAGGTATTGGCGTCGCTGAAAAGCTCCTACGACACCAAGAAAGAGCTGCTTAACGATCTCTATAAAGAGCTGAAAGATATTGGCGTACGTGCCGATGCGGGCGCAGAAGAGCGCGCGCGCATTCGCCGTGACGAGCTGCACGCGCAGCTGAGCAACAACCGCGCGCGCCGCAACCAGTTGGAAAAAGCGCTGACCTTCTGCGAAGCGGAGATGGATAACCTGACCCGTAAGCTGCGCAAGCTGGAACGTGATTACCTCGAAATGCGCGAGCAGGTGGTGAGTGCGAAAGCGGGATGGTGCGCGGTGATGCGCCTGGTGAAAGACAATAACGTCGAACGTCGTCTGCACCGCCGCGAGCTGGCCTATCTCTCCGCTGACGATCTGCGTTCAATGTCGGATAAAGCGCTGGGCGCACTGCGTCTGGCGGTTGCGGATAATGAACATCTGCGTGACGTGCTGCGTATGTCGGAAGATCCGAAGCGTCCTGAACGTAAGATTCAGTTCTTCGTGGCGGTATATCAACATCTGCGCGAACGTATCCGTCAGGATATTATCCGCACCGACGACCCGGTAGAAGCCATCGAACAGATGGAAATCGAACTGAGCCGTCTGACCGAAGAGCTGACCAACCGTGAGCAGAAGCTGGCGATCAGCTCCCGCAGCGTGGCGAATATTATTCGCAAAACCATTCAGCGCGAGCAGAACCGTATTCGTCAGTTGAACCAGGGCCTGCAAAGCGTGTCGTTTGGCCAGGTGAACAGCGTGCGCCTGAACGTCAACGTACGCGAGACGCACTCGATGCTGCTGGACGTGCTCTCTGAGCAGCATGAACAGCATCAGGATCTGTTCAACAGCAACCGTCTGACCTTCTCAGAAGCGCTGGCGAAACTGTACCAGCGCCTGAATCCGCAAATCGATATGGGCCAGCGTACGCCGCAGACTATTGGTGAAGAGCTGCTCGACTATCGTAGCTACCTGGAGATGGAAGTTGAGGTTAACCGTGGTTCTGACGGCTGGCTGCGCGCGGAGTCCGGCGCGCTGTCGACCGGTGAGGCGATCGGTACCGGGATGTCGATTCTGGTGATGGTGGTGCAGAGCTGGGAAGATGAAGCTCGGCGTCTGCGCGGTAAAGATTTGTCACCGTGCCGTCTACTGTTCCTTGATGAAGCGGCGCGTCTGGATGCCCGTTCCATCGCCACGCTGTTTGAGCTGTGCGAGCGTCTGGAGATGCAGCTTATCATCGCGGCACCGGAAAACATTAGCCCGGAGAAAGGCACAACCTACAAGCTGGTGCGTAAAGTGGTGCACAACCACGAACACGTACATGTGGTGGGTCTGCGCGGCTTTGCCGCTCAACTGCCGGAAACCTTGCCGGGTACCGCGGATGCATCGTAGCGGAGCATGTCGCCTGTAGGCCGGATGGCGCTGGCCCACAGGCGGGTAGGTATCCGAATACAAAAAAGGCGACAGCAATGTCGCCTTTTTTGTTATCTGCTTTTCATCGCTAGCGCGTTATTATCTTTAGACTTCTTTACATTTGAACGGGCAAAATAGTTTTTGTCTTTATATACTGAAGGTAAGCCCACGTTAGGGTCTTTGTATAGATAACAGGGGGCAAGGGATGTTGCTGAAAAAAGAAAATGGTCGTCGGTTGTCAGCCGTGAGTTTATGTCTGGCGATGACGTTTGCTCCACTGTTTACCGCTTCTGCGGGCGAACCAGAGCTGGTGCCTTCTGACGGTACCGCGACGCCAGCGGAACAATCGCCGGTGCTTCTGCATCCAGGGGCGCAATCGCCAGCAATGGCGAGTCTTGTCGGTACACAACCGCTGGCTGACGGCTCGGCGGCGAACAGCCGTGCCGATATTCTTGCTACGCTACCTTCCGGATATCAGCCCGTCTACCTTAATCCGCTGGCGACATTGTATGCCGCCCGTGAGATGAAACCCATGTGGGAAAACCGTGATGCGATACGCGCCTTCCAGCAGCAGCTGGCGGAAGTGGCGATCGCCGGTTTTCAGCCGCAGTTCACCCGGTGGGTTGAACTGCTCACCGACCCGGCTGTCAGCGGGATGGCGCGTGATGTCGTGCTTTCCGATGCCCTGATGGGCTATCTGCACTTTGTCAGCGGGATTCCGGTTCAGGGTAACCGCTGGCTGTATAGCGATAAGCCGTACACGCTGGCAACACCGCCGTTGTCGGTGATAAACCAATGGCAGTTAGCGCTGGATAACGGCTCGCTGCCGCAGTTTATTGCCGCCCTGGCGCCACAGCATCCGCAGTATAGTGCGATGCATCAGGCGCTACTGGCGTTGACGGGCGACAATCGCCCGTGGCCAAAGTTGACCTCGACGGTTTCATTGCGCCCAGGGCAGTGGAGCAGCGATGTGCCTGCGCTACGTGAAATCCTGCAACGTAACGGTGTGCTGGATAACAGCCCGGCGATACCGCTGCCTGGCGACAACGTCGGCAAGACGAAAAAGGGGGGAAAAAGCGGCCCAGCGGCCTATGACCGCCAACTGGTGGACGCGGTGAAACGTTTCCAGGCGGCGCAGGGGCTTGGCGCGGACGGTGTGATTGGCACCTCGACGCGCGACTGGCTGAACGTCTCTTCTGCCCAGCGTGCGGGCGTGCTGGCGCTAAATATTCAGCGTTTGCGCCTGCTGCCGGGGAAAGTCTCTACCGGGATTATGGTGAATATCCCGGCCTACTCGCTGGTTTACTATCTCAACGGCAGCGAAGCGCTGGCCTCGCGGGTTATCGTGGGACGCCCCGATCGTAAAACGCCAATGATGAGCAGCGCGCTGAATAACGTGGTGGTCAACCCACCGTGGAACGTGCCGCCGACGCTGGCGCGTAATGATATTCTCCCGAAGCTGCGTAATGATCCAGGTTATCTGGAGCGGCATAACTACACCGTATTACGCGGCTGGAACAGTAAAGAAGCTATCGATCCATGGCGGGTCGATTGGTCAACAATCACGCCGTCGAATTTACCGTTCCGTTTCCAGCAGGCACCGGGTGAACATAACTCGCTGGGGCGCTATAAGTTTAATATGCCAAGTTCCGACGCCATTTATCTGCATGATACGCCTAATCATAATCTGTTCCAGAAAGATGCGCGGGCATTAAGTTCCGGCTGCGTGCGGGTAAATAAAGCCTCCGATCTGGCGAATATGCTGTTACAGGATGCGGGCTGGAATGATGCGCGAATTTCCGATGCCCTTAAACAAGGGAATACACGCTATGTGAATATCCGGCAGAATATTCCGGTTAATCTCTATTATCTCACTGCCTTTGTCAGCGCTGACGGACAGACACAATATCGAACAGATATTTACAATTATGATGTCACTGCGCGATCGGGTGCACAGATTTTGCCAAAAGCGGAACAATTGATCAGATAAATGAAGTAGTTCAGGTAATGTAGTTGTCGAACAAAAAGCGCAGATGCCAGCCCCGCAGGTCCAGGGCTGGCGGCTTCGCGTGGCAGGCCGCCTTGACGCTGGCTTTGATGCCCGGTAAGGTGCTTAACGTGCGCCAGAAGTGCATATTTTTCGATCACATTACTGACTGTAGACCTGATTATCATGGACAAATTTGACGCTAATCGCCGCAAGCTGCTGGCGTTAGGTGGTGTTGCGCTCGGCGCGGCCGCCATCTTGCCCACGCCTGCGCTTGCCACCCTCTCGACCCCACGTCCGCGTATTTTAACGCTGAATAACCTGCATACAGGTGAGTTGATAAAAGCCGAGTTTTTTGACGGCCGAGGCTATATTCAGGATGAATTAGCAAAACTAAACCATTTTTTCCGTGACTATCGCGCGAATAAAATAAAAAGCATCGATCCTTCTTTGTTCGATCAGCTTTATCGCCTTCAGGGACTATTAGGAACAAATAAACCTGTGCAATTGATCTCTGGATATCGTTCCGTTGATACCAATAATGAGCTAAGAGCGCACAGCAGTGGGGTAGCGAAAAAAAGCTATCACACGAAAGGTCAGGCAATGGATTTTCATATTGAAGGCGTTTCATTAAGTAATATACGCAAAGCTGCGTTATCTATGCGCGCAGGTGGTGTAGGATATTACCCACGTAGCAACTTTGTGCATATTGATACCGGTCCGGTCCGGCACTGGTAGCTCTACGCCAACCGTTCAGGCACACTGAAGTGTCTGAATGGTGACGAGTCCAAACAGGAGCAACATGAATTATCGTATTATTCCGGTGACTGCGTTCGCGCAAAACTGTTCATTGATCTGGTGCGAGCAAACGAAACTGGCGGCGTTGGTCGATCCGGGCGGCGATGCCGAAACCATCAAGCAGCAGGTTGCAGAAGCGGGCGTGACGTTGCAGCAAATTTTGCTGACTCATGGCCATCTCGATCATGTGGGGGCGGCGGCTGAACTGGCGCAGCACTACGGGGTGCCGATTATCGGGCCGGAAAAAGAAGATGAATTCTGGTTGCAAGGGTTGCCCGCGCAAAGCCGGATGTTTGGCCTTGAGGACTGCCAGCCGTTGACGCCGGACCGCTGGCTGAACGAAGGGGATACGGTGAGCGTCGGCAACGTGAAGCTGCAGGTGCTGCACTGTCCGGGGCATACGCCGGGGCATGTCGTCTTCTTTGATGCCCAGGCGCGTTTGCTGATCTCGGGTGACGTGCTGTTTAAAGGTGGCGTAGGGCGCAGTGACTTCCCACGTGGCGATCACGCGCAGTTGATTGATGCGATTAAGCGCAAGCTGCTGCCGTTAGGCGATGACGTGAAGTTTATTGCGGGCCATGGCCCAATGTCGACGCTGGGTTATGAGCGTCTGCATAACCCATTCCTGCAGGATGAACTGCCGGTGTGGTAATCTCAGAATAATAAAAAGGCCGCGAATGCGGCCTTTTTTGTCCCTGAAGGGAAGCTTCTGTTACAGGACGGCGACGATGGCTTCGCACAGCGGCGCCATGTTGTCCGGCGTCATGCCCGCCACGTTGATACGGCCAGAAGCGACGGCATAAATACCGAACTCTTCACGCAGGCGCAGTACCTGCTCTTTGGTCAGACCGCTGAACGAGAACATACCGTTCTGCTTCGTGATGAAGGTGAAATCACGGCTCGCGCCTTTCTCCTGCAACGTATTAACGAACAGCAGACGCATGCGCTGAATGCGCTGACGCATATCGGTCAGCTCTTGTTCCCAGATGGCGCGCAGCGCGTCGTTGCTGAGAATGGTCGCAACAACGGAAGCGCCGTGTGCCGGCGGGTTAGAGTAGTTCGCGCGAATCACGGCTTTCAGCTGGCTGAAGGCGCGATCGGCGGTGTCGGCATCGGCTGTGACCAGGGTGCAGGCGCCAACGCGTTCGTTGTACAGACCGAAGTTTTTCGAGTAGGAGCTCGCCACAATCAGCTCTTTGTGCAGCGTGGCAAATGCGCGCAGGCCTTCGGCATCTTCTTCCAGACCGCGAGCAAAGCCCTGGTAGGCGAAGTCAAACAGCGGCAGCCAACCTTTTTCAATCGACAGATTTGCCAGCTGTTGCCACTGCTCCAGCGTCGGGTCGATACCGGTTGGGTTATGGCAGCAGCCATGGAACAGCACCACGTCACCCGCCTGGGCTTCATTCAGGCTCGCCAGCAGGCCGTCGAAGTTGAGGGCATGCTTTTCCGCATCGTAGTAGTCATATTCGCGTACTTCCAGGCCCGCAGCGCCAAAGACGCTCTTGTGGTTCGGCCAGCTTGGGTTGCTGACCCAAACGCGCTTCACGTCAGTGTTTTTTGCGAGGAAATCCGCCGCTACGCGCAGTGCGCCTGTGCCGCCTGGGGTCTGAGCGGTGCGCGCGCGTTTGTCACTAATGATGCTGTTGCCTTTGCCGAACAGCAGCTCCTGCGTGCAGCGACCAAACTCAGGAATACCATCAATACCGAGATAGTTTTTGGTGGTCTCATTCTCCAGCAGATACTGCTCAGCTTTTTTAACGCTGGTCAGCACCGGCGTCTTGCCGGTCTCATCTTTATAAACACCAATCCCGAGATTGATTTTTCCCGGGCGTTCGTCGGCGCGAAACAGATCGGCCAGGCCCAGAATTGGGTCGGCAGGGGCGGCTGTAATGTTCTCAAACATGACGAGGTTCCATTAATAAGTTCGGGGGAAATCCGCTATCAGGTTAACGGTAGATTTACAAAATGCCAACCGTTAGAGACTAAAAGCGCGAAGCTTTTCAAAAGTTACGATCTTCCTCTTTAGAACGCAAAAAAGCAGGACCGAAGTCCTGCTCTTGAGGCATATAGCAGTGAGGGTCTGCTGATTAGAACTGGTAAACGATACCAACAGCAGCCTGATCGTCGGTTCCCTGCTTGGTAGCAGCAGAGTACGCGTTGTCGTCGAGCAGGTTGAACTTGTACGCCGCGTAGACGTTCATGTTCTTGTTGAAGTAGTACCAGGTGCCCAGTTCGATGTATTTAACCAGGTCAGCATCGCCGCCTTTGAAGTCGCCGCGAGCGATCAGGTCTTTACCTTTGGACTGTACGTAGCCCAGGGACGGACGCAGACCGAAGTCGAACTGATACTGAACAACAGCTTCGAAGTTCTGAGTTTTGTTTGCGAAGTTGTTGTCCGGCTCGCGGGTCATGTTCAGCGTTTCAGCATACATTACCGCAGCGTAGATGTTGTTCGCGTCGTATTTCGCAGCAGTAGACCAAGCTTCTGCTTTGCTGCCGCCAGCGCTCGCCCAAGTGTGAGTGGTGCCATTGAAGGTAGAGCTGCCCGGGTTAACCTGGTCGTTGGTACGGTCTGCAACTTCATAACCTGCGGCCAGCGCGATGCCGTTGCCGAAATCATACTGTACAGAGGTGCTGAAGCCGTCGCCGTTCGCTTTCGCGCCGTTGCCGCCGTAGCCAAGGCTTTCCAGCGCGCCGGTTTTGTCGTTGTAGGTCGCTGCAACCGGGTTGCTACGATCGTTTTTACCCTGGTACTGCAGCGCGAAGCTCAGACCTTCAACCAGACCGAAGAAATCGCTGTTACGGTAGGTCAGCAGGCCAGAAGAACGACCGTTCATGAAGTTGTCGGTAGCAGCCCAGGAATCGCCGCCCCATTCAACCAGCATATCGGTGTAAGCCGCGACGTCGTAGATAGCGCCGTAGTTACGACCGTAGTCCAGAGAACCCGCGTCGCCAAATTTCAGACCGGCGAACGCCAGACGGGTTTTAGTCCCCTGGGAGCCTTCCGCATTGGAGGCATCCATGTTGTATTCCCACTGACCGTAGCCCACCAGCTGATCGTTGATCTGGGTTTCGCCCTTGAAGCCGATACGGGCATAGGTGGTGTCTTCGTTGCTGGTGTCGCCGTTGGTGGTCCAAATGTGTTCACCAACTGCTTTACCGTAGAAGTCCAGTTTGTTGGCATTCTTGTTGTAGATTTCTGCAGCATTTGCTGCACCAGCTACCAGCAGGGCAGGGATTACCACTGCCAGGATATTACGCTTCATCATTATTTATTACCCTCATTAGGTTTTTTTTATAGACACTCGCCACTGCCGCCAATTACTTCCGTCAATAAAAATTTACGGAACTATTGATGATAGTTTGGTGTCTTTATGTGTCTGAGAGGCATCTTTCCATTCAAAACATACTTTCGCCACACTGAAAATGCTACAAACATCGAGAATAAGTAAGCAAAAGAAATAGTGTGTAACTAAATATTAATATTGAGGAACTTTGTGAACTAACTCAAAATTCTGAGGTGTGCGCGGATTATTTGACCTTTCCTTTATCTATCAATATGAATTTCTTATCTTTTATTTGTATAACGCTTTTTCTTATCGCACAGAGCGGATGTGTGATCATTTCGTTATGATATTTTTTAGCCATCCAGATAGCTGTTGTTTTGGATAAAAAATGTGCTATGGCTTAGGTGATTTCATGACTGCAATAAAAAATTGAGTGTTTTTTGTACGAAGTTATTGCCGGGTAATGTGATGTAACAAACTGCGTGGCGTAGAGGCTTGAAGTTTAGGTTTGTTAAAATTAATAAAGATTTCTTTACATGTGCAGGTAAAAAAAGGCCAGCGCGAGCGGCTGGCCTTGAGGATAATACGGCTTTAGAAGCTGGCGTTGCGTGGCGTTCTCGGGAACGGAATCACGTCGCGCACGTTCTGTACGCCAGTGACGTAGGCGATCAGACGTTCGAAGCCCAGACCGAAACCTGAATGCGGCACGGTACCGTAGCGACGCAGGTCGCGATACCACCAGTAGTCTTCTTTGTTCAGACCCATTTCAGCCATACGGGCGTCAAGCACGTCCAGACGCTCTTCACGCTGAGAACCGCCGATGATCTCGCCAATGCCCGGTGCCAGTACGTCCATGGCGGCAACGGTTTTGCCATCGTCGTTAAGACGCATATAGAAGGCTTTGATCTCCTTCGGATAGTTTTTCACGACCACCGGTGCTTTGAAGTGCTCTTCCGCAAGATAGCGTTCGTGCTCAGAGGAAAGGTCCACGCCCCAGTACACCGGGTTTTCAAACTGTTTGCCACAGTTTTCCAGGATGGTGACCGCGTCGGTGTAGTCAACCTGCGCGAAGTCGGCGGAAACGAAACGTTGCAGACGATCGATAGCGTCTTTATCTACGCGCTCGGCGAAGAACTTCATGTCGTCCGCGCGTTCTTCGAGAACGGCTTTAAAGACGTACTTCAGCATGGCTTCTGCCAAACGGGCGTTATCTTCCAGATCGGCAAATGCCACTTCCGGCTCCAGCATCCAGAACTCCGCCAGGTGACGGCTGGTGTTGGAGTTTTCTGCGCGGAAGGTAGGGCCGAAGGTGTAGATCTTCGACAACGCACAGGCATAGGTTTCACCGTTCAACTGACCGGAAACGGTCAGGAAGGCTTCTTTGCCAAAGAAATCTTTGTCGTAATCCACTTTGCCCTGATCGTTACGCGGCAGGTTTTCCATATCCAGCGTAGACACGCGGAACATTTCGCCTGCGCCTTCAGTATCGGAAGCGGTAATCAGCGGGGTGGAAACCCAGAAGAAGCCCTGCTCGTCGAAGAAACGGTGCAGCGCCTGCGCCAGCGTGTGGCGAACGCGGGCGACCGCGCCAATCAGGTTGGTGCGCGGACGCATATGCGCCACTTCACGCAGATACTCGATGCTGTGGCGTTTCGCCGCCATCGGGTAGGTATCCGGATCTTCAACCCGGCCGGTCACTTCCACGTTAGAGGCCTGAATTTCAAAGCTCTGACCCTGACCCTGAGACGCCACAACTTTACCGGTGACGATCACCGAGCAGCCGGTGGTCAGACGCAGGACTTCGTCATTGTAATTGGGCAGAGAATTATTAATAACGGCCTGTACAGGATCAAAGCAGGAACCGTCATAGACGGCCAGGAAGGAAAAGCCAGCTTTTGAATCTCGGCGGGTACGTACCCAGCCGCGCACGGTGACTTCGCTGTCAACGGCTACGCGGCCCTGGAGTACGTCGGCTACAGGCACAACGCTCATAATAGTCTCTCTATTCGTAGTCCAATAAAAAAATCGTTTTTCCCCGGAACGGCGGGGGGATATCTATGTTACCTGTCATCTTCCATCAGACAAGTAGAATTCGCACAAGGAAGGGGTGTTTTAAGAAATAAATAAAGAAGAAGGGAGCCGCCCGGGCTCCCTTTGGTGATTAACTGGCCTTTTTGATCTGCGGGAGATCAAATGCTTTACGTAATGCACGAACAAATGCTTTATCGTGACAAATGGTTTTCCCCGGGCTGTCGGAGAGTTTTGCCACCGGTTTGCCGTTGCACTCAACCAGCTTGATAACGATATTGAGCGGTTTAACCTGTGGGATATCGCAGGTCAAACGCGTGCCAATACCAAAGCTGAGATTGATGCGCGGTGAGAAGTGGCGATACAGCTCAATGGCTTTCGGCAGATCGAGATTGTCGGAAAACACCAGCACTTTCTCGCGCGGGTCGATACCGAGCTTTTGATAATGTTTGATCGCCTTCTCGCCCCATTCAAACGGGTCGCCGGAGTCGTGGCGCAAACCCTGGTAACGCGTGGCGAATTCCGGGCCGAAGTCGCGCAGGAAGGCGTCCATGGTAATGCAGTCGGTCAGGGCGATGCCGAGCCGATCGGGATATTCTTCCAGCCAGGCGGCCAGCGCCGCACGCTGGCTGGTTGCCAGATCCGGGCTGATTTGCTGATGCGCCTGGAACCACTCGTGTGCCTGGGTACCCATTGGCGTCAGAGTCAGGCGGCGCGCCAGATCGTAGTTGCTGGTGCCCACAAACCATGTCTCCTGACGGAGACGGCTGACGATGGCTTCCTGAACTTCACGGGAGAAGCGGCGGCGGGTGCCAAAGTCCATCAGTTTGAAAGCGGACATATCAAGGTCGGCCGTCAGCTGATTAAAGTCGGCCAGCTTATGTTCCAGCATTTCCAGCGCCTGCGGGACGCCGTTTTCCGGAGAACGATAGCGGTGAACCAGCTCGCTAATCACCGCCAGCAGCGGCACTTCCCACATGATCACTTCACGCCACGGGCCTTCAAGGCGGATATTCAGCTTACCATTCTCGTTGGTGACGGTAACCTGTTGTGGATCGTAGCGGAAATCACGCAGCCAGTTCAGGTAGTCCTGCTTAAAGAAAGGCAGACCGGACAGCCAGTGGTATTCATCATCACGCAGCGTGAGTGAACGCATGGCTTCGACTTGTTCGCGAATGGCGTCAGCATAAATGCCCAGCAGATCGTCACCACGGCAGCGGAATTCCGCCGCGACGTTAACGTCGTAGTAGTGGTGGAAAACGGCCTGCTGCATATGCAGTTTGTAGGCATCTGTATCCAGCAACGAGTGCAGAACAGGAGAAGCGAATTGTGTCATGGTGCGCAGTAGCATCCTCTCACAGGAGCGTTTAGTACAATAAACAACAGGGGAGAATGGCTGGAGTATACCTTGTTTAACGATTTATTGAACCCCGATCACACCATATGGCACGAAGCGCCACTCCGGCGTTTTGTGCGGCATGTTGCGTAAATGTATCTATTTTCCCTATTTGACTGGAAAAGATGAAGATTCTGCATAGCGCGTTTAACACAACAGGAATAGACTGGAGGTGACATTTACAAAAGATGCTAAAGGTTTTTTATGACACAACAGCCCCAAGCCAAGTACCGCCACGACTACCGTGCGCCGGACTACCTGATCAGTGATATCGACCTGGCCTTTGACCTGGATGCCGCAAAAACCGTTGTGACCGCGGAAAGCCAGGTTTCCCGTCACGCAGCGTCTGATGTGCCGCTACGCCTGAACGGTGAGGACCTCACGCTGGTCTCCATTCATGTTAACGGTGCGCCGTGGGCCGACTATAAAGAAGAAGAGAACCATCTGGTTATCTCCGGCCTGCCTGAGCGTTTTACGCTGAAGATTGTCAATGAAATCAGCCCGGCGGCGAATACTGCGCTGGAAGGGCTCTATCAATCCGGTGAAGCGCTGTGTACCCAATGTGAGGCCGAAGGCTTCCGCCATATTACCTGGTATCTCGACCGCCCGGACGTGCTGGCGCGCTTTACCACCAAAATTACCGCCGATAAGAGCAAATATCCGTTCCTGCTGTCCAACGGCAACCGTATTGCCGAAGGTGAGCTGGATAACGGGCGTCACTGGGTACAGTGGCAGGATCCGTTCCCGAAACCCTGCTATCTGTTTGCGCTGGTGGCGGGCGATTTCGACGTGCTGCGCGATACCTTCAAAACCCGCTCCGGGCGCGAAGTGGCGCTGGAACTGTTCGTTGACCGCGGCAACCTTGATCGCGCGCCGTGGGCAATGACCTCGCTGAAAAACTCCATGAAGTGGGATGAAGAGCGCTTTGGCCTCGAATACGATCTCGACATCTATATGATCGTTGCCGTCGACTTCTTTAATATGGGCGCGATGGAGAATAAAGGGCTGAACGTCTTTAACTCCAAATACGTGCTGGCGCGTACCGATACCGCGACGGATAAAGATTATCTCGATATTGAACGCGTGATTGGTCATGAGTATTTCCATAACTGGACCGGCAACCGCGTGACCTGCCGCGACTGGTTCCAGTTAAGCCTGAAAGAAGGCCTGACCGTGTTCCGCGATCAGGAGTTCAGCTCCGACCTGGGCTCCCGTGCGGTTAACCGCATCAGCAACGTACGTACCATGCGCGGCCTGCAGTTTGCTGAAGACGCCAGCCCAATGGCGCACCCGATCCGTCCGGACAAAGTTATTGAAATGAATAACTTCTATACCCTGACGGTGTATGAGAAAGGGGCGGAAGTTATCCGTATGCTGCACACGCTGCTGGGCGAAGAGAACTTCCAGAAGGGGATGCAGCTGTACTTTGAGCGTCACGACGGCAGCGCGGCTACCTGCGACGACTTCGTGCAGGCGATGGAAGATGCTTCCAACATCGACCTCTCTCATTTCCGCCGCTGGTATAGCCAGGCCGGTACGCCCATTGTCAGCGTGCACGACGACTACAATCCGGAAACCGAGCAGTACACCTTAACCATCCGCCAGCGTACACCAGCCACGGCCGAGCAGGAGGAGAAATACCCGCTGCACATTCCGTTCGATATCGAACTGTACGATAACGAAGGTAAGGTGATCCCGCTGCAGAAAGATGGCCATCCGGTGCACCACGTGCTAAACGTGACCCAGGCCGAGCAGACGTTTGTGTTCGATAACGTTTACTTCCAGCCGGTGCCGTCGCTGCTGCGTGAATTCTCCGCGCCGGTGAAGCTGGAATATAAATGGAGCGATCAGCAACTCACCTTCCTGATGCGCCATGCGCGTAATGATTTCTCTCGCTGGGACGCCGCGCAAAGCCTGTTGGCGACCTATATTAAGCTGAACGTGGCTCGTCATCAGCAGGGGCAACCGCTGTCGCTACCGGTTCACGTGGCCGACGCGTTCCGCGCCATTCTGCTGGATGAGAAGATCGATCCGGCGCTGGCCGCGGAAATTCTGACTCTGCCATCCGCCAGCGAAATTGCTGAACTGTTTGAGATTATTGATCCGATCGCCATTGCCGCAGTGCGCGAAGCGCTGACCCGCACGCTGGCTACCGAGCTGGCGGACGAGTGTCTGGCAGTCTACAACGCCAATAAACTCGACAGCTATCGCGTAGAGCATGCGGACATCGGCAAGCGCGCGCTGCGTAACACCTGCCTGCGCTATCTGGCGTTTGGCGATCGCGAGCTGGGTAACAAGCTGGTGAGCGAGCAATACCATCACGCGGACAACATGACCGACGCGCTGGCCGCGCTGTCTGCAGCCGTCGCAGCCGAACTGCCTTGCCGCGATGCGCTGATGCAGGAGTATGATGACAAGTGGCATCATGATGGTCTGGTAATGGATAAGTGGCTGATTCTGCAAGCCACCAGCCCGGCAGATGACGTGCTGGCGACGGTGCGCAAGCTGTTGAACCATCGCTCATTCAGTATGAATAACCCGAACCGCATTCGCTCGCTGATTGGCGCCTTTGCCGGCAGCAACCCGGCTGCGTTCCACGCAGAAGACGGCAGCGGCTATCAGTTCCTGGTCGAAATGTTGACCGAACTGAACAGCAAAAACCCGCAGGTGGCTTCGCGTCTGATTGAGCCGCTGATCCGCCTGAAACGCTATGATGCAAAACGTCAGGCGCTGATGCGTGCTGCGCTGGAGCAGTTGAAGGGGCTGGAGAATCTCTCCGGGGATCTGTACGAGAAGATTGCGAAAGCATTAGCCTGACTGTCACCCGGACGAGGCGTTAACGCTGACTCCGGGGCACACGATGCGGGTTCCCCGGCGTTGTTTCGCTTGGCCGGGCAACCTTAATACAAACAAAAACGCCGCTGGTTTTTCCCTGTGGCGTTTTTTTTATCAAACATGTGCGGTCTGTCGAGCTGCGCTTAACGTGGGAACCTGGATGTCTCGCCGGTGTAGCGCCTGCCAGAAGGTCTCCAGCGCGCTGTCCAGACGCGTGTGCAGATTTGGGCTGAACTGCGGCTTATGCTGATAGTCGGTGACCTGGCTGTCATCGGCAAACACCCCCTGCAAAATCTCCTGTGCTTTCAGCGCATTGAGAACCGGCTTAAGGGCATAATCGACCGCCAACATATGGGCAACGGTGCCGCCGGTCGCCAGCGGTAAAACCACTTTTCCTTCCAGCGCGCGCTCCGGCAGGAGATCGAGCAGCGCCTTTAACGCGCCGGCGAAAGAGGCTTTATAGACCGGCGTGGCGATAATTAAACCGTCTGCATGAGCCAGCTGTTCGGTCAGCGTTTGCAGTGCCGGGCTGTCGAAACGCGCGTGGAAGAGATCCTCCGGCGCAAAATTCTGCAAATGCCAGTGGAATACTTCAACATCCGCCGCGGAAAGTTTCTCACGTGCGTACTCCAGCAGAGCGCTGGAACGAGAGGGGAAACGCGGGCTTCCGGCTAAAGTAATGACGCGCATACTCACTCCTTATAACTAAAAATACACATTAATTTAAAATTGATAACATTTGTCTCAGTGTCTCAAAGGTCGTCAGGTGCGCGAAATACTTTTTCCAACGTAGGATTACCGGAAAATGCATATGGCGGGGGAGGTATATAAAGGAGAGAAGGAAAACGATTGCGCTTTTTTTGCCGCAGGTCAATTCCCTTTCTGTGCGAGATCGCACATAATACGCCCCCGGTTTGCACACCGGGAATCCAGGAGAGTTCATGTACTATCCCTTCGTTCGTAAAGCACTTTTTCAGCTCGATCCAGAGCGCGCTCATGAATTAACGTTTCAACAATTACGCCGTGTCACCGGTACGCCGCTGGAAGCCCTTGTGCGTCAGAAAGTACCGGAAAAGCCGGTTACCTGCATGGGGCTGACGTTCAAAAATCCCCTGGGTTTGGCTGCGGGTCTGGATAAAGACGGGGAATGTATTGATGCCCTGGGCGCCATGGGATTTGGCTCGATCGAGATCGGCACCGTCACGCCGCGCCCGCAGCCGGGTAACGATAAGCCGCGCCTGTTCCGCCTCGTTGACGCCGAAGGGTTGATTAACCGTATGGGCTTCAATAACCACGGCGTTGACAACCTGGTCGAAAACGTTAAAAAAGCGCATTTCGACGGTATTCTGGGGATTAATATCGGTAAGAATAAAGATACCCCTGTTGAGCATGGCAAAGATGACTATCTGATTTGTATGGAAAAAATCTATGCCTACGCCGGTTATATTGCGATTAATATCTCATCGCCAAATACCCCTGGCCTACGCACGCTGCAATATGGAGATGCACTCGACGATCTCCTTTCTGGTATTAAAAATAAACAATCTGAGCTGCAGGAAAAACACCATAAATATGTTCCTGTGGCGGTGAAGATCGCGCCGGATCTTTCTCATGAAGAGTTGATCCAGGTGGCCGACAGTTTAATCCGACATAATATTGATGGGGTCATTGCCACCAATACGACATTGGATCGTTCGCTGGTTCAAGGGATGAAACATTGTGATGAAACCGGTGGTTTAAGCGGTCGTCCATTACAATTAAAAAGTACCGAAATTATTCGTATGCTGTCGGCTGAATTAAAAGGCCAACTGCCTATTATTGGCGTCGGCGGTATCGATTCGGTGATGGCGGCCCGCGAGAAGATGGCGGCCGGTGCATCGCTGGTGCAGATTTATTCCGGTTTTATTTTTAAAGGCCCGCCGCTGATTAAAGAAATCGTCACCCACATCTAGTCTTTTTCTCGGTAATGTGATCCAGGGCTTTATTTCCGGCCCTGGTTGCTTTATATTTCCTCATTGTTGCTTATTTAAACATATTGGTCTTTTATTATTTAGGGCGACAATTAACGCAATGGAAGAACAAACGCTGCACGGGATGCAAAAATGATGGGGGAGAAAAATGCGAATTAAACCTGATGATAACTGGCGCTGGTATTATGATGAAGAGCACGATCGTATGATGCTCGATTTAGCCAACGGCATGTTGTTTCGCTCGCGTTTTGCTCGCCGCATGTTAACTCCCGATGCGTTTGAACCCACCGGATTTTGCGTGGATGACGCCGCGCTCTATTTCTCCTTTGAAGAAAAATGTCGCGATCTGCTGCTGTCTAAAGAGCATCGCGCCGAGCTGATTCTTAACGCCCTGGTGGCGATTCGTTTCCTGAAGCCCCAAATGCCGAAAAGCTGGCACTTCCGCGCCCATGATAATGGCTGGGTACCGGTGACCGGCGATGCGGCCAGCGTCTGGCTGAGCGATGACGATAGTCAGGTTAATTTACTGGTCGTTGAACCGGGTGAAAACGCTGCACTCTGTCTGCTGGCGCAGCCTGGGCTGGTATTGGCCGGGCGCACGATGCAACTCGGCGACCCGATCAAAATTATGAACGACAGGCTGCAACCCCAGCCGGGGCTGGACGGTTACAGCCTGGAGCAGGCGGTTTAACGGCTCAGTTTTAGCGCCGTTTTGGGAACACAGCTACAGCTCAAAATGGTGCCGTCGGTGCCTACCGCGCTTTTCTTCAACGGACTCACTTCTCCTTCGATCAGCGTCACGCGGCAGCTGCCGCACAGGCCCGCGCGGCAGGAGTAGGGTACGCGAATACCCTGCTGCTCAAGCTGCTCCAGTAAAATTTGCTGATTATTTCCGCTGAAGGTTTTCCCTTCCCACGCAATATCCACCAACGCATTTTGCTGAGCCTGAGGCGCGACGGTATCGTCGGTTTGCCCGGCGGTATAGACTTTTGCTGGCCCGGTGGTGAGGATTTCCACTTCATCACCCACGCGCACCACGCCGCTGTTACGGGCAATCAAATTCTGACCGAAATCGACGTCGCCGGTGGCCGGATCGGTACGGAACGACTGTAAGGTCCTTAGCGGCTCTCCGGCGGGGTGCTTTTGCCCTTTTTCCGGGCTGATGGTGGTAAAAATACAGCGGCTGCACGGTTTCACCACGTCAAAAACGACGTCGCCAATGCGAACGGTTTTCCAGCTATCTTCAGCCCAGGCTTCAACGCCGGTCACCACCAGGTTCGGGCGGAACTGTTCCATTCGCACGCCGGCTTTGCAGCGTTGTTGCAGGTCGCGTAACGAAGCTTCGTTAACCAACAGGAACGGAAAACCATCGGCGAAGGAGAGCGGCACCGCATCGTGGCGTTTAACGCGACGCGTGAGATCATCACCAAGCCAGCGCAGCTGAACGTCGCGTTTAAAGAACGGCGAAAGCCACTGATTAATGGCATCCGGCGCGATACGCGAGGTAAACTGATTGCCCCATACTTCGGTCGGCGAAGGCTGGCCGCTGAAATCAGCGAAGCGCACCAGCGCGCTGCTGCCGTCGGGCGCGGTAAGGTGTAACCCATCACGCAGGACCGACGGGGTAAAGCGCACCATTGCCGGGAATTGTCGGGCGGTAATAAAGGTGCCATCGGGTTCGGTGATCATAAAAATGCGGTCAAATGCCAGCCCGCTAATATCAGCAAAGGCGTGCGTAAGCCCAATTCCCCGCATCGATTTCACCGGATGTATAAAAAGTCGCGATAACGTAGCCACAACACTGTCCCTGAGTCGAAAATAAGCCTTTAACTTTATGACATGGGGCGCAGATTGGCTATAATGCGCAACAATTTTCTGCGAGTAAAAGTGACGATATGAATTCTCTGTTTGCCAGTACGGCCCGTGGGCTGGAAGAGCTGTTAAAAACTGAACTGGAAGGCCTGGGCGCCCAAGAGTGCCAGATTGCCCAGGGCGGCGTCCATTTCCAGGGCGACACGCAGCTTCTGTACAAAAGCCTGATGTGGAGCCGCCTGGCGTCGCGCATCATGATGCCGCTGGGAGAATGTAGCGTCTGGAGCGATCTCGATCTTTATTTGGGCGTACAGGCTATCGACTGGACGTCGATCTTTACCCCTGATGCGACCTTTGCGGTCAGCTTTGGTGGCCTGAACGATAGCATTCGTAACAGTCAGTACGGTGCATTGAAGGTAAAAGATGCGATTGTCGATGCTTTTACGCGTAAAAACCTGCCGCGTCCGAATGTCGATCGTGACAATCCCGATCTGCGTATTAACGTGCGTCTCAACAAAGAGACGGCCTATATTTCTCTCGATCTGAGCGGCGAAGGTCTGCATCTGCGCGGCTATCGCGATCGCACCGGTATGGCGCCGATCAAAGAGAACCTGGCGGCGGCTATCGTGATGCGTTCTGGCTGGGTGCCGGGGACGCCGCTGCTCGATCCGATGTGCGGTTCCGGTACGCTGCTGATTGAAGCGGCAATGTGGGCCACCGATCGCGCGCCAGGGCTGCATCGCGGCCACTGGGGCTTTAGCGGTTGGGCACAGCACGACGACGCGGTCTGGAAAGAAGTGAAGGCCGACGCGCAGACCCGCGCACGTGCCGGGCTGGCGGCGTATGAATCCCACTTCTACGGTTCCGACGTGGACAGCCGCGTGGTTGAACTGGCGCGCAGCAACGCCCGCCGCGCCGGGATTGGTGAGCTGATTACCTTTGAAGTGAAAGACGTGGCGCAGCTGAGCAATCCGTTGCCGAAGGGGCCATACGGCACCGTTATCAGCAACCCGCCGTACGGCGAACGTCTGGAAAGTGAACCGGCGCTGATTGCGATGCACAGCCTGCTGGGCCGCAATATGAAAAACCAGTTTGGCGGCTGGAACCTGTCGCTGTTCAGCGCCTCTCCGGAATTGCTGAGCTGCCTGCAGCTGCGTGCCGAACGTCAATTTAAGGCGAAAAACGGCCCGCTGGACTGCGTGCAGAAAAACTATCATCTGACCGAATCTACCGGTGAAAAACCGGCGTCACTGGCGGAAGACTATGCCAACCGTCTGCGTAAAAACCTGAAAAAGTTTGAAAAGTGGGCGAAACAGGAGGGGATCGAATGCTATCGCCTGTACGATGCCGACCTGCCGGAATACAACGTGGCCGTTGACCGCTATGCCGATTGGGTGGTGGTGCAGGAGTATGCGCCGCCGAAAACCGTCGACGCGAACAAAGCGCGTCAGCGTCTGTTTGATATCATCGCCGCCACCATTGCGGTGCTGGGGATCGCGCCGAACAAGCTGGTACTGAAAACCCGTGAGCGCCAGAAAGGCAAGAACCAGTATCAGAAGATGAACGAGAAGGGCGACTTCATGCAGGTGAGCGAATATAACGCGCGTCTGTGGGTCAACCTGACCGACTATCTGGATACCGGCCTGTTCCTCGATCACCGTATTGCCCGCCGTATGCTCGGCGAGATGAGCAAAGGCAAAGACTTCCTCAACCTGTTCTCCTACACCGGTAGCGCCAGCGTGCACGCCGGTCTTGGCGGCGCGCGCTCGACCACTACCGTCGATATGTCGCGTACCTACCTGGAGTGGGCGGAACGCAACCTGCGCCTGAACGGTCTGACCGGTCGCGCGCATCGCCTGATGCAGGCGGACGTGCTGGCATGGCTGCGTGATACCGACGAACAGTTTGACGTGATCTTTATCGATCCGCCGACTTTCTCTAACTCCAAGCGCATGGAAGATGCATTTGACGTCCAGCGCGATCACCTGCGTTTGATGAAGGATCTGAAGCGTCTGCTGCGTAAAGGCGGCACTATCATGTTCTCCAACAACAAACGCGGCTTCCGTATGGACCACGACGGCCTGGCAGAGCTGGGACTGAAAGCACAAGATATTACCCAAAAAACGCAGTCGCAGGATTTCGCCCGTAACCGTCAGATCCACAACTGCTGGCTGATTACCGCAGCCTGAAAGGAATAAAGAATGTCATTGATTAGTATGCATGGCGCCTGGCTGTCGTTCAGCGATGCGCCGCTTCTCGACAACGCCGAACTGCACATTGAAGATAATGAGCGTGTTTGTCTGGTCGGCCGTAACGGCGCGGGCAAATCCACGCTGATGAAAATCCTCAACCGTGAGCAGGGTCTTGATGATGGGCGTATTGTCTACGAACAAGACCTGGTCGTGGCGCGTCTGCAGCAGGACCCGCCGCGTAACGTGCAGGGCAGCGTATATGATTTCGTTGCCGAAGGTATTGAAGAACAGGCGGAGTATCTCAAGCGCTATCACGATATCTCGCACCTGGTGATCACCGATCCGAGCGATAAAAATTTGCAGGAGCTGGCGAAGGTTCAGGAACAGCTGGATCACCACGGCCTGTGGCAGCTTGAAAACCGCATCAACGAAGTGCTGGCGCAGCTGGGGCTGGAGCCGGACATGGAGCTGGCATCGCTGTCCGGCGGCTGGCTGCGTAAAGCGGCGCTGGGCCGCGCGCTGGTCAGCGCGCCGCGCGTGCTGCTGCTCGATGAACCGACGAACCACCTGGATATCGAAACCATCGACTGTCTGGAAGGTTTCCTGAAAACCTTTAAAGGCACGATTATCTTCATTTCGCACGACCGTTCGTTTATCCGCAATATGGCGACGCGTATTGTCGATCTCGATCGCGGTAAGCTGGTGACCTATCCGGGTAACTACGATCAGTACCTGATCGAGAAAGAAGAAGCGCTGCGCGTTGAAGAGCTGCAAAATGCCGAGTTCGATCGCAAGCTGGCGCAGGAAGAGGTGTGGATTCGCCAGGGCATTAAAGCGCGCCGTACCCGTAACGAAGGCCGCGTTCGCGCGCTGAAAGCGATGCGTAACGAACGCAGCGCCCGCCGCGAAGTCATGGGCAGTGCGAAGATGCAGGTGGAAGAGGCATCACGCTCCGGCAAAATCGTCTTTGAAATGGAAGACGTCAACTACCAGGTTGATGGCAAAGTGCTGGTGAAAGATTTCTCCGCTCAGGTACAGCGCGGCGATAAAATTGCGCTGATTGGGGCGAACGGTTGCGGTAAAACCACGCTGCTGAAGCTGATGCTGGGCCAGCTGCAGGCGGATAGCGGTCGTATTCACGTGGGTACCAAGCTGGAAGTCGCCTACTTCGATCAGCACCGTGCCGAGCTGGATCCGGACCGGACGGTGATGGATAACCTGGCGGAAGGTAAGCAGGAGGTGATGGTCAACGGTAAGCCGCGCCACGTGCTGGGCTATCTGCAGGACTTCTTGTTCCATCCAAAGCGGGCAATGACCCCGGTTCGCGCGCTGTCCGGCGGTGAACGTAACCGCCTGCTGCTGGCGCGTCTGTTCCTCAAGCCAAGTAATCTGTTGATTCTCGATGAACCGACCAACGACCTGGATGTTGAAACCCTTGAACTGCTGGAAGAGCTGATCGACGGTTATCAGGGCACGGTGCTGCTGGTGAGCCACGATCGTCAGTTTGTCGACAATACCGTCACCGAATGTTGGATCTTTGAAGGTGAAGGGCGCATTGGCCAGTATGTCGGCGGTTATCACGACGCGCGCGGTCAACAGTCTCAGTCGTTGGCGCAAAAGCAGACGAATGTGAAGAAAACGCCGGAAGTGGTTCAGGCAAAAGCAGAAACTGTCAAACGCGGCAGTAACAAACTAAGCTATAACCTGCAGCGCGAGCTGGAGCAGTTGCCGCAGAAGCTGGAAACGCTGGAGGCTGAGCTGGAAGCGTTACAAGCGCAGGTGGCTGACGCGGCATTCTTCAGCCAGCCGCACGATCACACGCAAAAAGTGTTGGCCGATCTGTCGAAAGCGGAGCAGGCTCTGGAAGAAGCGTTTGAACGATGGGAATATCTGGAAGCGTTGAAAAACGGCGCCTGATTGAGGACTTTTCATGTGCGATCAACATCATGCTGCGCAGCATATTCTGTGCTCTCAGTGCGACATGCTGGTGGCGTTGCCGCACCTTGAGCACCGACATAAGGCAACCTGTCCGCGCTGCGGAACAACGCTAACCACCGCCTGGGACGAGCCGAGACGCCGTCCCACCGCCTACGTACTGGTGGCGCTATTCATGCTGCTGCTGGCTAACCTTTTCCCGTTCATTAGTATGAACGTTGCGGGAGTGACCAGCCAGATTGAACTGCTGGAAATTCCCAGCGTCATGTTCTCGGAAGATTACGCCAGCCTCGGGACGTTTTTCCTGCTGTTTGTGCAACTGGTGCCGGCATTCTGTCTGATTACCATCCTGCTACTGGTGAACCGAGTGCCGATGCCAAATCGTCTGAAAGCGTTTCTGGCGCGCATTCTGTTCACGTTAAAAACGTGGGGGATGGCAGAAATCTTTCTCGCCGGGGTATTGGTGAGTTTTGTGAAATTGATGGCCTACGGCGATATTGGCGTGGGCAGCAGTTTTCTGCCCTGGTGTCTGTTTTGTTTACTTCAGCTTCGCACCTTCCAGTGCGTTGATCGGCGCTGGCTGTGGGACGATATTGCCCCGATGCCTGCGCTGGCGCAGCCGCTAAAGCCGGGAATCACCGGTATGCGTCAGGGGCTGCGCTCCTGTGCGTGTTGTACGGCAATTCTACCTGCCGAACAGCTCGAATGTCCGCGCTGTCACAGCAAAGGCCACGTCCGTCGTAAGAACAGCTTGCAGTGGACCATGGCGCTTCTGGTGACGTCTATCATCCTGTATCTTCCCGCGAATATTATGCCGATCATGATTACCGATCTGCTGGGCGATAAAATGCCGTCGACGATTATTGCTGGGGTGATTTTACTGTGGAGCGAAGGTTCATATCCGGTCGCGATGGTCATTTTTATCGCCAGCATCATGGTTCCAACGCTGAAGATGATCGCCATTGCCTGGCTGTGTCTGGACGCGAACGGCCTGAAACGGCGTCACCGTGACAGCGAGCGGATGCACCTAATCTACGAAGTGGTTGAATTTGTTGGCCGCTGGTCGATGATCGATGTGTTTGTCATCGCAGTGCTCTCCGCGCTGGTGCGCATTGGAGGGTTAATGAATATTTATCCGGCGATTGGCGCGCTGATGTTTGCGCTGGTTGTCATTATGACCATGTTCTCGGCAATGACGTTTGATCCTCGCCTGTCGTGGGATCGGGAACCTGAAGCAAGCCATGAGGAGTCGTAAAAGCATGGAAACCAAGAGTGGGGAGGCAAAAGTGCAGAAAGTGAAAAACTGGTCTCCCGTTTGGATCTTCCCTATTGTGACCGCGCTGATTGGCGCCTGGATCCTGTTCTATCACTATAGCCATCAGGGGCCAGAGGTGACGTTGATCACCACCAATGCGGAAGGGATTGAGGGCGGTAAAACCCGCATTAAAAGCCGTAGCGTAGACGTTGGTGTCGTAGAAAGCACTACGCTGACCGACGATCTGACCCACGTAGAAATTAAAGCGCGTCTGAACTCCGGAATGGAGAAGCTACTGCATAAAGACTCCGTTTTCTGGGTTGTTAAGCCGCAGGTCGGGCGTGAAGGCATCAGTGGCCTTGGCACCTTGCTCTCCGGAGCCTATGTGGAGCTTCAGCCGGGTAAAAAAGGGTCGGTGCTCAATCAGTATCAACTGCTGGACTCTCCGCCGCTGGCGCCGCCGGATGCGAAGGGTATCCGCGTGCTGCTCGACAGTAAAAAGGCCGGGCAGCTTAACCCCGGCGATCCAGTCTTGTTCCGCGGCTATCGCGTGGGGTCGGTGGAAACCAGTACCTTCGATCCGCAAACCCGCAGCATCAGCTATCAGCTGTTTATCAGCGCGCCAAACGATCGCCTGGTGACCAGTAACGTTCGTTTCTGGAAAGACAGCGGCGTGGCGGTGGATCTCACCTCCGCCGGGATGCGCGTTGAGATGGGGTCGCTGGCGACGCTGTTCAGCGGCGGCGTCAGCTTTGACGTGCCGGAAGGCGTCGATCTGGGTCAGCCGATAGCGGAAAAGACGGCGTTTAAGCTCTACGACGATCAAAAAAGCATTCAGGATTCGCTCTATACCCAGCATATCGACTATCTGATGTTCTTTAAGGATTCTATTCGTGGTCTGCAACCCGGCGCGCCGGTCGAGTTTCGTGGGATTCGCCTTGGTACCGTCGCTAAAGTGCCTTACTTCGTGCCGGGCCTGCGTCAGTCGATAACCGATGATTACCGTATCCCGGTGTTGATCCAGATTGAGCCGGAACGTCTCGCCGCCCAGTTTGGCGATAGTCCGGACGTGCGCGGTCATCTGCCGATGCTGATTGAACGCGGGCTGCGAGCGGCGCTGAAAACCGGTAACCTGGTGACCGGTGCGCTGTACGTTGATCTGGATTTCTATCCAAAAGAGCCGGCGATCGCGAAAATGAAAGAGTTTAGCGGTATGGGGATCATCCCAACCGTCAGCGGTGGTCTGGCGCAGATCCAGCAGCGTCTGATGGAGACGTTGGATAAGATCAACAATCTGCCGTTAACGCCAATGGTGCAGCAAGCGACTAATACGCTGTCTGAGAGCCAGAACACGATGCGCCGTCTGCAAACGACGCTGGATAATCTGAACAAGATTACCGCTAGTCAGTCCGCGCAGCAGCTGCCGGGCGACATGCAGAAAACGCTGCGTGAGCTGAATCGCAGCATGCAGGGCTTCCAGCCGGGCTCTGCGGCCTATAACAAGATGGTGGCCGATATGCAGCGTCTGGATCAGGTATTACGTGAACTGCAGCCGGTGCTGAAGACGCTCAACGAGAAGAGCAACGCGCTGGTATTCGAAGCGAAGGATAAAAAAGATCCAGAGCCTAAGAGGGCAAAATAATGAAAAAGTGGTTAGTCCTGGCTGCGGCCTGCCTGTTGGCGGCCTGTAGCACCACGGAAAATAAAACGTACTACCAGCTGCCGATAACGACCGGAACGGTACAAAACGGTGCCAGCACCAGCCAGCGTATGCTGTGGATAGAGCAGGTCAGTATTCCTGACTTCCTTGCGGGCAGCGGGGTGGTCTACCAGACCAGTGACGTTCAGTACGTGATTGCCAGTAACAATCTGTGGGCCAGCCCGTTGGACCAGCAGCTGCGGACGTCATTGGTTTCTAACCTGAGCAACCAGCTGCCGGGTTGGGTCGTGTCATCGCAACCGTTGGGCAGCGACCAGGATACGTTGAACGTGTCGGTGAGCGGATTCCACGGCCGCTATGACGGCAAAGTGGTGGTGAGCGGCGAATGGCTGCTCAATCATCAGGGGCAGTTGACCAAGCGTCCATTCCACATCGAACTGGCGCAGCAGCAGGATGGTTATGATGCGATGGTGAAAACTCTGGCCCAGGCCTGGAGCCAGGAAGCCGCGTCGATTGCGCGAACCATCAATCGTTAACCATAAGTAGAACGAATTGTTCTAAGGGCCGCTGTCGGTGCAAAACCGGCGGCGGTTTTTTTATGTCTGAGGTCAGCGCCTTACCTGTGCCGCCTCACATTTTTTGTACAAATGTTCTTCTGATTAGCTCACAAATATGACATTGGTATGAATTCTACGCATTGACGGGGCCATTTTTTAGCGGTATTCGTATTACGTGGCCTGCATATTTTGTAGCCACTGTTTTCTTTTCCACCAGACCAAGATATGAGGGAAACGAGGCATGAAGAGACAAAAGCGAGATCGCCTGGAGCGGGCACATCAGCGTGGATATCAGGCCGGAATTACCGGGCGTCCGAAAGAAATGTGTCCTTACCAGGCTATAAACCAAAGGTCTTACTGGCTGGGAGGCTGGCGAGAAGCCATGGAGGACAGGGCAGTTATTGCCTGACACTGTCTCTTTAAAAAGAAACCTCCGCATTGCGGAGGTTTCGCCTTTAGATTCATTACACCGATTTATCGCCAGCGGATTGCGGCGTTAAATGGGATCAGAATGCAGAAGTGTCCTGGAACAGGCCAACTTTGAGGTCGGTCGCGGAGTAGATCAGGCGACCATCAACCAGCACTTCGCCATCCGCCAGACCCATAATCAGACGACGGTTCACGACGCGCTTGAAGTGAATACGGTAGGTGACTTTTTTCGCGGTCGGCAGAACCTGACCGGTGAATTTTACTTCGCCTACGCCGAGCGCACGGCCTTTGCCTTCGCCGCCCAGCCAGCCGAGGTAGAAGCCGACTAACTGCCACATTGCATCCAGACCCAGGCAACCAGGCATTACCGGATCGCCGATAAAGTGGCAACCGAAGAACCACAGGTCCGGGTTGATATCCAGCTCGGCTTCAACGTAACCTTTGTCAAAATTGCCGCCGGTTTCGGTCATTTTCACGACACGATCCATCATCAGCATGCTAGGGGCCGGTAACTGCGGGCCTTTCGCGCCAAACAGTTCACCGCGACCAGAGGCAAGAAGGTCTTCTTTTGTATAAGATTCGCGTTTATCTACCATGTTTTCAGTAAGCCTTATTTTAAGTTCGGGACGCAGGATAGCTAACACGTGTACGCTGAACAAGTCCGATCAGTTGGAATTCGACCGGTTTAACCAACGTAACGGCCACGGATAGCGGTAGCGAGGCTCCTGCTGCGTGGCTTGTGCGATGCGTTCCTGAATAGTTTGCAACAGCGTCTGACCTTCGCCGTCCCAGTTGAGCTGCGTCAGAAGCGGCAGCGCATCGGTGACGTCATCAATGGCCCAGATGGAGAACTCTCCGGCTTCGACGGCTTCCTGCACCTCGGTGGCAAGGCTCAGATGGCGTACGTTGGCAGAAGGGATAATCACTCCCTGTTTGCCGGTCAGACCACGCTGGGCGCAGATAGCGAAGAAACCTTCAATTTTTTCGTTCAGCCCGCCAACCGGCTGAGCGCGACCAAATTGGTCAACGGAACCGGTCATGGCAATGCTCTGATTGATTGGCACGTTAGCCAATGCGCTAATCAGCGCGCACAGCTCGGCCATTGAGGCGCTATCGCCATCGACTTCGCTGTAAGACTGCTCAAAAGTGAGTGAGGCGGAGAAGGGGATCTGCTGATCTAGATCGAGCTCGGCCATCAGGAACGCCTGCATCAGCATCATGCCCTTGGCGTGAATATTACCGCCAAGTTCGGCCTTACGTTCAACGTCGGTGAATTCGCCATCGCCAATGTGTACGACGCAGCTAATGCGTGACGGTTCGCCAAACGGACGCGGGTGACCCGGGAAATCGATCACCGACAGGGCATTAATCTGGCCAATGCATTCGCCGTCAGTTTCAATCAGGATTTGCTCAAGCAGGATTTCATCCTGCATACGCTCGGCGAGGAAACCTTCACGCCACTGGCGTTGGGTGAGCATGGTTTTCAGCTGCTCGGCGTTGATAACGGCGTCAGGAGTAAACGGTGCGGCTTCACGCAGCTGGCGACCGATCCACAGCGGGCAGAGCGGCATGATCTCCTGGTCGCCGGTATAACGCGCGCCTTCCTGCATCAGCAACGGCCAGGCATCGGCGGTGAGGCCCGGCAGGGACTTCTCACGTGCCACCTGCCACACCCACTGACACCACTGACGAAGCGTCTCTTCATCGGCAAGCTGCAGGCTGTCTTCAAACTCGCTGTATAACGAGGATTCGGTCAGCTCGGGTTCCATCTCCTGGAAGTCGGCCAGCGATTCGCGCTCGCCCACCAGGATGACCTTCAGGTTGATCGGCATGGAAGGAATGCTGACCGGCAGCGGACGGGCATCGTCGAAGGTCAGCCAGTCAAAGCGCTGCTGGAGCACCTGATTTTTTAAACGCATCCACAGCAGCGGCTGTGCCATCAGCGTGCGCAGCGGCAGCACGAGGATGCCGCCGTTGGCCTGATGCACCAGGCCGGGCTGTAAACTGATTTCGCCGTTAAACTGGCGCACGCAGCCAAAAAGCTGTTCGGCTTCAACCCAGTCGGCGAAGATAACAGGCCCCTGGCTGGCAAAAGCGTCGTCGGCGCTGCGCGCTGGCGTCATCGTGATCTTGCTACCGGTAACCTGATAATCGACGCCCGTCAGGGTCGATTCATCGCTATCGCGCAGAGCGCGTGTCGTTTGCGTCAGCAGGTGCAGATACTCTTTTTCTTCTGGCGCTTTGACCAGCAAGAAAGGGGAGACGCCCTGAGGATGTAGAAACTGCTCAAGCGCGTAATGTAAACGAGCCTGCAGCTCGCTGAATAAAGAGTCATTTTCTGAGGCTAAATCAGGCTGGGCAAATAGCGCCTGGAATGCTTCAGTCGCGGGGGCGAGAAAGCGCCGGGAAAGAGTATTTATAGTCAATGTCGCTATTTTTAGTCAGATGTAAAGTGCGTGATTATACCTGATGCCGCAGGGAAGCTCACGGAGAATACAGAAGTATCTTCTGCGGTGGCTTTTATCCCTATCACAGCTGCAGATTTCTTCTCAGCACATTGAGAAAAAACTGTTATCCTGAAAAGAGTTACACGGTCACACTGAGATCGCCATGAAATATCAACAACTGGAAAATCTTGAAAGCGGCTGGAAGTGGAAATACCTGGTGAAAAAACACCGGGAAGGCGAGCCTATCACCCGCTATATTGAAGCCAGCGCCGCGCAAGAGGCCGTCGATGTTTTGCTGACGCTGGAACATGAACCGGTTCAGGTTAATGACTGGATTGCCCAGCATATTAATCCGCAGCTGGTGAACCGTATGAAGCAGACGATACGTGCGCGCCGCAAACGCCATTTTAACGCCGAGCATCAGCACACGCGTAAGAAATCCATCGACCTGGAATTTGCGGTCTGGCAGCGGCTGGCAGGGCTGGCACAGCGTCGTGGTAAGACGCTCTCAGAGACGATCGTCCAACTAATTGAAGATGCAGAAAATAAAGAGAAGTACGCGAGTAAGATGTCCAGCCTGAAGCAGGACCTTGAGGCCATGCTAGGGAAAGAAAAATAGATTTAGCCGCGCTGAGGCTTGCTTCTGACGGCAGAAAAAGGCCAAAAAAAACCCCGCATTGCGGGGTTTTTTTATGAGACGAGAACTTAAGCCGCTGGCTGAGTTACAACGTCTTTAACGCCTTTAACTTCGATCTCTACGCGACGATCCGGTGCCAGGCAGTCGATCAGTGCAGCGCGAGCTTTCACGTTGTCACAGGTGTTGCCGGTAACCGGGTTGGATTCGCCCATGCCACGTGCAGAGATTTTGTCAGACGGGATACCTTTAGAGATCAGGTAATCAACAACGGACTGAGCACGTTTCTCGGACAGACCCTGGTTATAAGCGTCAGAACCGATGCGGTCAGTGAAGCCCAGAACAACAACGGAACCGTCTTTCGGATCCAGGTTGCTCAGCTGGGAGTACATCTGATCCAGAGCCTGTTTACCTTCCGGTTTCAGGGTTGCTTTGTTGAAGTTGAACAGAACGTCAGACTTCAGAGTGAAGTGTTTGGTCTGTACTTCTGGAGCCGGAGCCGGAGCCGGTGCAACTACCGGAGCAGCAGCATCCTGCTGGCCGAAGCGGTAGGAAACGCCTACGCTCAGCATGCCGTTATCAGGACGTACGCCTACGCTGTTTGCGTCGCCGATGTTGTTAACCCACTGGTATTCCAGACGGGTAGCGATGTCACGAGTTACAGCCCACTCAACGCCGCCAGCGAATACTGGGGAAACGCCGGTGTCATGATGATCGCCAGCTTTGTTGTTGCTGGAATCTGCACGCCATACCATACCACCCAGACGAGTGTAGATGTCCAGATCGTCAGTAACTGGGTAGCCCAGTTTAGCAGTCAGCTGAACGCCTTGAGCTTTCAGAGCGCCATTGGTCTGGCTGCCGGTGTATTCCATACGGCCCAGCCAATCGTAACCCATTTCGAAACCAACGTACGGGTTAACCTGGTAACCACCGAACGCGCCTGCGCCCAGCTGGCTGTTGTGGGTAGAACCGTTGTTGTTCAGGTCACTCTGGTACCAACCGGTGTCATGGTACTGGGACCAACCCAGTTTACCACCAGCATACCAGGTGTTGTCTTGCGGAGCGGCCTGCGCTACGGAAGCGAAGCCTGCCAGTGCCACTGCAATCGCGATAGCTGTCTTTTTCATTTTTTGCGCCTCGTTATCATCCAAAATTTGCCATGAAGTTCTAAATAGACTCACGGTTAAATCCTTCCACCGGGGGCGGGGCTTAGTTAAATACTTAGCAGAACTCTGCGGTGTTAAGCTGAGCACCCCTGGCGATGTAAAGTCTACAACGTCGTTGGAAACTTACAAGTGTGAACTCCGTCAGGCTTATGAAAAAAAAAGACTTGTATACGCAATATTTAACAAATGTGTCGAAAAAATAATCGACATAAAATTCGGGAAACCGCATCAGACCAGCATTCTGCCTGTAATCATTCAGAAAAACGGACAGATAAAAAAAATGCAAAAAAAATCCCAGGAAAATTCTTAATTTCGCTTAATGGTACAAATTCGAGTGAATTTTTAGCCCATTAAATTGTCCTGTTGGGTGTAATGCGGTCTGAACTGGTCGCATAATGAACACCATTGCGTTACCTTCCTCCGCAGCGCTTTGTAAACGAGCATGTTCTTCTACGGAAAGTTCTTCGCTCAGCCAGCCGATAACGACACTATAATTACCGGTACGTGATGCGCGAACCATTGAGTCGAGCATATCGCACGGCGACATCTGACGAAGCTGCATGACTTTTGTTAGCGGCAGGCCGGAAGCCTGCACCCACTGGCGGCTTAACTTCTGCTGCGGCGTGAGCCACAGCTGCCAGCGTGATTGCTGGCCTAACTGCTGTAACAATGGCAGCAGCAACAGTTGCGCCATCATCGGTTGATCTTCACGATAGAGCACTTCACTAATTAAGGCGGCAGGGGTGCTATTTACCGGAGTAAAAGCATGAGAAGCCGTTGTGGCGGCTGTGACAGAAGAACGATTTACGACACCAGAAGTATACATAGCTAATCCAACCTTGTGGGTTACTGTATGAATATACAGTACTACCCCAAAATCTAAAGATCAACCTCATTTTCTGAAAGCATCTCGCAAAATTGCACAAGAAACACCCATGATGACAAATTCATCTTGCCGTCCCGGTAGAACTTCCCTATGTTGCTTGTTATATGAACAATTAATAAAATTAATGTATTCATGTCCATGATTATTAAGGATTAATCATGAAGATTATCTCTTATAAACGGATTTACCAATCTCAGGAATATTTCTCAGGATTGGGGAAGGTGAAGTCTCGGGCGCTGTTTGGTGGCTATAGTCTGGCCGTTGACAATACCGTCTTTGCTATGGTCGCAGAAGGTGAACTGTATCTGAGAGCGTGCGAAAAAAATGCCACGTATCAGGCCCAACACTCACCGCCACTGCTCACGGTACGCAAACGAGGGCATGCGCAGCAGCTTAACTATTTTCGCGTCGATGAACGGTTGTGGTCGAATAAATCTGAGCTGGTTTTGCTTGGTCAGTTCGCCCTTGAAGATGCGCAAAGTGAAAAGCGCCGACGAAGGCATTTACGGCTAAAAGATCTTCCCAATCTCTCTTTTCATATGGAACTGCTGCTGCATGAAGCGGGTATTAAAGATGTTCGTACGCTGCGAAATATGGGCTCGAAAACCGCGTGGATGCGGCTTCGACAGTTGCGTAAACAGCTGAGCGTGAATGTACTGTATTCGCTGGAGGGGGCTATCACCGGCGTCCATGCCGCGGCGCTCCCCGCGAAAACGCGCCAGGAGCTGGAAACCTGGGTGCAAAATTACACCCAGAAAAGGTGATTAGAGCATGACCTGCTTTTGCAGGCGGCAGATTTCAGGCAACAGCGAAATCATCAAGCCGATTTGTTGCAGGACCAATGGCTCTTTGCTGTCCGGGCGAGGATCGAGGTGATGGATCCTCGCCGCGAGCTCACGTAACGCCAGCTGAACCCGTTCTTCATCGGCGGGCAAATGGTGCAATGCGTCATCAACGTAGCAGACGGCATCGTCCAGAAGCGCCAGAATTTCTGCTGTCGTCAGCTTTTCACGATGGGCACCGAGCGCCGAGATATAGCTGGTTAGCGTGTGGTTCAGGCACAGCAAGCGAAACGCGGTTTCCCGCATCTCCGCGGTGACCTTCGGTTCGGTAGACATATTCGAAACCACCGAAGCCAGTTCTGCATCCCGATTATGCGCATCGCGGCGGGCGATACGGTAGGCCAGGCGATTATCGCGGCCCTGATGATACTGCTCGAGAATCGCATCCAGATAGCGGCAGTTGGCGTCCACTGCGCGCTCCAGGACGCGCGGCAGGTTACGGAATTTCCAGTCTGGCCAGATAAAGCTCACCGCCAGCCAGGCAATACCGCAGCCAATCAGCGTATCCACTACGCGCGGAAGCGCCACTTCGAATCCCTCACCAAGCAGGTTAAAGCACAGCAGGACGAGCAGGGTAATAAACATGGTGGCGTGAGCGTACTGGACGTTGCGAAACGCGAAGAACAGTACGCCGGTGACCACAATCAGTATCAGTTGGCCTTCCAGCGATGGCACTAGCCAGAGGATCGGCAAGCCCAACGCTACGCCGACCAGCGTACCAATAATACGCAGCGCCAGGCGATGGCGGGTGGCGTTGTAGTTCGGCTGACAGACGAACAGGCTGGTGAGCAAAATCCAGTAGCCGTGCTGTAACCCGGTAAACTGAATAAAGGCGTAGCCAACGCACAGCACCACCGACATGCGCACCGCGTGGCGGAACAGCGCTGACTCCGGCGACATGTTACGACTCAGGCGTGAAAGCATATCGTCGAAACCGTGCAGACTGTCATCAGCCAGCACATTCTCCGTTTCGCTGTTCGTTTGCGACGGCGTCTGTTCAGATTCAATGGTGGCCAGCTGGGCATCAATAGCCCGCAGGTTATTGAGCAAAAAACCCAGCGCCTTCATCTGCTCCGGCGCGGTACCGCTAGCGCGAACGCGATCCAGCGCGGCGTCGAGATGGGTAAAAGCGCGTTCAAAACGGGCGTCATGCTGATAAGGCGTCCGCAACAAAATAGCCTTAGCCAGATCCTGACAGGCGATAGACTGCATTGAGAGCAGGCGCTGGAAGCGAAACATCACGTCGCTGTAGCGGAACTGGTCGCGTAAGGCCTGATACTGTATATGCGATGAACTGGCCCGTTCGTGGATATCCTGAGCGACAAAATAGTAATGCAGCGTACGGCGGGTGCTTCGCTGGCCGCGATCGCCGCGCAGACGCGTTAATAAAGACGCTTTCGTCTGATTAAGCGTCGCCACCAGTTGGCCGTTTGCCAGCGCCAGCTCATACAGCGGTGCCTGATTATCGTCGTCAAGATCCGGATCAAACAGGCGCGATTTCAGCTCCAGAAAGCGGGCAAGCTGTTCGTAGCTGCGGGCGAGGTTATCCTGTAACGGGCGGATGGGAAATATCAGGTGCCCGGTTAGCGTCAGGACGTTATACCACACGGCACCGGCAATCAGCAGCAGCGGCTGCTGATACCAGTGAGCGTAGAGCGATACGCCGAGCATCGTGTAAATGGCAATCAGCAGCGCGCCAAAGGCGATGGTGGCGTAGCGTTGCCCCAAGCCGCCCAGCAAAATAAACCCGATGGTCGAAACGGTGAGCCCCAACGCAAACAGCCACGGCCAGGGAAACAGCACTTCAACCGATGCTGAGGCGATAAAAAAGCAGATCAGGGTGATAACCAGGTTACGCAGCCGACCGGTCAGGCGATCGTCGAGATCCGTTAGCGCGGCAGCGACGACCCCCAGGGTGAGCGGGATGGTTAGCTTTGCATCGCCCAGCCACCAGGGCAGGGCGGTGGTGCCGATGAGGGCAATAAATATTCTGGCGTTGTACAGCCAGGTACTGTTCCATGTATAGCGGCGAAGCAGCGGGCTTAGCATAGCGGTTAAGGATCCTGGTTACTGAAAACGGCGGCGGGCATTCGCTTCACGCGCCGCGCGCGCCACTTCTACGGGCACAACCCGACGTCCCACCGGCCACAGGGCAATAGCGGCTATTTTAAAGTTCGCAATCCCGACCGGGATGCCGATAATGCTGATGCATTGGGCGATGCCCGCCATAATGTGCGTCAGGCACAGCCACCAGCCGAATAGCACAAGCCACAGAATATTGAGCAGAGTGCCGCCCGCATTCATTACGCTACTTTTGGCCCCCGGTTCCAGTTCATCGACGTGCACCGCTTCGTTGCCGTACGGTACCAGCGACAGCTTAGTGATCTCCCAGCATGAGCGAGTCAGCGGCAGCGTAATAATCAGGACAATGCTGACGAGTGTTGCCAGCAGCCAGCCGAGCGTTGTCAGAAAACCACCTAATACAAAATTCAAAATATTCAGAACAGTACGCATAAATCCTCAGTGCAGCGCTGTGAATAATAAGACCTGTTGATTGTAACGTTTTTTTAGGCTGGAGCACCTATTCTCTGGCGGTTACACTGTGAGATATCGAAAAAGTCAGGATTCGGCACGACATGGAATTAAAAGCAACGACGCTGGGTAAGCGCATGGCGCAGCATCCTTATGACCGGGTTGAGATCCTCAACGCGGGCGTTCGGGTGTCCGGCCCGCAGCATGAATATCTCATCCCTTTTAATCAGCTACTGGCGATCAACTGCAAGCGCGGTCTGGTGTGGGGAGAGCTGGAGTTCGTGCTGCCAGAGGATAAAGTTGTGCGCCTGCACGGAACAGAATGGGGCGAGACGCAGCGTTTCCACCGTCATCTGCTGGGATTGTGGCAGCAGTGGAGCGCGGAGATGAGCGACATCGCCGCCGGGCTGCTGGACGCGCAGCTGGCGATTATTGCCGGTAGCCGCGAAGAAAACCGTTGGTTGACCCGCCAGCAGGCGCAGGGGATTCGCCTGCGGATCGTTAAAGCGCTGGAGGGGTTGCCGCTACCGACCCATCGGCTGGAAGAGTTTGATAACTGTCGTGAGAGTTGGCGGCAGTGCCAGGCATGGCTGGCAGATAAAGAGAGCGGGCGTGCACAACACAACCAGCGCTATACCGACGCAATGCTGGAACAGTACAGCGACTTTTTTGCGGGTATCGAATCGTCGCCATTGAATCCGTCACAGGCGCGCGCGGTGGTCAACGGCGAGCGTTCGTTGCTGGTGCTGGCCGGGGCCGGTAGCGGTAAAACGTCGGTGCTGGTGGCGCGTGCGGGCTGGCTGCTTGAGCGCGGCGAAGCCTCGGCGGAACAGATTTTGCTGTTGGCTTTTGGCCGTAAGGCGGCTGAAGAGATGGACGAGCGCCTGCAAACGCGCCTGCATACCGATGCCATTACCGCGCGTACCTTCCATGCGCTGGCGCTGTCAATCATTCAGCAGGGCAGTAAAAAAGTGCCGGTCGTCAGCAAGTTGGAGAACGATGCCGCCGCTCGCGCTAAATTGTTTATCGCGTGTTGGCAGCAACAGTGTCGGGAGAAAAAGGCGCAGGCCAAGGGTTGGCGACTGTGGCTGCAGGAAGAGTTGGGCTGGGATGTAGAGGAAGACAGCTTCTGGGAAGATGAAAAAATCGTCAAGCGAATAGGTAGCCGCCTTGACCGCTGGGTCAGCCTGATGCGCATGCACGGCGGTTCGCAGGCCGAGATGATTGCCGGTGCGCCGGAAGATATTCGGGATCTGTTCGGCAAGCGGGTTAAGCTGATGGCCCCGTTGTTGAAAGCGTGGAAAGCCGCGCTGAAAGCCGAAAACGCCGTCGATTTCTCCGGGCTGATTCACCAGGCGATTATCATCCTCGACAAGGGGCGCTTCGTCAGCCCGTGGAAGCATATTCTGGTCGACGAATTTCAGGACATCTCCCCGCAGCGTGCGGCGCTGCTGGCGGCGCTACGTAAGCAAAACTCGCAGACTTCGCTTTATGCCGTTGGCGATGACTGGCAGGCGATTTACCGCTTTAGCGGCGCACAGCTGTCGTTGACCACCGCCTTCAACCACTATTTTGGTGAAGGGGATAACTGTGCGCTGGATACCACCTATCGCTTCAACAACCGCATCGGTGAAATTGCTAACCGGTTCATTCAGCAAAACCCGCACCAGCTGAATAAACCGCTGAACAGTCTGACCACGGGCGAAAAAAATGCCGTCACCCTGCTCGAGGACGATAAGCTTGATGCACTGTTTGATAAGCTCAGCGGCTACGTGACGCCGGACCAGCGTATTCTGGTGCTGGCCCGTTACCACCACCTCAAGCCAGCGGCGCTGGAGAAAGCGGCCACGCGCTGGCCGAAGCTGAATATTGATTTTATGACCGTGCACGCCAGTAAGGGCCAACAGGCGGATTATGTGATTGTTCTCGGGCTGCAGGAAGGTTTTGACGGTTTTCCGGCGCCTGCTCGCGAGTCGATTATGGAACAAGCGTTGCTGCCCGCGCCGGAGGATTTCCCCGATGCCGAAGAGCGGCGTTTATTGTACGTGGCGATGACCCGCGCGCGTCTGCGCGTCTGGCTGCTGTTCAATAAGGCGCAGCCGTCGCCGTTCGTGGAGGTGTTAAAGCAGCTGTCGGTGCCGGTGGCGAGAAAGCCGTAATCGAAGAATGGAGCCGACACCGCGTCGGCTCCTGGAGCGTGAGGAATTATTTCAGGCGCTCTGCCAGATAGCGCTGATAGTCAGGGATCAGAATATCCACAGGTTCGCTGAAGTTAGGCGACTGAATAATAAAGTCGGCGGTGGCGGCGTTGGTGGCTACCGGAATATTCCAGACGGTTGCCAGACGCAGCAGGGCCTTCACGTCCGGGTCATGGGGCACGGCGTTGAGCGGATCCCAGAAGAAGATCAGCACGTCGATTTTCCCTTCCGAAATCAGCGCGCCAACCTGCTGGTCGCCGCCCATCGGGCCGCTGAGCATCGCCTGGACTTCCAGGCCTGTTGCCCGCTGCACCAGGTTACCGGTGGTGCCGGTCGCTGACAGCGTGTGGTTTGCCAGGCAGGCCTGGTGACGCTGTACCCATTTCATCAGCATATCTTTGCAGTGGTCGTGCGCGACCAGCGCGATGTGTTTACGCGCCGGTAAGGTGCGTGTTGTCAGTTCCATGTGTCTTTCCCTGAGTGTTGAATCCAGACAGATTACTGCATGCGAATCAAGCTGCAAGCCCTGATTGGCAAAAATTTGACGCCTGACATCAGCGGACTAGCGTACACTTAAGTGATTGGCCAGGAGGATAATGATGACTGAAAACGAGATTGCCAGCATTTTGACGACCACGCGAACCATTGCGCTGGTGGGCGCCAGCGACAAGCCGGACCGTCCAAGCTACCGGGTGATGAAATACCTGTTGGATCAGGGCTACCACGTGATTCCTGTTTCGCCGAAGGTTGGCGGCAAAACGCTGCTCGGGCAGCAAGGCTACGCCACCCTTGCCGAAGTGCCGGAGAAGGTCGACATGGTTGACGTGTTCCGTAATTCGGAAGCCGCGTGGGGCGTGGCGCAGGAGGCGATAGCTATCGGGGCGAAGACGCTGTGGCTGCAGCTCGGCGTGATTAACGAACAGGCTGCCGTGCTGGCGCGCAATGCGGGGATGCAGGTAGTGATGGATCGGTGCCCGGCGATTGAGATCCCTCGTCTGGGCCTCGCGAAATAAATGCGCGTGGCTGAGAAGACAAAAAAACCCGCATAGCGGGTTTTTTATTAACGCGGCAATCAGTTACGCAGCCGCGGTGCCTGTAGCTGACGGCGGATGGTACGCGCCAGTTCATCCATCGTCGGTTGTTCTGGATGATCCTCGCTCGGCTCACTGCTCAACTGGGCTTCGGCCAGATAGGTATGCACCGGCTGGCCTTCGTCATCTTCCATCACCACGTGATACCAGGGCAACGCACGCAGTTCGTCGTTAGCCGCCAGATCGTCGGGATCAGGATCGTCAAGCGAGTAAACCGGGTCGATATCTACCACCACGCCCAGATAGCCCAGCAGGGAGTGACGCACCTGCTGGCCAATACCGAATTTGCTGGTAATCATCATACTCACCTCCCGGGAAATGGCTTTTCTCTACTTCTACATATATAGACACCATTTCGCTTTTCAAGTTACATGACGCGGCAGGCAAATCCTTTCAAGTACAGTCCTTCCGGGTACGTCGCAATCACCGGGTGATCGGCTGCCTGACGGAACTGCTCTATAAATTGTACATCACGACCGGCATCTACAGCGGCATCGGCAATGATTTTCTGGAATAAATCTGAGGTCATCAGGCCTGAACAGGAGAAAGTCAGCAGCACGCCGCCCGGATTCAGTAACTGAATAGCCAGCATGTTGATGTCTTTATAGCCGCGGCAGGCGCCCATCAGCTGACTTTTGTTTTCGACGAATTTTGGCGGGTCCATTACGATAACATCGAATTTCTCGCCCCGATCGCGATATTTACGCAGCAGTTTAAACACGTCGTCGCGCACGAACTCGGCTTTGCTCAGATCGAGTTTGTTTAGCTCAACGTTCTGGCGCGCTACGTCCAGCGCTTCCTGAGAGGTATCGACGCTGGTGACCTGGCGGCAGCCGCCCATCAATGCCGAAACGGCAAAACCGCCGGTATAGGAGAAGCAGTTCAGGACGCGCTTGTCTTCCACATAACGACGGGTAGCCAGACGGCTATCGCGCTGGTCAAGGTAGTAGCCGGTTTTGTGACCACCCTGAATATCGACCAACAGCTTCATGCCGTGTTCTTCAATTGGCAGCAGAGCAGGCGGCAGTTCGCCGGTCACCGGGCCCTGAGTCAGCTCCATACCTTCTTTTTTACGTACTGCGACATCGCTACGATCGTAGATGGCGCATTCCGGATAGAGCGTTTGCAGGGCGCTAATCAGCGCGGCGCGCTGGTATTCGGCACCGGCGCTCAGCAACTGCAGCACCAGGAAGTTGCCAAAACGGTCGATGGTAACACCCGGTAGGCCGTCAGATTCACCTGCAATCAGACGGTAGCTATCCAGACCGTCTTTTTTCGCCAGCCAGTCGCGCCAGCTTTGCGCCTGCTGAAGACGACGGATGAAGAAATCGATATCAATGCTTTCACTAGCGTCAAACGTCCAGACGCGAGCGCGGATCTGCGAAGCGGGAGAATACGCGCCGCGGGCTAACCATTGACCCTGATGATCGACAATATCAATGGTCTCACCGAGGTTGGCTTTGCCTTCCATGCGGGCTACCGCACCGGAAAAGACCCAGGGATGACGGCGCAATAATGATTTTTCACGCCCTTTGGCTAACACTAAACGTACACTCATAGTTAATTTTCTGGCTGTTTGATGGAATCAGGCTGCATTTTCCCGACTTCCCCGCACAAATGCAACGCGTGACGGCAGAATGTGGGGGGAATTGGCGCTAAAGTTGGGATAAAAACGGGAGGAAATAAGATGGATAAATGCGTGATTTGTTGGGTCTACGGTAAAGTGCAGGGCGTGGGCTTCCGCTTCTTTACCCAGCAGGAGGCGCTGCGCCTTGGCCTGCGTGGCTATGCGCTGAACCTTGATGACGGTAGCGTCGAGGTGGTTGCCTGCGGCAAGGATGAACAGGTTGAGAAGCTGCTGACGTGGCTAAAAGCGGGCGGGCCAAGGAGCGCGCGGGTTGATAAAGTTCTGGCCGAACCGCATCAACCCGAAAAGGCGTGGAGCAATTTTAGCATTCGCTATTAAATGCACTTCACCGGCTTTGGCAGGCCAGCGATTTTTGTCGCCTGTTTAGCCGGCCCTTTTGGGAACAGACGGTAAAGATAGCGGCTGTTGCCTTTTTCTTCACCAAAGGTGTTAGCCATGGCTTTCACCAGCATGCGGATGGCCGGCGAGGTGTTGAATTCGAGGTAAAACTCACGCACGAAGCGTACAACTTCCCAATGTTCAGGGCTGAGCTCAATGCCTTCATTCGCGGCAATCGCCTCGGCTAACCCTTCGCTCCACAGCGTGGTGTCTTTCAGATAGCCTTCGCTATCGGTCTCAATTTCGGTGTTCTGGTAGATAAGCATAATATTTCACACAGCAAACAGATGGCGGGAAGTGTAGCAAATAAAAAGGCCCCGCATAAGCGAGGCCCTGATATTGATGAGCAGGTAGGTTAGTCGCGGCTCGCGAAACCAAGGATGCTCAGCAGGCTGACAAAGATGTTGTACAGCGAGACGTACAGGCTAACGGTCGCGCGGATATAGTTGGTTTCCCCGCCGCGGATGATATTGCTGGTCTCAAACAGGATGGCCCCGGAAGAGATCAGGATAAACACCGCGCTAATCGCCAGGTGCAGCGCCGGCAGCTGCAGGAAGATGTTCGCCACCATGCCAATCAGCACCACCACGATACCGGCCATCAGCATCCCGCCGAGGAAGGACATATCTTTACGGGTGGTCAGCACATAGGCCGAGCAGCTGAAGAACACCAGCGCGGTGCCGCCCAGCGCCATACCGATCACATCGCCCATACCCGCGGACAGGTAGGCGTTGAGAATCGGCCCGAGGATATAGCCCAGGAAGCCGGTAAAGGCGAAGGCAGACAGAATACCAACCGGTTTATCCGCCGTTTTATAGGTCAGGAACATCAGGCCGTACATGCCGACCAGCGTCAGAATTAAGCCCGGAGACGGCAGCCCCAGCACGGTGCTGGCGGTGGCGGTAATAGCGGAAAACGCCAGCGTCAGGCTCAGCAGGAAATAGGTGTTACGCAGGACTTTATGTGTGCTCAGCAGCGATGAGCGGTCACGCGATGAAGTAATTATGCGATCCATGAGTCACTCTCTTATGACAGATGTTATTAGTGACACAGCATAAGAAATCTCTCTTTTATTCCCAAATCTTTTTACCCATCTTTACTCAGACTTCTGGCCCGTCACAGAAACACAATATAAAGCACGAAAGAGCGAGATCAATCTCTTATAGGTTATTGAAAGCGCTTGCGTTATCAGCCATCTGTGCCAAGAGTGAACAGGGTTAAAACAACAAGGCAATGGAAATGAAATTATACAAACATAACAACATCACGATGGTTCTCCTGGCAATGGGTCTGGCCGGGGCGGCGCAGGCCGCGACCGTGCCGGAAGGTACTCAGCTTGCCGACAAACAGGAGCTGGTGCGCAGCAACGGCAATGAGCCTGCTTCGCTCGACCCACATAAGGTTGAAAGCGACGTTGAGTTTAATATCATCAGCGACCTGTTCGACGGGCTGGTGGCGGTGGAACCGGACGGCAGCATTGAACCACGGCTGGCGGAATCCTGGGAAAATAAGGACAACACCGTCTGGACCTTCCATTTACGCCCGGGCATTACGTGGTCTGACGGTTCTCCCATCACCGCGCAGGATGTTGTCTGGAGCTGGCAGCGTCTGGTGACGCCGGCCACCGCGTCGCCGTATGCCAGCTATCCGGGCAATATGCATATTATGAACGCCGCCGATATCGCGCTGGGTAAAAAGACGCCTGATACCCTTGGCGTGAAGGCGATTAACGACACCACGCTGGAAGTGACGCTGACGCAGCCCACTTCCGCGTTTCTTGCCATGCTGGCTCACCCGTCCATGGTACCGCTCGATAAAGTGCTGATCGGCCGCTATGGCGATAAATGGGTGAAACCGGAACACTTTGTCGGCAGCGGCGCCTATCATTTATCCCAGTGGGTGGTGAACGAGCGAATCGTTGCCGAACGTAATCCGCGCTACTGGGATGATAAGCAGACGGTAATTAATAAGGTGACCTATCTGCCTATCCGCTCCGAAGCGGCCGACGTCAACCGCTACAAGGCGGGAGAGGTCGATATTGTGTATACGCTGCCGATCAACCAGTTCAGTCAGTTAAAAAAAACCTTAGGCAGCGAGGTGGACGTGTCGCCGCAGCTGGCAACCTATTACTACGAGTTCAATACCACCAAAGCGCCGTTTAACGATGCCCGCGTACGCCGTGCGCTGAACATGGCGCTGGATAAAGATATTATCGCCGATAAGGTCATGGGGCAGGGGCAGCGTCCGGCGTGGGTCATCAGCCAGCCGGAGATTGGCGGCGTGAAGCTGAACGGCCCGGATTACGCCTCCTGGCCGCGCGACAAGCGGATTGCCGAAGCGAAAAAACTGCTGGCGGAGGCCGGGTTTAACGACGCACATCCGCTGTCGTTTAATTTGCTCTACAACACCTCTGAATCGCACCAGCGGGTGGCGATTGCGGCTTCTTCGATGTGGAAGAAAAATCTCGGCGTCGAAGCTAAGCTGCAAAACCAGGAGTGGAAAACCATGCTGGATGCCATGCATACCGGTAACTTTGACGTGGTGCGCTACGCGTGGATCGCCGACTACGATGATGCTTCCACTTTCCTGAACACCTTCCGCACCGGCGACAGTGAGAATACCGCGAAGTACAGCAACCCGGAATATGACGCGGTGATGCATGATGCGGCGAAAACACAGGACGTTGCCCAACGCGCCCGCGACTACCAGAAAGCAGAAGATCTGCTGGCGCGCGATGTGCCGGCCATTCCGGTCTATCACTACGTCCGCACGCATCTGGTGAAACCGTGGGTCGGCGGATTTACCCCTGACCGCCTGGGCTACTACTACACCAAAGATATGTTTATCAAAAAACATTAAGCAGGTTGAGGGCGGTAAAAGCGTTGGAAAACTAGCCATTCTGTTGTTTTTTCAGACGAATAACAACTTTTTGGCTGTTTTTCAGGCAAACGAACGTTTTGGTGCTTTACAGGTCCGTTCGGGATGTTTATAGTGCGCCTCATTGGAAGCGTGGCCGAGCGGTTGAAGGCACCGGTCTTGAAAACCGGCGACCCGAAAGGGTTCTAGAGTTCGAATCTCTACGCTTCCGCCAAATTAAAA
>NZ_LXEU01000089.1 GCF_001654985.1 Kluyvera georgiana ATCC 51603
GAAAGGGTTCTAGAGTTCGAATCTCTACGCTTCCGCCAAATTAAAAGAAGGGGTTACCGAAAGGTAACCCCTTTTTGCTTTGGGCTGTTGGAATATTTTTGCCATTTCCGCCCGATAAAAAGCCCGCCGAAGCGGGTTTTTTTATGCCTTTTTCTTGAGTAGCGGGGCGCTTAGCGAAGGGATGATCTTTACCTTCCTGTCGTACACAACAACCTGACTTTCGGTTTTGTGACCGGAGAACAGTCGCTTTTCCCGGCTGCTGCCAGCGTAGTCAGATATAGACTTGGCTTTTATATCGTGGAAGTTGCAGCCGAACGGCTGGCCAGCTTTCTGCTCTGCCGCTTTCTTGGCTTTATCCAATATGAACAGAGTGTTAAGTAGCTGGTTTAAAAAACGGGAGAGTATTGAAACAGATTTTAACAGATGGGTCACTTTCCACCTGTATCACTTTTGCAACTACCTTCTGCGCTCTGCGTAACATCTTATATTAATTAAACTTATTGAATCAAAAAGCAGTGCTTGTATAATGAATTGCAATAGTCCAATTCTTAAATTTTGAATTTCATTAACAGGTATGTATGTCAAGAATAAAATTTAGAACAGATATAAATGGTCTAAGATGTTATGCAGTATTACTGGTTGTACTATTCCATTTCGGTATTCAAGGGTTTGGATCGGGTTTCATTGGAGTTGATGTATTTTTCGTAGTATCCGGCTATCTAATGTCCGCAATGATTATTCCGGGTGTTTTGAATAAAGATTTTAGACTGTTCGACTTTTACATCGCTCGAGCAGTAAGGATTATTCCGTCTATTATTTTGTTGGTCATTGTGTTTTACGCGATTAGTTTCCAATTCGCACCTCCAGATATGTTCAAAGATTTTTCAAAGTATGCGATAAAATCTTTGCTTTTTACTTCGAATATAGAATATCTGAAACTTGCCAATGGATATTTTACCGGTGATAGTCATAGTGATTTTCTGCTCCATACTTGGTCTCTCTCAGTTGAATGGCAGTTTTATTTAGTTTACCCGCTTATCATCATGTTAACGGGAAAATTGACCAGGAGTTTGAAGGCTATTTCTGTTGTTCTATCATTGATTTTAGTAATTTCGTTATTTTCCTCGATATTTTACGCCACGATTGATTCATCATTTAATTTCTACATGCTTCCAACGAGAGCGTGGGAAATGACGATTGGTGGTATCGTGTTTATTACTTCACAAAAAAAACATCGACCGACTTCCGTTATTCCGCATTGCTGTTATCCTCTTGTTGATATCAGCTTGTGTAAATTATGATATCAAGTTATGGCCAGGATATGCAGCAATTCTTCCTGTCGTCGCAACGGCATTAATTTTGTTCTCGTGCAACAAAAATAGTATTCTGCTAAACAACAAAGTTGCACAACTGATTGGTTCGGCCTCATATTCAATTTATTTATGGCACTGGCCATTGTTTGTAACATTGAGCTATTTTGAATTATTGGCTGATACAAAGTGCCGCCTACTGTCAGCTTTCGCGTCTATAGTAGTTGGCATTTTGGTGTATATGCTTTTCGAAAAAAGGGCCTCAAAATGGCTCAAGAAAAGAAATAAAAAACAGATAGTTGCTAGTATTCTTATCCCGGCGCTGCTCTGTATTTCTGTATTCGATTATACTCGTAGTCATTCTGGCTTCCTGTGGCGAGGAGGAGATAAGTACCAGAAGGTTTCTGCCGAAATTGTGCTACCAAGCCCAAGTAATGGATGGTGTTTCTATGCTATCGCTAGTGATAAAAAACTAAAATTAGGTGAAAATGGTGTTACATGCCATGTAGGTAATACAGATAGTAAAAAGAATGCTGTTCTTTTTGGAGATTCATTTGCTGGACACTATATTCCTTTTTGGGATTCCGTCGGAAAGCAGGTTGGTTTAAATATTAATCCGATCACTACTAACTGGTGCAGTCCATCGGTGGGTAGAGAATTTATGGGGCCGAAAACATCTATTGCATACAAACAATGTATGTTTAACCGTGAATATTTTGCTAAAAATTTTGAAAAATATGATTATCTCATTTTTTCTGGTGCGTGGTCTTACATCGTTAGTAATGCAGAGTCCTTGAGGAATGTTGAAGCATTAATAAAAATGGCCCAGGGGACAGGTAAACGAATCATCATCATGGATGAACCCTATCAGTTTGAAGCCAATATCGGAGAATTATATAAAAAATCCATATGGGACAGGCGACAGTTTGATATTACTAAGTATTTAGTAAATGGGAAAAATGCAAAACAAAAAGAGGTTGATACTATCCTGACAGCACTCACTGCTGGAAACAAGAATACCATTTTCTTGAGTAGAAGCATGCTGTTCAGTGAAACTCAAACCAATGGATCTGGTGTCCCTTATTCGCTCGATGGTGAGCATGTCAGCGTTATCGGGTCATTATCTGCGGCTGAATATTTTATCAAAGGGAACAATTTCCACCGACTCGTTAACTTCCTCCAATAATCTGACGTCCCCCCGGCTGTCGTCGGGGGTTCTGAAAAAAAAAGGACGGCATCACCGAGTGACTTATTCAGGTACCCACATACCATCTACTCTATTACATAAAATTAAAGCAACTGGACGTCGAAAAGGAGACGCTAACCGGATGGGTCTGGACTTACAGCTGGGTGACATTCACCGCCAAGCGCTTGAATATGGCGCCGGGGATGATTGCTCACGTTGATGTTAAAACGGGAAAGAAAATGGTAATGGATAATCCGTTTAGCCCGGTTAAAAAGGAAATAATGGCACGCTTATTATAGAGTGATTGCACTATCCAAAAATAAACAAAAAAATGATTATCAGCGTCGGGTAAAAATCCTATTGTAGCACCACTTTGCATCCAGTCCGTCGATTGATGAGACGCTAATAACAGGAAAATTATGAAGAAGACGCTGATAACTTTAATTATTGCGAATGCGCTGACCGCCACCACCGCTTTTGCCGCAGCAGATGCGGGCACCTGGTATACCGGTGGTAAATTGGGATGGTCACACTATTTTGATACCAGCACTACGCCGCGTGCCAACGTTGGTTACGACAGCGATAATGTCGGCGGTGGTGTTTTCACCGGCTACCAGATTAATCCATGGCTGGCGGTTGAAGGCGGCTACGATTATTTAGGTAATATGCAGATCAACGGTAAAAACGGTGCCTCGGGTTCACAGATGAAGAGCCAGGGTCTGCAGCTGTCGCTGAAAGCCAGCTACGGTTTGACCGACAGCTGGGATCTGTATGGTCGCGCCGGGGCGATGGGTTATCGCGCGGAATCAGATATTCAGGGCCATAACCGCTTTGAAACCGGCGTTCGTCCGCTGGTGGCCGTTGGCACCGAGTATGCCTTTAATAAAAATTGGGCGGGCCGCCTGGAGTATCAGTGGGTCAGCAACGTGGGTAACGAAAATCAGATTGGCGTCAGCAGTGATATCAGTTCCGTTACCGCGGGTATCTCTTACCGTTTCGGCCAGCACGACGATACGCCAGCATTGGCACCGATTGCCGCGCCGGCGCCAAAGCCCGCGCCACAGCGTTTTAATCTGAAATCCGACGTGATGTTTGGCTATGATTCCGCAGCACTAACCGCTGAGGGTAAAGCGGCTATCGCGCAGCTTTACCAAAGTCCGGGGATGCAGCCCGCGTCTGGCAAGGCGACCGTCGTGATTGGTTATAGCGACCGTACCGGCGCGGCGGACTATAACCAGCAGCTTTCAGCGCAGCGCGCGCAGGCGGTGGCGGACGAATTGATCGCGTTAGGTATGCCAGCGGCGAATATTCGCGCTGAAGGTCATGGGGCCAGCGACCCGGTGACCGGCTCTCAATGCGACGACCAGTCGGGAGCGCAGTTGATTAACTGCCTGGCACCCGATCGCCACGTTATTGTTGAGATAACTGATAAGCGCTAAAGACTTCAGGAAAAAGCCTCCTCATATTGATATGAGGAGGCTTTTTTACTCGTAAATAATGGTATTAAGCGAGTCGCTCAGCTTTCTTAAACCTGAAATATTCTGCTCTTCCAGATAATGATTATTAATCAGCTTGATTTTATCAAGTTTGGTGAGTGAGGCATACACCCGATGCGTTTGGCTACGGCTGTCAAATATATCGCAGATATTCACATTCTGTAAAAACTCTTGTTTCAAATAAAACGATAAGTTTTCGAGAGTCCATCTGTTGTCATAATGTAAGTAGCTAAAGCTGATTGCGTTTGTCATTACTTCCTGTGGCGCTTTTTGAACAATCGGCACCTGCAGTAAGTCAATTTTTCGCAATAGGCTATGGCCTGATTTCTTTCGCGGGATAAGCGTGCCTGACAGTATTAGTTTATGGATTTTTCGCATTGTATTACCTGTGTTGACTCAAGATGCTATTTATTACCATTGATTCGTTATGGTTTCGATTTCTTTATTGTTTATAAAAAAATTAGCATTATGGTTTTAGGCTTATTGAGTGCGGAAATGACCGTCATCAGAAATAAAGAGAGAATGTGGGAACAGGTTCCCCTGTTTGGCTCCAGAACCGTGCGGTTTCCAGAATCATTTAACGAGAGAAAGATACGCGATTTCGCCCGGCCTGTTTGGCCTTATATAGTTCTTTATCCGCCTTTTCCGTTAACGTCTCAAGTGAGTCTCGCGTTGTCCATTGGGCGACACCGAAACTGGCGGTCAGATACGCCGAGATTGGCGACCCCTTATGCGGGAATTTGGCGGCTGAAATAGTATTGCGGATACGTTCTGCAATGTTGACCGCATCATCTAACTGATGGCAACGCGTCAGGATAACAAACTCTTCGCCGCCAAAGCGAAATGCGGTATCTGACGACTGTCGTAAAGATTGGGTAATACATTTCGCCGTATTGATTAAGCAGGCATCACCCGCAATATGGCCATACAGATCGTTGTACTGTTTGAAAAAATCAATATCCATGATGATCATAAACAGCTTCTCATCGGATAAAGAGAGTCGTTTTTCGTTGTCGGCAAAATGAATGGCCAGGCTACCTTTATTAAACAGCCCCGTTAATGCATCCCGGTGTGCCAGACGTGTAAGCTTCTTAATTAATAGATTTTTCGCATACTCGCTTTTTTGGGTGCGTAGATACCATTCCAGCAGAATGTAGCGCGCGGTCATCACCACCATAAAAATAATAATGGAGCCGGAAATTTGCAGAAAATGGAATTTCTCAAATGCCGCCAGTTCGCTCAAAAACATCGAGACGGCGATGGGTGCGCTGAAGAGTAACAGCAGCCTGCCGGAAATATAGAACGAGATGGTGGCCGGAAGCAGGATGATGATCAGCAGCGAAAGCGACAGCGCTGGCGTGCTGTAGTGTTTGACCATCAGGTAAAACATTCCGGCCCACAGCAGGCCCAGGATCAGCACATACAGCGGAAATATGGCCACAATGTGCTCACGTTTAATTGCAAATCTGAGCAGCAACCCGACGATTGAGAAGAATACCGTCACCAGGCTCAGCGAGTCGAGCGCATCGTTATAGATAAAATTAGCCGCGTTGAGCAGATTACCAACGAACAGCCACAGACAGAAAACGATGTTCAGCGTGAGAAACCAGATATAACCCCACGAATTGACAATATCGAGGTTTTGCTTTTTCCCAGGACGCGTCGTCATCATTTTCCTTACTCAACCTATGCTGTGGCATTCATTCAATTGTATAATTATAAACAGATCCTGGGGCAATCGCTAACTTTTGATTTCCTTATGAATTCAATAATAAATATAAAATAATTATAAAAAAATCATCGTCATGTTAGCCTGGAGAGGGTGCCGTCAATCGTGTGCGAATAATGGGCGGCCCGTGCCAGAGTGTTATCCAGTATCGTTGATGGACGGGCCACGCTTGAATTAACCAAAGTCTGGTCTAAGCTCAGAAGAGCTTAGGGCACAGGTGCTCTTTGGTGCTGAAAAATAACAATAATTATTTTCTCTGGGTGATGGCTATGGCGCTATTTCGGCGATGGATGATATTGCTATTAATGAAATGGCTACTTCTTCTTCTTACGCTTGCGGTTACGGGCGCGCAGGCAAATGACGGACTTTTTCCTGTCCAGCAGGCGAGAAAAGTCGCCCCGGTTGCCGCAAGCCTTTCGCCGCCGGAGTCGCTGCGCCCGTGCTGCGCCTTTGGTCACGATCTGCACGTCAGAGCCGTTGGCGTACCGGTGCCGTTTTATCAAATTGGCAATGTGCTGACGTTAGACACGCTGGGTGAGCACCGTTACAACGACAGCGCCTTCGGGGCGGTGAAAAATCTGGTCGGGCTGAGCGATGAGCAGAATGGGCTTATCTATACCCATCGCGGTGGGTTTATTGATATTGCCCATGTGCGCGATACGGCCGATAACACCTTCTTTATTTTTAGCCAACTCTATCCCAAGCTGGGCCAGCGCTGGCGCTATTTTTATCGCGACGAACTGGGCGTGCGCCGGTTGCAGTTGAATACGTTTCCCCCTCCGGCCTCGATGATCTCGCGGTATACGCTGGCGGCGTGGCTCTCCGGTCATCTGGCCATTGAACTGGCGCAGTGGCATGAGATTGCTCAGTGGTACGGTTTTGAGTCCGTCCCCGGCTTCCCGGAGGAAATTTCGGCATTCTCGCCGGAGGATCTCTACTCCAACCTGCTGGGCGCACGGATGGCGATAACGTTGATATTACGGGGCAAGGCCCACTCCGTCGAAGCGTTCAACGCCGCCATGACCGATGAACTGCATCGCGTCCTGCTGGCGTTAGACGTGGCGACGAAAAGCGAAACGGAACAGAAATTCCGCGAACTGGATGGTAACTGGTGGAACAGTAAACGCCGGGTGCCGGATAAATTCCTGGTGCTGAAACGCAACTATAGCCTGGATAACAACCGGCTACCCACGCCGGTGCCGGATGAAAAAAACATGCCGTACCTGCTGACGATGCCAAAGGTGGTTGAGGGCTATCAATTGTCGCGTCTGGGGGCTCTGCAAATCTATCCCGGCGAAGATATGCAGCGGCTTCCGGCCCCCGCATCCTACTACGGTCCGTCTCAGTTTCAGGGGCTTGCCGATAAGGCGCAGGCGGCGGATAAAGTGCAACGAGAGCGCATTCAGAAGTGATCGCGCGATAAACACCGCGTATTACCGTCAGAATGTGTAAATTATCTTTATTTATCAATTGGTCACATTATTCTTTCTGCAACATTGGCCGTGCCATCCGTGACAAAGGTAAGGATACAGATGAAAACCCTGTTCCGGGCTTCTGCCCTGATTTCGCTTATCGTGTCGTTTGTCGGCTATGCGGCGGCAGAAACGCCGACTGATTATTTCCAGCGTATTAGCTTTCATGCCCCCAGCACGCCTGGCTTTCGCACGGCCAGTATACTGAGCGTCGGGTTTACCGGCGCCACCGTGACCATGAGCAGCAACCACGAGGCGCTGAATCTGAACGACGTGGCCTTCAGCTTTAATCATCGCTGGCTGGCGATCGACGCGCATCATGAAGGGCGGGTCACGCTGCGGATGATAAGGCAGCCGCTGGCGCATGAAAGGGCGGGGACGTTGACGCTGCATAACCGGAAGACCGGCAATTCCCAGCGTTATGACTTTACGGTTGCGACCTGGCTTGTGGGCGATGGCGCGGTGGATGATAACTTTGTGCAGGCCCGTGAACGCTGCGCGCGTCAGGGAGGACGGCTGCTAACTACCCGCGAGCTGAGGGACGTCTCCCGTAAATGGTTTGGCTTCAGTAAAGGTAATTTGCGTACGATGTATCCGCAGGCGACGCTGTTTCACGCGCAGGCACGAGCCGGCGGCAGCTTCTGGGTACACGAAGCGAAAGCGTTGTATCTGCACACGGGGGTCAAAAGCCCCGAACGTGGGATTAACACGATCTGCCGCTATGAGTACGAAAATAGCGCAATATAATATCGGGGGTGTGCGTCGGTTATTATTTTAACAAGGCCGGGAAATAAACGTGCCCCGGCAATAACGCAATAATTGTTAAATATCGCGGCTATGTGGCACAGATGGACAAATTGTCAGATAAACCTCACTGTAAAATAAAGTTTTGGTAAAATGCAGTGACTTTTATGATTTTAGTTAGCTTATTTTTGCGTGTTGTGTTTTTAGCTCTGGCGGTGGTCGTTGTTGTACTGTGCCTGCATGTTGATGTGAATATAATCAAAAATGGTCTGTCCGAAGACTCATTCACTGAAATTGTTCAGGAAAGTATTCTCTTTATCATTATCATGGTGCATCTTGTCCGCGGTTGGAAAAACAGCGCAATGCGCCAGTGCAATATTCTGATCGCCGGTTTTTTCCTCGCCATGCTGATCCGTGAGCTGGATGCGGTGTTTGACCTCATCCGGCATGGGAGCTGGCTGTGGTTCGCGCTGGCGGTAAGCCTGGCGACCCTCTGCTACGCATTTCGTCAGCCGCAGCGGGTGCTGGCACAGCTGGCTGAATATAGCACGACGCCGTCATATGGATTAATGATTGCCGGTCTACTGGCGATTCTTGTCTTTTCCCGTTTGTTCGGTATGTCGATACTTTGGCAGTCTATTTTGCAGGATGGCTACGTCCGTATTGTCAAAAATATGGTGGAGGAGGGGAGCGAGCTATTCGGTTATATTATCTGTCTGATGGCCTCGGTGAATATTCTTCCCGAGCGTCGCGAATCCTGATGCGGAATATTTCTTTCCGTAAAAAGAACCTGTCACGAAATTAACTCAATGATGTGATTCATCTCTTTTATGCAACGGCCTTGATGACGAGGCCGTTTCGCCTTACCGACAGGCGAAAGCAGGCGGAATCAATATTTCCCTTCATTGTTAAGCACGAAGTGTTTACCTTCCCGATATTTACCTGTTTTTCTCTGTCGCACAGTTAAAACCGCTGCCATGACCGCTGATTACGACGCTTTGTTCGTTCCGGAGCGCTCCGACGACCGCGTATGTTTTGCACCGCTTATTAATTGCAGGTAGGATGCTTCGCGGCGATTTTATCTCTACACAGAATGACGGGAAAAATCGCATTGATCGTCGTGGCTCGCGTTCCGTTCGCGACGACCTGAAATCTCCTTAAATCAGACAGGTAACAGGGATAATGGAAACACAAAACACTCAAGCCGCGGAGCAACACGCGGCGAAACGACGCTGGCTGAATGCCCACGAAGAGGGGTACTACAAAGCCATGGGAAACCGTCAGGTGCAGATGATTGCGATCGGTGGGGCCATTGGTACCGGCCTGTTTCTCGGGGCTGGCGCGCGTCTGCAAATGGCCGGCCCGGCGTTGGCGCTGGTATATCTGGTATGCGGTATTTTTTCATTCTTTATTCTTCGCGCCCTCGGTGAACTGGTGCTGCATCGTCCTTCCAGCGGCAGCTTCGTCTCCTATGCTCGTGAATTCCTCGGCGAAAAAGCCGCCTACGTGGCGGGTTGGATGTATTTCGTCAACTGGGCGATGACCGGTATCGTTGATATCACCGCAGTCGCGCTCTATATGCACTATTGGGGCGCATTTGGCGACGTTCCGCAGTGGGTCTTCGCGCTTGGCGCGCTGGCGGTGGTGGGCACCATGAACATGATTGGCGTTAAGTGGTTCGCCGAGATGGAGTTCTGGTTTGCGCTCATCAAAGTGCTGGCCATCGTTGTCTTCCTCGTGGTGGGGACCGTCTATCTGGGCAGCGGCAAACCGCTCGACGGCAACGCGACCGGTTTCCATCTGATTACCGATAACGGCGGTTTCTTCCCGCATGGTCTGTTGCCCGCGCTGGTTCTGGTACAGGGCGTGGTTTTTGCCTTTGCCTCCATTGAACTGGTGGGCACCGCAGCCGGTGAATGTAAAGACCCGCAGACCATGGTGCCGCGCGCCATCAACAGCGTGATCTGGCGTATCGGCCTGTTCTACGTCGGCTCGGTGGTGCTGCTGGTCCTGTTGTTGCCGTGGAACGCCTACCAGGCGGGGCAAAGCCCGTTCGTGACCTTCTTCTCGAAGCTGGGCGTGCCGTATATCGGCAGCATTATGAATATCGTGGTGCTGACCGCTGCGCTCTCCAGCCTGAACTCTGGACTATACTGCACCGGGCGTATTTTGCGCTCGATGGCGATGGGCGGATCGGCGCCGAAGTTTATGAGTAAAATGAGCCGTCAGCATGTACCGTATGCCGGGATTATGGCCACGCTGGTGGTTTATGTGGTGGGCGTATTCCTCAACTACCTGGTGCCGTCTCAGGTGTTTGAAATCGTCCTGAACTTCGCATCGCTGGGGATTATAGCTTCGTGGGCCTTTATCATGGTCTGCCAGCTGCGCCTGCGGAAGGCCATTAAAGAAGGCAAAGCCGCCGACGTGAGCTTTAAGCTGCCGGGGGCGCCGTTTACCTCCTGGCTGACGCTGCTGTTCCTGCTGAGCGTGCTGGTGCTGATGGCGTTTGACTACCCGAATGGCACCTACACTATCGCCGCGCTGCCGCTGATTGCCATTCTGCTGGTCGCCGGTTGGTTTGGCGTTCGCAAGCGGGTGGCGGAAATTCACAGCACCGCGCCGTAATCTCTTCTGAAGGCCTGATAGTGAACCTATCAGGCCTGCTTTTCTTAGAACATGCGGAATCGGTACTCAATAATCGCTTCCGACGACAGCGTCTGCGTTCGCGTATAGCGGCCGTTAGTAATCACCGGCGTTTTACCGCGGGTTTTATACGACCAGCCGGGGCCAAACATCAGCCATACCGTAAGATTCTTCATCGGCGGCGCGGAGGGCGTCCAGCGGGTAAAGGCGCTAATTTCGCCGGTACGCACGTGGTTATCTTTATAATTAAACTGCGCGATATTTCCCGCCAGCCCGACAGCCAGATCCGGCGTGAGCTTGTAGTCAGAAATATTCGCCAGCATCAGTTCGCCATCGCGCATATAGTCGTCGCCCGCATAGGCCATTGAGATAAATGTGCCGCGTGAGTTTTTACTCATATGGCGAGGGTAGAAGCCGACTTCATTCTCTTTTTTGGCACTGGTATAGCCCACCCCCCATTTTGTACTCCAGCGTTCGTCCTGCCAGCTGACGTCGATGGCAAAATGCCACGCGTTATGATCGAAATCGCGTTTGCTGGCGGGCATGGCCAGATAGTTATCCAGCGCTTCGGTTGCGTAGATTTGCGTACCGATACTCAAACGCTCAACGGGCCGCAGCTGGGTAAATAGCAGATGACGCCGCAGATAATTTTCGCTCTCGCCGTAGCCATATTGCGCGCTGAACGTCTGGCTATTCCACAGTACTTCACCACTCGCCAGGTGGTTGATTTTCTCTCCGGTATTAGTCTGCAGCTGTTTTTTATCCGGCGAGTTACGGTCCATTGAATTCTCGATATAGGCGCCGCGTAGCGTCAAATGCTCACCGCTGATGCCGCCGCTAATCCCCGAATAGGTGGTGGGCGAGAGGCGATTGGAGGTGGAGATTACGCCGTAATTTTTCAGTACCTGCCAGCCCCAGCGGGCGTTCAGCTGGGTATCCGCAACGTTATATTTCAGCTTAATATTACGTTGGCCGAATTTAGAATATCCCTCGGCGTTGCTTTTTTTATTACCTTCGCCGTTGTTATAAAGGACGCCGCGGGAGTTGAAATAATCACTGGCGCCTAATTTCACCGCGCCATAATAAACGGTATCAACGCCAATAAAATCGGCAAAATAGCCCGATTGATAATCCACCGCCACGCCCTGGCCCCAGGCGTTATGCACGTGTGTGGGGTTCGCATTCTCTTCTTTCAGATATTTCCAGTAGTTCTTTAATGACAGGGTCATCGAAGAATCACGGAAGAAAGAATTATCCAGATACGCGTATTCATTTTGACTTTCTGCTGCCAATACTGACGTGGCATAGCCTTGCATCAGCATGAGCCATGCTGTTGCTAATGTTGTTATTTTCATGTGTGATCCCAGAATAGACCCGTGGGGGCAAGAATCCCCACGGTATTATCAATATAGGTATTATTTTTGAGTATTCAGACGCTGTTTACCGGTCTCGACGTATTGCAATGTGCCAATTTCCGGTACGCTGTAGTGGCCGTTTTTATAGATAATTTTGACCACGGCGGCGTTAGCCAGCGGCTTATTTTTGTCTGGTGAATCGGTGAGATCGGAAATCATAATTTGCATCGATGTACCCGACGAAATGGCCAGCACGGTTTTATCGCCGTTCGCCTGTGCCTGCTTGACGATAGTGGCCAGCGCTGCCTGGGTGCGGGCTTTTACCTGCGCATAGTTTTCCGCCAGCCCTTTCGGGTCGGCTTTCGCCAGCGCGTCCTGCGAATCCTTCACGGGCAGGGTGCCCGCCTTCATCGCCTGGAACAGCGCGGCGCTATCGGCCATCCCTGGCGCATGCGCGCCGGCTTCAGCCATATCTTTATTGAAGCCGCCTTCAAAGCCGCCGAAGAAGGCTTCACGCAGGCCGGGAAGCTCATTGAGGTGGTAGTTTGCGACACCCATTTGCTTGAGAATGACCGCCATGGTTTCGCGCTGGCGTCCCGCATCGCTGGAGTAATAGCGGTCAAATGCAATCCCTTTTAACCCTTCGCCAAGATAACGGGCGACCCGGATACCCTCTTCGGTCAGCGGCGTATCGGCCCAGCCCTGAACGCGGTCGAAGGTATTAAACAGCGTTTTACCATGACGAGCAAAATAGAGGGTGACGGTATCATCGTGGGCAGAAGGCGCGATATCTGCCGCAGAACAGGTCGCCGCGCTGGCAAGCGCCATTAAAGCAATTAGCCATTTTTTCATGGGGTATCCTTTTTATATTTTTAATAAAACAAAAAACCCGCGCCCCTTCTCAATCATCAAAATAGCATGCTTGAGAAATGACGCAGGTTTTGCCTGTTGCAAACAGTAACAATCCAGTTTTGTCGGACAATAGTACCATCAATTTTAAATAACAGTAATTATTTTATCCTGGGCTTATATTTGTGATCGCCTTCAAGTCTTCTTTCCTGGTAATTTAGCCCGGTGATTTTTTCTCTGTTTAACTAAAGAATAGTTTATTAACGAAATTAAAATAGGGCGAATGCCGACGCCATCAGGAAGATTTTTTTGATACTGGTCACAGAAAAAGAATAGCCCGTCTGGACCTTGTGCGGCTTAGACGGTATTTTCTCAACCATCTCAGGATTGTTACTGAAATAAGGCAAAACCTAAGACACGTGTTGCTCTGCATGGGCGGCGGGTGTCTTAGGTTTTTTTTTGCTTGTAATAAAGCACCAGTTCCCCTTATCCGAGGAGTCACGATGAATTTACTAAAAATAATTGCACCGTTGTTCGCTATATGCGCTTTTTCAGTTCAGGCCGGAACGGCACCGCTGAAAATATTGGTCGTCAACGATGATGGCTGTGAATCGCCGGGCAGTACATCGCTTCAGGATAAACTTAAGGCGAAAGGGTATGATGTCTGGATGGTGGCTCCGGCCACGAATCAAAGCGGTATTGGCTCGGCGATTACGTTCAACACGGGAAAAATCTTTGATGTGAAAAAGGTGGCCGAGCAACGTTATTGCTTCCCGGGCACGCCAGCGGACTCGGTCGATTTTGGTCTCAATGGTCTGCTGAAAGAGGCCGCGCCTGATCTGGTGATTTCCGGCGTCAACGACGGCCCGAATACCGGCATGGCACAGGTGAATTCCGGGACCGTCAGCGCCGCTGCTCGCGCGGTTCGCTACGGCGTCCCGGCGATTGCCGCGAGCATTGGTTATCGATTTACCGACGAGGAGATGAAAAACAAATGGCCAAGTACGCATAAATACTGGCCTGACTCCGTTGATTATGTCGTTGGCGTGGTGGATAAATTGAATGCCCAGCGCGTGAAAGGGCAGCCGCTATTACCTGCAGGCACCGGTTTGAGTATTAACTATCCGGCGCTGGCATCTGCGGAGATCAAAGGCGTGCGCTATGTTGATAATCAGCGTTTCCCGGTCCCCCAAATTGGCTACGATATTCTGCCCGACGGTACGGCGAAACAGACGATGAATCCGCAGTCGTTAAAACCGGTGCTCGACGACAGTGATTCTGGTTGGCTGAATAAAGGCTATATCACCTACACCATTTTCGACGGTTCATGGAATGCGCCGCAGTATGAAGCCCAATATAAGGCATTACTGAAGCCCTGAACGTCATCTCTGACAAGCTAAAGAACACGTGCCGGGTATTCCCGGCCGTGCACAGCGTGGAATGTAAATAAAATACGTTGTATTTGTAAGTTATTTGTCGTAACCCACTGTCTGTCCTGAAAATTATTCAACCTAAACCGTTTAAGACCCCTGTGGATATTCTGGTACTCTTTTTGTGGGATAAGGTCTTTGCAATCCCACAACAACCTTCATCATTACAGCGATTACAACAATAATTTCGTGTTGTCACAGGTGGTCATTAAATGAAGTATGCCTCTATTCCTTTTAATCAGAATAAAACCGGCTGGCCGGTTCATGAAAATGAACGGCGTCATTTCCCGGTACTCAGTGGGCAACACAAAGCGCATTGGGTGGTCGTGGGTGCCGGGTTTAGCGGGGTGGCATTTGCCCAGCGCCTGGCCGAGCGGCATCCAGACAGCCACATCGTCTTAATTGACGCTGAATCTGCGATGGAAAGCGCCTCCGCACGGAACTCCGGTTTTATTATTGGTCTACCGCATAACATCGGTTCATCGACCTCCGAGCTGAAAAAGGCCGAACACTATCGGCAACTCCTTCAGCAGGGGATTCGTGAGCTACAGTCGCGTATTCAGCAGACGGGTATTGAGTGTGACTGGCACCAGGCGGGCAAGTATCACTGCCAGATTGCCGCCACCGATGGCCACATTTTGCAGGAATATGTGGAAAGCCTGAAACAGATGGATGCGGCCTATGACTTAAAGGACCACGCAGCGTTAAGCGATGAGCTGGGAACGCGGCTTTACCATGCGGGGATCTACACGCCAGACAGTATTCTGGTGAACCCCGCCGCGCTCATTGCCGGGTTGGTGCGCCATCTGCCGGCCAACGTCACGGTTTATAACCACTCTCCGGTGGTGGCGATCGATTATTCTGGTCGCCACCCTCGGGTGCTGACGGTGCAGGGTTGCGTCGACGCCGAGCGGGTTATGCTGGCGACCAACGCGCTCTCCAGCGCGCTTTCTCCCGCGCTGAACCGTCAGGCGCCGATGGCCACCTTCGCCAGCATCACCGAACCGCTGAATGCAGAACAACAGCAGCGCATTTCCAGCACGCCGGGCTGGGGGCTGACACCCGTGAACGCCATTGCGGGCGCGACGTTGCGTTATACCCACGACCGCCGTTTCCTGATTCGCCAGCACGTTGAACCCGCGCTGAAAGGGATCGTCACCGCGCGGCAGACCTGGAACGCCGCTCAGCGACATGCGGCGTTTTTTGCTAAAGCCTATCCGCAGCTAAGCGACGTCAAGATTGAACACACCTGGTCTGGAACCATCAGCGTAACCCGCAACGGCGCACCGGTATGGGGGCAGGTTGGCCCTGCGGTCTGGGCGGTAGGCGGCTGTAATGGCGCCGGGATCTCTAAACAGACTATCGCTGGACGTTTGCTGGCAGATTATGTGCTGGGCGAAGATAACCCGCTGATTGCCTCGATGCAGGCGTTGGGACAGGCGAACTGGATGCCGCCGTCGCCGTTCCTTGATGTCGGCATCGCGGCCAGCTTGATGAAAGAACGCTATCTTGGCAGACACGAAATCTAGCCAAACGTTGGCCATTAAAAGCTCATTGCCAGCCCCACGCCGTAGCCGCTTGTGCCGTTGCCAAACATATAGCGCGCCACCAGCCGCGTACGGGTGATAAAGACCGGGTACTTGCTGCTGTCCATTTCAATGCCCAGCCCTACCGAGCTCAGGCTATCGAAGCCGAGCTTACCGCGCTGCTCGCCGAGGTACTCGGTGTGCGCGCCCTCCAGTACGTAGCGTACCGGGCTTTTTAGCAGCGTCCAGTCGAACAATGGCGCACGACGGCGCAGATAAAGCCCGAGGTTTTGCGCCGTGGCGCTTCCCTCCACGGCACGAGAGGTGCTGCCAAAGGTTTGCAGATTCATACCTGTGTAGCGCAGCTCGACATCGATGTCCTGCGCAGGGGAGATAAGCTCATAGTCGAGCATCAACGAACCGCCCAGCCCGTACGCATTGAGTCGGCCGCCGTCGAGGAAATCGTAATCGGCGTTTTTGTGCCGCTCCAGCGCCCAGGCACCCACGCGCAGATCGCTGGCCATGGTGCCGAGCATGACGTTGGCGATGGGACGCAGCACCAGATTGCCGCCCCAGCGGTCGCGGTGCAGGTTAAAATCCCAACCGATACCGCCCGTAGTGGTCAGGCTGTTCCATTTGGTAGGAATACGTCGACTCTGGTCGCCGTCGCTGATAACAAACTGCGGATCATAACGGCTGTAGCCCATTGCGCCCTCCAGGTACAACGGAAAGGACTCCCCCATGGTTGCGCCGCCGCCAAACTGGGTAATGGAGAGCTCGGTTTTATCATCGGAACCGGAGCCAATATTGAGATCGCTGGCGGTGATATCCGGTACGATCATAAAGCTCATTAAGGTCAGCACCGCGTCGGCGCGCTGCTTGATCCGCTGGCCCTCCGCCGCCACGGCATTCGGGCTGAATGCCAGCGAGGTTAGCAGGAGTAGGGTGATGCCGGGATATGCTGCAATCATGGTGCGAGCAGCCTCAACCAGAGAAGTTAGATTAACTATAGAGCAGGATTTCTTCCTCAGCGCAGCGGCGGAGCAGACAAAACCTTACACTCACACCCTTGCGGATCATTGAGTATTGTTTATGATTCGTCGGTCCTGATTGATTCGGTGAATAATGCATAATCGTCCGCTGGTAGCAAAATGGCTGTTGATGATGACCTGTCTGGCGATGGCTATCTGCCTGGTCCAACGGGCTGTTTATCTGCACCATTTTCTTGAGCAGGCCAGCAACCCGGTTCAGGTCTTCTCCAGCCCGGCGACGCCGGAAGCGGAGCTCGGCCCGTCGCCGTGTCAGCTGAGCGCCAGCTCGCTGCTGTGCGCCCAGCCGATGTTCTTTGACGGCGCGCTGCCCGCCGTTATTCTCTTCCTGGCCCTGATGCCGCTGTTTGTCGAAGTGCGCGCGTTTGTCTTTCGCGACGTGCCCCGACGGCCGCCAACCTTACGAATACACCTCAAAAACTGCGTTTTCCGTGAATAAAACATCGCCGTCTTAGCGATTTAATTTTTTATTTACGGAGAAAAGACATGTTGAATATCTTCAGGGGACTCTTCCTCCTGTTGCTCAGCTGCGCGGGTATCGCCCACGCAGCGGATAGCGGGTGGTTAACCTCCCCGCAAAACGATCACGCCCGCATTCGTTTCCAGGCCGAAAGAGGCGAGGGCCGAGTGTACGGCCTGCTGACCGTTGAACTCCAGTCCGGCTGGAAAACCTACTGGCGTTCACCGGGGGAAGGGGGCGTTGCGCCCGAGATCGTCTGGCAGAACGGCGAGAAGGCGCAGTGGTACTGGCCGGTGCCGTCGCGCTTTGACATTTCCGGGCTGACCACGCAGGGCTACCACCGACGGGTGGCGATTCCGATGATCATCACCGGTAACCTCGGGGATACGCTGGCTGGAACGCTCACGCTGTCCACCTGTAGCAACGTCTGCTTGTTAACAGACTACCCGCTGCAGCTTAATCTTAATCATCCCACCGATGAAACCTTCCGGGACGACTTCGAACAGGCGATGCGGACGATTCCGGCCAGCAGCGGCGTTTCCGCCGATCTCTCCGCACATCTGGCAGGGAAGCAGCTGGTGATTACCGGGACAACGCCGGACGAATGGCGCTCGCCCGAAATCTATTTCGACCCGCTGGACGGGGGCATTCTGCCCGGTGAGCCCCAGGTGCAAACGCGCGGCAAAGCGTTGACCGTGACCGTACCGGTTACCGACGAATGGGGTGACGTCCCCACGACGCTGGCGGGGAAAACGCTCTCCTTTGTGCTCACCAATCATGACCGGGCGCAGCAAACGACCCTCACGGTCGGCCCTGATAGCGCTGCATTGCACGATGACCCGGCGACCGGCCTGAGCCAGATGCTGCTGTTTGCGCTGCTCGGTGGTCTTATCCTCAATCTGATGCCCTGCGTGCTGCCGGTGCTGGGGATGAAGCTTAGCGCGGTGCTGCATGCGGGTACGGACAGGCGCAAGATCCGGCTGCGCTTTCTGGCGACCAGCGCGGGGATCCTGTTCTCCTTTGCGCTACTGGCGGCGATGGTCTCTGCGCTGAAGCTGACCGGGGCGGCGCTGGGCTGGGGTATTCAGTTCCAGAACCCGTGGTTTATCGGCCTGATGGTGGCCGTCACCTTTGTGTTTGCGCTCAATCTGTTCGGCGTGTTCAACGTGCTGCTGCCATCGACGATGGTGGGCAGAATGGCGACGGCAGGGGGCAACGGTACGCTGGGCAGCTTCTTTGAAGGGGTCTTTGCCACGCTGCTGGCGACGCCGTGTTCGGCGCCGTTTCTCGGTACCGCCGTCGCCTTTGCGCTGGGCGCACCGCTGACGACGCTGTGGCTTATTTTTATCGCGCTCGGAATCGGTATGGCCCTCCCGTGGCTGCTGGTGGCGCTGGTGCCGAAAATCGCCCTGCTGCTGCCGCGTCCAGGCCGCTGGATGAACGGGGTGAAAACGCTGCTCGCGCTGATGATGCTGGCCTCCAGCCTTTGGCTGGCGACGCTGCTTGCCCAGCACATCGGCGACAGAATTAGCGGGGTTATCGTGCTGACGCTCACGCTGCTGGCGCTGTTTGCTTTTATCTCCGTCGCCAAACGCCGGGGTGTGAGCTTCTTTGTCGTACTGGTTTTGCTGGCGGCGTTCGGCGGCTACCAGCTGCATGGGCTCCTCCAGGCTTCGCCTGCGCCCAGGACCGAAACGGCGATCCGCTGGCAACCCTTGAGCGAAGCGGCAATAGCGCAGGCCGTCGCGGACGGGAAGCGGGTTTTTGTCGATATCTCGGCAGACTGGTGCGTGACCTGCAAAGTGAATGAAATACGGGTATTAAATCAGCCGGAGATTATCGCCGCGCTGAATGCGCCTGATGTGGTGGCCCTACGCGGTGACTGGAGCCAACCCTCTGATGCCATCGCTGCTTTCCTGCAAAAACGTAACCGCTTTGCCATCCCCTTCAATGAAGTCTACGGGCCGGGGCAAGCCGTCGGCGAGATCCTCCCGCCGCTGCTGGACAAAAAGACCCTGTTGACCGCTCTGAACCCTGTTAAAGGTGAATAACCCATGAAAAAAACGCTGATTTTTGGCTTGCTGATCCTTGCTTCACTGCGTGCCTTCGCCGCGCCGCCGCTGACGCCCGCACAGGAAGCGCGCGTCCAGGAACTGGTGCAGGAGACGCTGCTTAACCATCCTGAAATCCTCGCCGCGGCGGCGGAAAAGCTCGACCAGCAGAGCGCGCAGGCCGATCGCGAGCAGTTGCAGACGGTCCTTAAGCAACACCAGGACTTTCTCTTCAATGACCCAAACTCTCCGCGCATGGGGGCGGCGCATCCCCGGTTGACGCTGGTGGTGTTTACCGACTACAACTGCCCTTACTGCAAGAAATTTGACCCGTATCTGGCAAAGATCGTGGCGAAATACCCCGACGTGGCGGTGGTGTTTAAGTTTCTGCCTTACCGCGCAGAAAGTTCGGTCACGTCGGCGCGAGAAGCGCTAACCGTGTGGCGTACGCATCCTGAGCAGTTCCTCCGCTTCAACGATATCCTGATGGCGAGAAAGGGCTATCACGATGATGCCAGTATTGCTGAAGCGAAAAATAAAGCCGCAGTGGTGGTGGAGAAGCCCGATGAGCAAAGCCTGGAAACGCTGAAAAAAAGCCTGGCGGTTGCGCAGCAGCTGGGTATTCAGGGCACGCCCGCCACGCTGATTGGCGGCGAGCTGCTGTCGGGCTGGATCCCGTATGAACAATTTGACGCAATGGTCAGCGAAGCGCTGAAAAAACAGTAAATTGACTCGCGGGGGAACTCCCCCGCGTTAAGGAGAGACAACGATGAAACCGATCGCGCTGATGGCGTTATCCTTAATGCCGACGCTCGCCTTTGCCAATGCGCCGCTTCCCGACATTGTGAAGCGCTTTAGCGAGCAGCAGAACATCACGATAGTCAAAGAAATAGACGCCCCCGGCGGCATGAAAAGCTGGGTTGGTCAGTATCAGGATATGGGCGTGACGCTGTTTCTGACCCCCGATGGCCAGCACGTGGTGTCCGGCTACCTTTATGACGATAAAGGTAAAAACCTGAGTGAAGACTATTTCAAAAGCGAAATTTATATCCCGATGGGCCGGGAGATGTGGCAAAAGCTGAACAGCGCCCACGCGCTGAAAGAGGGGGCCGATACGGCGGAACGCAAGGTGGTGGTCTTCGCCGATCCGTTCTGTCCGTATTGCAAAACGTTCTGGTCGGCGGCCCAGCCCTGGGTGGCGGCGGGCAAAGTGCAGCTCAATACGCTGTTGGTGGCGTTCCTTAACCCACAAAGCGGTCGTAACGCCACGGCCATTCTGAACGCCGATGATCCGGTGGCGGCCTGGCGGGAGTACGAGCTCTCTGGCGGCAAAAAGCTGCCGCCGTTTACGGGGACCACGCCGCGTGAAACCTTCAATTTGCTCCAGCAGCACCAGAAGCTGATGGACGATCTGGGGGCGAGCGCGACACCGGCCATTTATTATATGAATGATAAAAATGAGCTGCAGCAGGTAGTCGGCATGCCGGATGAAAAGCAGCTGATTGACATGTTCGGCCCACGCCCCTAAGTCATAGCAACGTGCGCGCTGGGGCGGGGGTGACCCCTCCGGCGCCCATTTAGCCCCAGACGTGGATAAAATTCAGTAACACGGTCACGATGACCCAGGCTAACAAAAAATAGCGCCGCTTGTCGTTGCGAGATTCCAGCGCGGAGAAATAGTTGGCGCTGTAAAAGGTGGAGACAATAATCGCCAGCGTGACGACGATATGCCATACCGATTCCCGGATGCCAACACAGGCGCTGACGGCGCTAAAACAGAGCACGATAGCAATGCCGTTAAGCGCGTTGCACATCAGCCAACCCCACAGGCTTGCGGGCCGGACAAACATTTGTTCGAGTCGTAATACCAATGAACTATTCACCCTGTAAATATAAAGTGCGCATAAAATGCAGCTTATGCGTAGACGTGGAGTTGACCAAAATCAACGTTGTGGGCTGATGTCGACAATTATGTCCTGAATGTTGAGCGGTGTTGGCGTACAGACGGCCAGACTGAGCGCATTTTGCTGGCAATGAGCAATAAAATGCGTCGTAGGCTGCGTACTGTCGATGTCGGCCATCTGCCATACGCCGCCGCCGCGCTGTTTCACGATAGCCTCTTTTTGCGTCCAGATGCGCCAGAAGGCGGCAAGCTGGTGTTCCGGGCGTTCGGCGGTAATTTCCGCCTGTTCGCCGGCGCTGTAAAACGCACTCACCAGCGATGGCCATCGCGGGCGCGGGCGGATAACCTCGATATCGCAGCCCACTTCTCCTTCATCGCTGAGTAGCAGGGCGATGTTGTCGCCGCTGTGGCTCAGGTTGAACCACAGCGGCTGCTCGCCCCCAAACGCCGGTTTCCCTTGTTCGCCATAGATAATCTCCGGCAGCGGCGAGCAGACGTAGCAAAGCAGCGCCCGACCCGCCAGCCAGGCGGCGCGTCTTGCGCCCTGCGGTGCCGCCGACATAACTTCGGCAGCGAGCGGAATGGCGCTTAAGGCCGGAACGTTCCCCAGATAAAGCCGGTACATTTCAGGGCCAGCGTTGAATAATCATCGAGGTGTTGATGCCGCCGAAGGCAAAGTTATTACTCTGCAGGAACTCGCAATCCACTCGGCGGGCCTTTTCCATGATGTAGTCCAGCGCACCGCAGTTTTCATCCGGATGCCGCAGGTTGAGCGTGGGCGCAAACCAGCCTTCTCGCATCATCTGCAGACTCATCCAGGCCTCCAGCGCGCCACAGGCGCCGAGGGTGTGACCAAAATAGCCTTTCAACGAGGAAAAGGGGACGTGGTCACCGAATAGGGCCGCTGTTGCCTGGCTTTCGGCAAGATCGCCGCGGTCTGTTGCGGTGCCGTGGGCCGAAATATAGCCGATATCCTGCGGACTTAAGCCTGCCACTTTCAGCGACTGCGCCATACAGATTTGCATGGTTTCGCGCTGGGGTTGGGTGATATGGGCGGCATCGCAGTTGGTGGCAAAGCCGACGATCTCGCCGAAGATGGTCGCGCCGCGCGCTTTTGCGTGCTCCAGTTCTTCAAGAATGAGCGTTCCGGCACCTTCACCCACCACCAGACCGTCGCGTTTCTCGTCGAACGGGGAGGGCGTTGTTTTCGGTTGGTCATTGCGCTGGCTGGTGGCGAACAACGTATCAAAGACCGCCGCTTCTGAGGGGCACAGTTCCTCTGCGCCGCCCGCGACCATCACGGTCTGGTAACCGTGGCGGATGGCTTCCCACGCGTAGCCAATCGCCTGGCTGCCCGAGGTACAGGCGCTGGAGGTGGGGATAACCCGCCCGCGCAGGCCAAAGAACAGGCCGGTATTGACGGCGGTGGTGTGCGGCATCATCTGCACGTAGGTGGTGGCGGTAATGTTATTGGTGTGCTTCTCGGTGAGCATGGTGGCGAATTCGCTCATCGGGCCGGTGCTGCCGGTTGAGGAACCATAGGCAATCCCGGTTTCACCATTAGTCAGCACCTTATCGTCGAGCAAACCCGCCTGCTCCAGCGCCAGCTCGGTGGCCCGCGTCGACAGCAGCGATACGCGGCCCATCGCGCGGATGCGTTTACGGGTATAATGGTCCGGCAGCCTGAAGTCTTCTATCGGCGCGCCCAGCAGCGTTTGCAGCCCGTCGAATTCCTGCCATTCCGGCATATACCGTACGGCGTTTTCGTAGGCCAGCAGCCGGGTGGAAACGTCCTGCCAGTTATCGCCAAAGGCGGTGACGCCGCCCATCCCGGTAATCACCACGCGGCGCGTCATAGCATCCCTCCATTAATGGAAATGACCTGGCGAGTCACGTAACCGGCAATATCTGACATCAGATAAGCGGCCAGCCCGGCCACTTCGTCCGCCTGTCCCATGCGTTTCATCGGGATAGCGGCCATGGCCTCTTTTAGCGCCGTCTCTTCCATCTGCAGCATGCCGGTATCGATAAGGCCCGGCGCAATGCAGTTGACGGTGATTTTGCGTTTTGCCAGCTCTATCGCCAGCGCTTTGGTGGCGCCAATAATGCCCGCTTTGGCGGCGCTGTAGTTCACCTGGCCCCGGTTGCCCATCACGCCAGAGACGGAAGAGAGCGTGATAATGCGTCCTCCCTGGCGCGCGCTAATCATCGGCATGATGCAGGGCTGGATGACGTTGTAGAAACTGTCGAGATTGGTGTGGATCACCGCATCCCAGTCGTCATCGCTGAGCGCCGGGAAGGCGGCATCGCGCGTTATACCCGCATTGCTTACCACGCCGTACCATGCGCCGTGCGCCGCAATATCCTGCTCCAGCACCGTGCGGCACTGCGCACGGTTTGCAACGTCAAACTGCAGCAGACGCCCCGCGCCGCCAAGGGCGTGAATCGCTTCCAATGTATCCTGCGCGCCGGCCTCGTCATGATGATAATGAACGCCGACGACAAAACCTTCCGCCGCCAGCTTTTGGGCGATGGCGCGCCCGATCCCCTTGCTGGCGCCGGTCACTAAAACTGAACGACTCATGCGCACGCTCCTTGTTGAAAGAGAGAATGAAGTTCTTCCGCCGTCGGCTGGAAGGTGTTCACACGACCCGATGCCAGCGGCTCCGCGCCTGCATCAATCGTGCATTCAAAGCTGCCGAAACGTTCGTCCTGCATCAGGCGGCTGATGGCGACAGAAAGCGTTTTTCCGCCCGGCAGCGCGCCCGCGGCGCAAACCAGCTCACGGGCGCCGAGCACCATCCCCAGCGGCATCGCTTCCAGACCTTTCTGCTGACGATGCCAGCCGGACCACACGCCGACGGTCTGTGCCATCAGCTCCAGCGCAAACCAGCCGGGGAGGTTCCCTTGCGGATCGAGATACGGACTCAGCACGCCGTCGGGCGTCACGGCGACGAGGCAAATGGCGGTTTCCTCGGTCACGCTCACCACCTCTTCCAGCAGCAGCATGGGGGCGTCGTGCGGCAGATAGTCGCCGGGTGATAAATAGCGGCTCATGAAACCCTCCCGAGCAGGATGCTGGCGTTGTTACCGCCAAACGCGAACGAATTTGACAGGATAACCGGGTGCTTCAGCGTTTGTGGCTGCGTAATAATCCCGCACGGCGCCAGCGCCGGGTCGCGCGGCGACAGGCTAAAGTCCTGGGCAGGAAGCGGTAGATTTCTTTGTAATATCAACATGCTTATCCCCGCCTCGGTGATGCCTGCCGCACCCAGCGTGTGGCCGGTCAGGTGCTTGGTGGAACTACAGGGAACCGCTTCGCCAAACAGCGCGTTCACCACGTGAGATTCGATCCGATCGTTTAGCGGCGTCGCGGTGCCGTGCAGATTAATGTAGCCGATATCGCCAGGGGCCATCCCCGCATCGTCCAGCGCCTGCTGAATCGCGCGAATCGCGCCTTCTCCCTGCGGATGCGGCGCGGAAATATGGTAAGCATCGCTCGACTCGCCGACGCCCAGCAGCGCGATAGGCTGCGGTTCACGCGTCAGCAGCATCAACGCCGCGCCTTCACCGATGGTGATGCCGCAACGATCCTGAGCAAACGGCTGGCACCGCGTGGTGGAGAGCGACTCCAGGCTGTGGAAACCGTTAATCGGCATTCGGCTCAGGGTATCCGCGCCGCCGACAATCGCCACGTCCGCCAGTCCGGCCTCAATCAGGCGACGTCCGCTGATGATCGCGCGAGCGCTGGAGGAGCAGGCGGTTGAAAGGGTAAAGGCCGGGCCGTCGAGCGCTAACCAGTGGCTGAGAAAGCGCGACGGGTCGCCCAGCTCCTGCTGCGGATAGCGCCACGCGGTGCTGGCTTTGCCGTTCAGGGTCAGGTTGACGTGCGCGTCGCCCTCATCCAGTCCGGAGGTACTGGTCCCGAGCGCCACGGCAACCCGCTCATGGCCATACCGCGTGATGGCGGCATCCACCTGCGGCTGAATCTGCGCCAGCGCGGCCAGCAGCAGCTGGTTGTTGCGCGAGCGGTGGTCATGAAAAGTATCAGCAATAACGGGCAGCTCGCCGTCGACGCCGCCCAGCACGGCTTCTGGATGTCCCTGAAGCCAGCCGGTTCTTGGGCGCATGCCGGGGGCCACGCCGCGCGTCAGGTTCGCGGCGATCTCATCGAGCGTGTTGCCCAGCGCATTGATCATGCCGACTGCCGAAATGTAGATCATCTCAGTCACCCAGATATTGAATGGTGATGTGGTATTTAAAAACGTGCTGCGCAATGCTGATTGGCTCACGTTTGCCGTGGCGGTTGAGGTAGGTGATTTCGGTCACCAGCTTACCACGGGTGTTGCGCAGCTCGCGCTTATCGCCGCTGTCGGTCAACGTCCAGCCGGCGGGCAACTGCGGCTGCCAGGCGCTGATGGGCCAGTGGCTGAGCATCACGTCGGCCAGTACCTGGCTGGCGGGCGGCAGCTGTGGTGCAACAATCGACTGCTCGGTGTGCAGCCCGTGTTCGTCGTAGGTGGCGAGAAACAGACGAATACCGACCGACGACAGCCCCGCGAGGGTGAGTTTTTTATCATCGGCGTTCAGCATGACCAGCAGCGACTGGGTCTGACCGTTGAAGCTGCCGGTCAGCAACTGCTGAGAACGGAGCGCCGGAGAGATGCCCGGCGTCGGTAGGGTCACGCGAGTACCCGGCTCCAGCCACGCCTGCGGGCGAGCGGATGGCGCCGGTTGCGTGTGGCTGCAAGCGGTCAGCAGCAGAGTGCCTATCAGCAAAAGGGCGCGGATTGCCGGATGGCGACACGCGTCGCGGTACGCTGTAGGCCGGATAAGGCGACGCCGCCATCCGGCAAAAAAGGTCGCTGTCATCATCGTTATTTCTTCTCTCTTTTCGTCGGCATCGCCAGCGGCGATAGCAGAAAGGCGGTGAAAATGCCGCTCACCAGCACGATACCGAAACTGCTGATGGCCTGCGTGGCGCTAAAGACCAGCATACCAAGCGTCAGCAGGGTGGTCAGCATCGCCAGCGTAATTGCCAGCAGCGACGTCAGCGGCGTGCCGCGCGGGTTGCTGAAAAATAGGGTGTAGTTAATACCGATCCCCAACACCAGCACCAGCGCCAGCAGCGAGAACAGGTTCAGCGGATGTCCGCTCAACGCCAGCACCGCCAGCCCGCAGCCTAATGACAGCAGTGAGGGGACAAGGCTGATGGCCCCTTTCCGCCAGCCGAGGCGGGCGATTGCGCCGCAGGCAATTACCGCCAGCGCCACGCCCAGCAGGCCGGTCAGAATATGGCGATAGAGCGCGAACAGCGCGTCAAAGGAGTGCTTACGATCCAGCCACGCGACGCCGGGCTGTTTTTTACTCAGCGCATCCAGCGCCGCGCTCGCTTTTACCCCTTCAGCGGGTATCAGCACGCCGCTTTCACCGTTGGGCAACGTCAGCCACAGCAGACGCCAGCCTTCGCTGGCCGGGCTGCTCAGCCAGCGATCGACCGTCACCGGCATGGGCTTAAGGTCCGGATTCACCGTGGTGAGCCCGGCGCTGGCGAGCGCCTGAGCGATGGCGGGCGCGGCGGTTTTCAACGCCTTAAGATCCTGCTGCTGCCGGGCGAGGGAATTCAGCGGAATCGTGCGATAGCCGCTGATCCAGCCGCGTTGTTTCGCCTGCTCCAGCGCGGGAATAAACCCTTCCAGCCGTTCCAGCGTTTGCTGTGCAGAACTGCCGTAAACCACAAACCATTTTTGATCGACGGGCTGTCCGGTTAGCGCGGTCATCGCTTTTTCCTGCGCCAGAATGTGCTGCGGTAGCGCCTGAAGCTGCGAGATATCGTCATCGACGCGCAACGCGGCGAGGCCCGCCAGCGAGAAAATCGCCAGCGCTACCGGCAGGCCGACGGACAGTTTTCGCTTGCGTCGCCATGCGGCCAACCAGCGCAGCATCAACCCCCGTGCCGGAACCGGGCGTACGGGTAGACCACGACACAGCCACGGATGCCAGAAAATCACCGTCAGACAGGAAGCGGAAAGGCCGACGGCCGCAAATACCGACATCTGCCGGATGGCGGGGAAGGGGGCGAGCATCATGATCAGGTACGCTGCCACGGTGGTCAGCAGCGCCAGCAGCAGCGCAGTACGCACTTTGGCGAGGCTTTGCCACGGCGAGGCTTCCGCGCCATGCACCATGCGCTCGGTCAGGTAGTAGAGCGTGTAGTCGGCAGAAATACCGATAATGCTCATGCTCATCACCAGCGTCATCAGGTGCAGTTCACCGAACGCCAGCAGCGTGACCACGGTGCCCGCCAGCGCGCCGATGGTGATGGAGACCAGACACAGCAGCAGCGGTCGCAGCGAGCGGAAGGTGAGGAGGATCAGCAGCAGTACGCCGAGTATCGTTGCGACACCGAGCGTTGAGATATCCTGCTTCGCCTGCTGACTGGCGTAGTCGCTGTAAAACACCGTCCCGCGCGACAGCAGCTGTGCCTGCGGATGACGGGCCTTCAGCTCGCTTTCCAGCGCGCCGAGCGTGGTTACCAGCCGGTGCGTTCGCTGCATGTCGAACGACGAACCCGACAGCTCGCCGTGCAGCAGATACCAGTAGCGTCCGTCGCCATCCTGCGTCACCAGCCAGCCGTTCATCAGCCTTAGCCGCTGGCCATTTTTCGCCATCGCCAACTGCGAGCCGCGCATTAACATCAGCGGATCGTTTTGCAGCTCTTTGCCGCTTACGCCGGAGAAGGCCGAATAGAGCTGGGAGAGGATCCACTGCGCCTGCGCTGCGCCGCCGTTTTGTAGCCGCGCGCGGGTCTCCGGGTCAATCAGGCCGTTACGGTGCTGCCAGAAAAAATCACCCCAGGCTTGCTGGCTGTCGGCATCCATCGGGCCTTTGACTTCCGCCAGCATCTGCGATTTTTCCAGCAGCGCCAGCCAGTCGCGGGCGACCTGCGGGTCGGCCTGTTTGCCGGGGCTGACCAGCCAGACCAGCTGACGGTCGAGGCGCTGCATAAACCCGTCGTTGAGGCTCGGCGGAATCGCGCCCATTGCCTGCTTCGGCAGCATAGCCAGCACGCTGCTGTTCAGCCGCGCTTTCGGCAGCAGCGTCAGCAGCGCCGCCAGCATCAGCAGGCAGCAGAATGCCCACAGCAGCGCCGGGCGTTTACGGGGCGGCAAAGCGCTGGCGTTCGTCATCGGTCAGTTGGGCGGGCGTCAGTTGGTGTTGAGAAAGGACTATATCGGTGCGATCGCCCTGTTTATCGTTTAGCGCAATGCGCTCCAGATAGTCTTTACCGGCCAAATCAATGGTGGCGAAGATTTTATCCAGCGGCGTGGTGGTTGGCGTCAGGCGTAACGTCCAGCGGCCTGCGCCCTGGTCCTTAAAATCGACGCGGAAGTTTTGCTCAAGCACGGTGCGATCGGCCTGGAACAGCGCGCGCAGCAGGTGGTTAAACTGGAACATCTGCGGGTTGTTTTCCGCGGTGATGGTCTGCGGCGGCTGGCCGTTAATGGCCTGCACCATTCGCTTGTCATCGAGCAGGAGCTGCATCGGGAACGGGCTGGTTTGATCCCACAGCAGCCCCTGCTCGCGGGCGATCAGCATCGTCCCCTGGGATCGCAGCGGCTGCGGCAGATCCCTGATGGTCCGGGTCTGGTCGAAGTGCGCACGAATCACCGGCTGTTCGGTAAAGCGCTGTTGCAGCGTGTCGAGCGTCATCGCGCTGACAAACGGGCTTATCAATAGCGCCAGCAGCGGCAGCCATCTCATGGCGTGACCCCCATACGTTCAAACAGAATATCCGGGCTGACGAAGCACATCTCGCCGCTGGCGTCGTCCACCGCCACCTGGATGGTGTAGCCGCTGGTGGCGCGCTGGCCGCTTTCGGCATCGAAAATGTCGTAGTTGATGCGCAGGCGGTTCTCAAACTCGCCAATGCGCGCACGGACGCGAATGCGCTGCTCGAAGGTCAGCGGGTGACGGTACTTCACGCGGGTATCAACCACCGGCCACAGGTAGCCGGAGGCTTTCATCTGCCGATAGCCGTAGTTGAACTGGTTCAGCAGCGCTTCGCGGGCGATTTCGAAATAGCGGAAGTAGTTGCCGTGCCATACGACGCCCATCATGTCGACGTCGTGAAAAGGAATGGTCAGCTCAACTTCAGCCGTAAAACGGGGATCGTTTAGCACCCTTTACTCCTTGTGTTGCGGATCCGGCAGCTGGCAGAAATCAAAAAAGTTAAACCAGTCGAGCGGTGACTGCAGCGCATAGTGCTCGAGGCGTTCGGCATAACGGTCGATGGCGTGCTGAAGCGCCTGCTGGCGGTTAGCACGCGGTAGCGGCAGCGGGTCGGCAAACGGTTCACAGTGAATGTGCAGCTGCCCCTGCTGGCGCAGCGCAAACAGCAGTTCGACCGGGCAGCGCAGCAGGGCGGCGAGAATAAACGGCCCCTGCGGGAACGGCGCGAGCTGGCCCATAAAACGGCTCCAGCACACGCGCCATTGGCCGCCGCGCTGCGGACTGACCGCAATGCGGTCGCCGACGATGGCGATCCACTCGCCACGGTCCAGTTTTTCCTGCAGCAGCATGGCGGTGTCCGGGCCAATATCGGTCACCGGCAGCAGGTTAATCCCGGCCTGCGGGGCCATCTCCTGCATAATCTGTTTAAAGCGCTGGGCGTTATCGCTGAACACCAGCGCGTTGATAACCGTGCTGCCCTCCCGCTGCGCCAGCGCGCGACATACTTCAACATCGCCCAGATGCGAGACCAGCAGCAGCTTGCCGCGCCCCTCGCCGCCGTTTAAGGTCGCTTGTGCGCCGGGCGCGAAGACCACGTCGCGGCCAGGTTGCAGCTCGCCGCGCCAGCTGGCGATTTTATCGAGCATCGCGTTGCCAAAACGCAGGAAGTGCTGATAGCTGGTGAGGTTTTTCGGCACCGGCATGCCGCGCCCGGTGAGCTGTTCACGCACGCGCGTTACCCAGCGCTGTGAAGCGTGGCGAGCGCGCCGTGCAGTTAACCAGTAGACGCCCACTACCGGGTAGAGCAGCAGCGTAAAGGCTTTTCGTCCCAGTAAGCGCCACACTTGCAACATCAGGCGCATCCCCCATAAGCCTTTGACCTCCTGCTGGCGTGCCCAGTGCGGCGAGGCGCGGCGAAATAGCAGCTTTGGGATGCGCGGCAGCATGCCAAGGAACAGCCGCGTGTGCATCCATGAAATACGCAGGTTGTCTTTGAAGGCATCGAAATGGGAAAGCCCGTCCGGCGGATAGGTCACCCGGGTCGGGACAAAATAGCTGGTGTTGCCCTGCCAGTAGAGCCGCACCATCACTTCGGTATCAAAATCCATCCGCTGACCAAGCGTCACGCGTTGGGCGAGCTGGAGCGTGGGGGCTAGCGGGTAGACGCGAAAACCGCACATGCTGTCTTTCAGCTGCAGCGACAGCGTTTCAATCCATACCCAGACGTGGGTCACCCAGCGGCCATACCGGCGCGAGCGGGGAATGGAGTCGTCGTATATCGGCTGCCCGGAAATCAGCGCCGTCGGGTGTGCTTTCGCCAGCGTCAGCAGTTTGGGAATATCTTCAATCGCGTGCTGGCCGTCGGCATCCAGCTGGACGGCATGGCTATAGCCCGCCGCTGCCGCCGCCTGTAGCCCACAGAGCACCGCCGCGCCTTTACCGGCGTTTTCCGCCTGCCGAATCAGCGTCAGGTTCTCGGTTTGCGCGGCCAGCTGTTGCAGCGCTTCGCGGGTGGCGGCATCGCTGCCGTCGTCGACCACGATGCAGGGCAGGCCAAACGGCTGCAGGCGTGCGAGCACGCTCGCCATCATCGGGCCATGGTTGTAGCAGGGAATGACCACGCAGGGGGAAAAGGTCAACGACATAGCCGAATTTTCCCGCTGCTGGCCGTGTGGCGCGCATCGCCGTCGTGGCGCAGGTAGCTGAACGTCAGCAGCCCGCGCGCTTCCTGCCATTTCAGGGTCAACGTGACCACCATGGAGGGCAGGAGCGGAGCCTGAAATTTCACGTTCTGCAGGCTGTGAAAACGCCAGCCGGGGGCCAGCTCTGCGGCGGCGTAATGCATCACCCAGTCCAGCTGCGCCACGCCGGGCAGCAGGGGCTGAATGGCAAAGTGCCCCTGGAACCAGCAAAGATCGGGATCGAGAGTAAGCACAATCTCAAGCTGCTGCGGCGGTGCCTGATGGCGCTCAATTTCACGGGGTTTCATGCAATAACTCCTGCAATTGCGCATCGACACGCTTATTCATACTGTTAACCGGGATTTCATCAATCACGCGCCAGTAGCGCGGCACGGCGACCGGCTCCAGCCAGGGC
>NZ_LXEU01000090.1 GCF_001654985.1 Kluyvera georgiana ATCC 51603
CCCGCCGTTTTGCCAGCGCTGACGGGCGTCATCGTCCAGCACCAGCAGCACGCCCACGCTCTGGCGACCGTGGCGGGTGACGGGCAGCGCGACGGCCTCGCGAATGCCCTCCAGCGCCAGCAGGCGTTGCTCTATTTCACTGAGCGAAACGCGTTTTTCTTCGATTTTAACCACCCGGCCACGGCGACCAAGCAGATGAAAATGGCCGTTCGCGGAAATCTGTAAAATATCTTCGAGCATTAAACCGTTAACGTCGGCGATCAGCGGCGAATACACGCGAAACGTCGCATCTTTCCGGTCAAAATGGATGCCCGGGAAAGGCTGCCAACGGGGATTTTCCCGTTCACGGTAGCGCCAGGCGATCACGCCGGTTTCGGTGCTGCCGTAAATTTCATCCGGCCAGACCTTCAGCCAGGCGGCGCTGCGCTGCGCATCCTGCCAGTCCAGCACGCCGCCGGCGGAGAGGGCCAGCGCCAACGGCGGCGGCACCAGCTGCGGATCGAGGCGTTTGAGAAATGCCGGGCTGCTGATAAATGCGTAGCGATGAGCGTGGCTTAGCGCAGCCAGCTGTTCGGGGAACGCGAACATCGTGGCATTTAACGGCAGGCCGAGCGTCATCGGCAGGAAAATGCGAAACGTCAGGCCGTAAAGATGCTGCGGCGTGACGGACGCGACGAAACGACAGCCGGCAAGGCGTTCGGCAAACTGCGCGGACAGCAGCCCGGCCTCACGGTCGAGGCAGACAATCGGCTTGACGATACGCTTGGGCTGCCCGGTGGAGCCGGAGGTGAACAGCTCGATCACGGCATCGTCGCGCAAGGGCGGAAAGTGAACGACGTCACTGAGAGCTGGCGCGGTGTCCACCACCAGATGCGTTCCCGGCCAGTCCAGCGCGGCGTCGCTCAGTACGCCGTCGAAAAGCGCGCGCTGTTCATCGAGCAGCGCGGGGCGGCTATGGCCGGGGAGCACCGGGGTTTTGCCTGCGTGCAGGGTCGCCAGCAGGGCGACGATAAACCGATAACCGTCTTCACAGCACAGCGCCCAGCGGTCGCCCTGCTGGTGCTGCAAGCGCGCCATCAAGCGCGCAACGTCGCTGCGTAAATGCGCCAGCGTCCACAGGCGATCGTGCTGCCAGGCGATAGGCGTCGCCGAAGGGCGAGGGGCGGTGAGCCATTCGGCAAGCGTCAGCGGCGGCTTCACTGCGCCCCCCGCTTTCTCAGGTGACGACGAATCAGCCATTCTCCCGCCATGAGCCCGCCCATCAACAGATAGGCGATCATGCCGTTCCACAGCGTCCATAGCGTCATGTCGCCGTACACCACGGTAAAGAGGGCCACGCTGCCGTTAACGATAAAGAAACCACTCCAGATTTGCGTCACCCGCCGGGTATAGCGCACTGCCTGCGGGGGCAGATTGGGCTCTTTCAGTCGCGCCAGCCGTTCAATAATCGGCATGGTCGACCACAGCGAACCGCCAAATACCGCCAGCATCACGGCGTTGACCACCACCGGGTATAGCAGCAAGAGCTGATGCGTTTTCAGCAGATAGCTGGCCACGCACAGCGTGACGCCAGCCGCGGCGACTGTCTGCGTAACGACGCGCAGCGGCCCGGCCTGACGACCGGTCTGGCAAAAACGCAGGAGAAACAGCAGCGCCATGAGCGGCAGCAGCCATTGCAGGCGCTGATGCGCCAGCGCGTAGCCAATCAGCAGGGGCCAGGCGAGCAGGAGTGCGCCCGTTATCAGGGCGACAAGCGGCAGTGAGCGCACGCTCGACACGGCGGTTACGCTTCTTTCAGCAGGCCAGCGACCGCATCAACCACATCCTGCACGGTACGAACGGCTTTGAACTCTTCCGGCTTAATTTTTTTACCGACCTTCTTTTGCAGCTGCACGACCATATCGATAGCGTCAATGCTGTCCAGTTCAAGGTCTTCATACAGACGGGCTTCCGGCTTAATATCCTGCGGGTCTATCTCAAAAAGCGTCTCCAGCAGCGCGGAGACTTCGGCGTAAATTGCGTGTTGTTCGTTCATAGCCTGGCTCCTTATGCGCGCTGTGATTGAATGAAAGACGCCAGGGTGGCGACCGAGAAAAAGTGCTGACGCATCTCGTCGCTTTCCGCGGAGAGCACCACGCCGTACTGATTTTTTACCGCCAGACCGAGCTCCAGAGCGTCAATGGAGTCCAGACCGAGTCCGTCGCCAAACAGCGCCGCCTCGCTATCGATATCCTCAACGGTAAGCTCATCCAGATTTAATGTGTTGATGATGAGATGCTTAATTTCGAGATGAAGCGCTTGCATCATTAATTCCTATGCCAGTCTCAGTATTTGTTTGTAATTTCAGCAAAAGGTGCCGATTTAATCGTCTTGCAGCCAGCGCCGGTTCTTGTTCTTCTGTTGAATAAAACGCCTCGACGCTGACCCGTTCACCCACCGTAACGGTAAACCGGGGCCGGGTGGGGGGCGCATCGTACCATTTACGCTGTTTACTTAGCATAGATTCGGTACAGCGAATCACCACGATACGAATGTCGCAGCCGCAGCGGACGGCAATATTCGCCGCGCCGCGCTGGAGCGTCATTTTTTCGCCCGGCACGGTACGCGTTCCTTCGGGAAAAATCAAAATTGTGTCGCCCTGCTGCACGCGTTGGCAGCTGGCCGGCAGCAGGATATCGGCCTGGTCGTTAATCAGGTAATCCGCTGCGCGAATCACGCCGCTGACGAAGGGATTACGCAGCAGCGCGCTTTTTACCAGACAATCGGTTTCCGGCATGATAGAGGCCAGCATGACGTAGTCAATCAGACTAGGATGGTTCGCCACCACCAGACAGCCGCGATCCTCACGCAGCGCGTCGGCGTTTTCAATGCGGTAGTCCAGCACGCCAACGGCTTTCACCACCGCTAAAAACAGACGGAAGCTGGCCGAGATACTGCGCCGCGCCAGCCGTTTGCGGCGCGTTTTGTCGCGCACGATCAGCAGTAATAAATTAAACCAAATCAACGAGAGCAGCAGACCGCCCACGCCAAACAGGGCGAAACAAACGCCGGTCATCGCGGCGCGCCAGAGGCGGTTCAGACGACCACTTTTCCCGCTCATGTCCGGCTCCAGCACCACTGCATACGCTCGCCGTCGACGGTAAAGGCTCGGGCGTCCTGAAGGTAGTGCCTGAGGAACAGCAAGCTTTGCGGCAGCGCGGGCTCATCCTGAGTGGTACCCGGCTGCGTCTGGCAGCGCCATGTGTCCCCGGCTTCCAGCACCAGCCCGACGGCATAGGGCCAGGTCGGCATCGTCGGCGGCAAATGGGGATGATAAAACGCGGGTAGTTCACCGTCAAAATCGACCAGCAAAACCCGGCGGTATCCCGCATGAATCAGGGCGATAGCTTCACATAACCCTTGTTGAAACGTATCTCTTCCCGCCGAGAGCGACGAGGACACCAGCGGCTGTTGGGCGGCGATGGTCAGATTGCCCACCGACGAATTGTGTACCGAAAGGGCGAAATCGGTCGGCGAGAGCGGTTGTTCCGTCGCCAGCGCCTGCAGGAGACGGAAGTTGCGTTCCAGCTCGCCGTGGCGGCTGGTGAACAGCACGGCATCGACCGGCTGGCGGCGCAGGAGCGTCAGGCCGCACTCCACGGCCAGCTTGCTGCCCGAGCTGAGGCGGCGCGCGGTCATCATCGGCAGCGCCGTGGGTTTGGCAAGCGGGGCCGAGGGGTCGATAGCCTGTGCGTGCAGCGACCAGTCTCGCCATTGCGCCTCGCCAGCGAGCCCAGGCGCAGCGGCCTGCCAGTCAATGATGTTGAGGGATAATTTCATGCATTCGCGCCCAATTTATGCGTCAACCAACCTTTGGGTGAACGTCAAAATACCATACCGCGCCGTCTTAACGCGATTTCTTATGCCATCGCGGCCCTCCACAAATGTGACCGCGCGCGCTAACCGGCCAGGATGCCGGTTTTGTCCTGTTTAATGTCATCTCTGTCCGTTGATTCAAAACGGCATCCAGCATTTGATGAGGCATCGGATTTTTCGACCGCAACTGCCTGGAGGATGAGAAGAGATGACCCATCAGATTACCCTTCGTTTTGAGGATGGCGCGACGCAGATAATTGACTGCCGCGCCGGTGAGTCTGTCGCCGATGCGGCGCTGCGCGCCCGAATCAGTATTCCGCTGGACTGTCGTGACGGCGTCTGCGGTACCTGTAAGGCCACCTGCGCTGCCGGTGACTATCAGCACGGCGACTACGTTGATGAAGCGCTCTCGGCGCAAGAAGCGCAGGCGGGCAGGGTGCTGACCTGCCAGATGCGTCCGTCCAGCGACTGCGTGATTGAGATTGCCGCTGCGTCGGACGCCGCTGGCGTGGGAACCTTCCACGGGCACCTCACCGCCAGCCGCGCGCTGTCGCCGTCGACCCTGACTTTCTCGATTGCCGTTGATGACCGCCAGGCGCTGAGCTTCCTGCCGGGGCAGTATGTCAATGTACAGGTGCCCGGCAGCGACCTGACGCGCTCGTACTCTTTCAGTTCCAGCCCCTCGGAAAACGAAGTGTCGTTCGTGGTCCGCAACGTGCCGCAGGGGCTGATGTCGACCTGGCTGAGCGAGCACGCCAGTGTCGGCGAGGCGATGACTTTTCGCGGGCCGATGGGCTGCTTTTACCTGCGCCCACTTGAGCGCCCGGCGCTGTTTCTGGCGGGAGGGACCGGGCTGGCCCCGTTCCTGTCGATGCTGGCGAAGCTGGCGGATGACGGCGAGACCACCCAGCCGGTACATCTGATTTTTGGCGTGACCCGTGACGAAGATTTGGTGGCGCTGGAGACTCTCGACGCTTATGCCGCGCGTTTGCCGAACTTCAGCTACCGCTGCACCGTTGCCGATCCTGAAAGCCGCCACCCGCATAAAGGTTATGTCACCGAGCACATTGATGCCCGCCTGCTTAACGCCGGCGAGGTGGATGTCTATCTCTGCGGCCCGCCGCCGATGGTGGACGCGGTGCGCAGCTATCTGGACTACGCCGGGGTGATGCCGCGTAACTTCTACTATGAAAAATTTGCCGGGGCGACGCAGGCCGTGCAGAGCGGTGAGCAGCACCTGGCGGCGGCGGACGTGGATGACGCGTTCGACCTGCGCCTGGCGCTGGAGCTTGGCGCGGTGCAGCTGACCATGGGACGACTCTCCGGCGAACAGTTGACCACCTTCCGTCATCTGGCTGACGCCACCGCGGCGTTTGTCTCCGGGCGGCGTTTCCTCGACGTGGCGGGCTATGTGGCGGCCAACCACGCTTTCCATCAGTTCCTGATTGAGGCCACCCGCAACGCGCAGTTGATTGCGCTCTACGCGCAGTTGGCGGTGCGTGACTACATTGACCGCGCGCTGACCGCCAGCGTCGAAATCGTCGGCGATATTGTGCAGCAGCACCGGGATTTGGTTTCGGCCTTTGAATATGGCGACCTCAACGCCGCTCGCGACGTGCTGGCGCAGCACGCGCACCATTCCCGTACCACCATGAGCCGGGCGCTGGCGCTGAAGACGGCGCCTGTCGTCGTCACGCCGCCTGTGCCGGAACCGGAAGCGCCGCGCTGTCCGTTCCACGACCTGCAGCCATCGCTGCCGCCATACTCACACGAGCTGGCGTGCCCTGTCAGGTCATGCTTTATGCTGCGACGCGATTTTTTCGATATCGTTATGCGGACGCGCAATCACGCGGGAAGTGACCACTTCACCGATGCGTTTTGCCGCTTCCACGCCGGAATCCACCGCCGCGTTGACCGCGCCGACGTCGCCTTTCACCATCGCGGTGACCAGCCCGGAGCCGACGTTTTCATAGCCAATCAGCTCGACGTTGGCGGCTTTACACATCGCATCTGCCGCTTCAATGCAGGCCACCAGCCCTTTGGTTTCAATTAAGCCAAGCGCTTCTTTCATCATGGTTTCTCCGGTTATTCGGCAATTTTGTAGTGAGCGACAATCTTGTTGATGTCGTTATGCGGACGCGCGATAACCAGTGAAGTCACCACTTCGCCAATGCGCTGTGCGGATTCGACGCCGGAATCCACCGCCGCTTTCACCGCGCCGACGTCGCCTTTCACCATCGCGGTGACGAGGCCAGAGCCGACGTTTTCGTAGCCGATAAGCTCAACGTTGGCGGCTTTGCACATGGCATCTGCCGCTTCAATGCAGGCCACCAGCCCTTTGGTTTCAATCAGACCTAATGCATCACCCATTTGCGTTCTCCTGGCCTTAAGCCTTGTGTTTAATGACAATTTTGTTGATGTCGTTATGCGGACGCGCAATCACCAGCGACGTCAGCACTTCCCCGATGCGCTGCGCGGACTCGACGCCGGAATCCACCGCCGCTTTCACCGCGCCGACGTCGCCTTTCACCATCGCGGTGACCAGGCCGGAGCCGACGTTTTCATAGCCAATCAGCTCGACGTTCGCGGCTTTACACATCGCGTCCGCGGCTTCAATGCAGGCCACCAGACCTTTGGTTTCGATAAGCCCCAATGCATCACCCATGGCTCTCTCCTCAGAACAGGTTGTGATTTAAGGAAAACCGGCCGTGTCACGGCGTTAACCCACGGCTGCGGCGTTCGAATGTCACTATAGGGGGGGAGAATTAGGATGGAGCTTAAATCCGATAGTTGTAATTATTTAGTATATAACTCTGTGATTTGGTCTTTTTGGATAGCGTATTTGTATCTTTATGCTGTAATGCCCATGTTGATTTTGTCTTCAATAAGGCGGTTTTTAGCCCGATTTTATCGGGCGTATGAAATGTTATTAGATTGCTAAATGATTTCAAAAAAGGGGTTACATAGCGCGGTGATTAGTGTGGCGAGGCGCAGGTTTCCGGCGGCAGGCTAAACGCAAAAAATGCGCTTTTTAGCCGGCGATGAGATGAGGTCTGGAGGGGATGCGTCGCCGATCACAGTTTACAACAGGGTTTGATAACGGGAGGAAAAATCATGCTGCAGGGATTGAATCATCTGACACTGGCGGTCAGCGATCTGGCATCAAGTCTGGCGTTTTATCAACAGTTGCCTGGAATGCGTCTGCACGCCCGTTGGGATAGCGGAACGTACCTCTCCTGCGGGGCGCTGTGGCTGTGCTTGTCGCTGGATGCGCAGCGGCGTAAAACCCCCGCTCAGGAAAGCGACTATACCCATTATGCTTTCAGCGTGGCGGAAGAGCACTTTGCCGAGGTGGTCGCCCAACTGGCGCGCGCGGGGGCCGAAGTATGGAAAGACAACCGCAGCGAAGGGGCGTCGTACTATTTTCTCGATCCTGACGGCCATAAGCTGGAACTGCATGTGGGGAACCTGGCGCAGCGGCTGGCCGCCTGTCGGGAACGCCCGTACAAGGGGATGGTCTTTTTTGACTGACGGGTTAGTTCAGCTTACTGCCGGATTTCAACGTGCAGATCCACAGCGGTGAATTGATCGAGCTGAGCAGGATGGCCTTTTCGTTGAGCTTCTGGGCGTTGAGAAACAGCCCGTCGTGGCTGTCGGACATCTCGCGCATAAAGTAGTCGAAAATCACGTTCGGCGATTCATCAATCGAAGAGGCACTCGATTCCCACTGATTGATGCGGTAGTGACGCTCGGTGGCGGAGATGCGTTTGCTGCTGTAGGTAAACTTCACGTAGCGTTGCAGGTAGAGCCAGCCGGCGGCAGAGTCGGTGTAACCTTCGACCACCATCGAGCCTTTACCCTGCGCGCCGAAATTGAAGTGAATATTGCCGTTAACGTTCTCTTTTTCCATGTTCTCAAAGCGCATGATGCCCTTGGTGGAACAGCTCATGACACCCGCATTGTCGGCAGGGAGCAGCCGCCAGGCGCTAAACGCGGCGGCGGCAATAAATACCAGAACGCAGAGAGCAAAGAACGGACGCGGCGCGAGTCTCATTACGGCTTCCAGGAATAGTAAAAGTAGTTATCGCAATAGCTAAACGGGTTGTCTTCATGCATGGCGCAGTGGGCAAGGAACACACGCCCCAGCCCGTTGGTTTCCAGTCGGTCGCCGTAGAAGAAGAGAAAACGTTCGCCGGGTTTACAGGCAATACTCAGCCGCTGGCGCACTTCATCGAAGTTCTTGCCGTAGGACTCTTCGCTGACCGAACGTCGCATTTCATCGCTGGCCAGCAGTTCGCACTGGCTATGGCTGAGGCGGGTGAGCGCAATAGGCTGAGATTCGCTGATGCCGACCAGACTGAAGGTAACCAGAAGCAGCGCAATGGTGAGCAAGCAGGCACCAGCCATATACCAGCACATTCCACGGGCATGTGCGGAGCGCGGTGCGTCTGGCGTTGCCGTAACGGGCGGCGGTTCGGCAAGTGCCGGTGTCGGTGAAACAGGCGGCGCGTTATCCAGCGCCTCGATAATGACCTCGGGGTTAAGCTGCAAATAGCCGCGCGAGACGGTGACGATGATGTTATCGACGCCGTAATGACGGAAGGTTTTACGCAGCATGCTGAGATACTGGTTCAGATTGCTGTTGGATGAGGTTAATCCATTGTCATCCCAGACTTTTTTCAGCACCTCTTCGCGGCTGACAATCTCGGTATGGCGCAGAAAAAAGTTAAACAGGGCGCTGGCGGTGAGAGAAAGCTGGCTGTCCGGTTCATCGCTTTGCGGCAGCGTCAGGGTACCGTCGGTGGCGTCATAGATAAAACGGGCATTGATGTTGTAGCGCATCGCGGCCTCAGTCTGGGCTTCACGCGGGAAGCGTCATTTTATTCAGAGAGTCAACCAGCGCGCGGCGGTGATCTGCGCTCATGGTGATCCCTTCCGTCAACTCCGAAAGCCAGATGCCGTCAGCAGCGTAGCGCACCAGCGTACCGGTTGGGCTGTTATCCAGCTCATCGCCCTGCGCCAGTTTTTCCAGCATCCAGTCGCGCCAGCATTTGCGCAGCACCGGTTCATCGGGCATGGCTAGCGATAGCACCATAAGCTGGCGGCTTTCATGGGTATCCGTGAGGTCCGCCAGATAGTTCAGATAGGCCCGGGTAAACCGACCGTAGCTCACGCCATCCTGTTGCATCAGCGCGGTAATCGCTTCTTCCATAATCGCCAGCAGACGCGCGAACAGGGCGAATATCAGTGCCTGCTTGTTCGGGAAATGGTGGATAAGGCCGCCTTTACTGACGCCAGCCTCGCGGGCAACGGCGTTCAGCGACAGGGCGGCAATGCCATCCCGACCAGCAATCATTGCCGCGGACTCCAGCAATTGTTGGTGCAGACGGACCGGATCTTTCTTGCGATGTTGGGCTTCCATATTCATGGCTCGAATCATACCGACCAGACGGTATGATTATTTTTGACGACGATCAAGGCGTACGGGATGTCAGTAGATTGAATGTGGTTAATGCGCGAGAGGTCACAATTCGTAGTATGAATCAGGCAGTTATCACCCAAGTGTCGTTTTGGCAAAAAAACGCGGTGAGGGGGCTCACCGCGTTCGAGCGTTTATGACAATAACGACTTACTTCTGCGCGGCGCTTTTGGCCTTCGCTTTGGCGTTGTCACAGGCGGTCTGGTTTTTCGCACAGGCGTCTTTCGCGGCTTTCGCCTCTTTCTGTGCGTTAGCTTTCGCCGTGCTTTTGGCCTGAGCGCACTGCGTGGGGTTGTCCTGGCAGGCGGTTTTCGCTTTGTTGATAGCCTGGCCGTTAGCCGCCGTTGCTGCGCCGCAAATTAACATAGCGCATGCGCCCAGCATCAGAGTGATTTTTTTCATGGACTTACTCCGCTGCCGCCTGCGCCAGGTCGTTCTGTACCTGCTTACGCTGTTCTGCGGTCAGCACCTGGCTTAAATCAAAGTAGTATTTCACTTTGTAGTAGCGCACCTGCTGGTCAACTTTGCTGAATGCCGCCAGCTGCTGCTTCACGCCCGCTTCGTTCCATTTACCGGACTGAATCATATCGATGATCATGCCGTCTTTAACATCTTTCATGGAGATAGACTGAACGTTTTTCTCCAGCTGCTGGTGCAGCGTTTTGATTTTAGAAACCTGGGCATCGGTCAGCTTCAGGTGCTGAACAATCGGGTCCTGAGCCGGAGCCGGGGCGGCAGCGACATCAGCGGCCTGAGCGGTGAAGGTGGCGCCAGCAAGCGTTGCGACCAGTAAAGCCGTGCGGGTAAATTTTTTCATTGTAGTCATCCATAAAGCATTTAAGTTGACGCCGAAGCATCAGACGGTGGGGAGCCCCCATTTTTTGTCGGGCTAATAATAGGTTGCCTGATGCTGACGATGCTTGCGGATTGTTGTGTCTGTTGGTAACGATGGGAAACAATGACTCTGTGAAATCATCCTTTTTTACGTATTAAGACCGTCTTAATCTTTCGCGCTCTCCCTGATATTTCAGCAGCAAACCCGGTGTCTGTGGAAATGCGAAATATCGCTAAGCATTTGCGGTTTTTATCGCTGTTAAGCCACGCTAATCAATTTTTTACCTTTATATAACAACCACTTTCGGGAAATGATGTTTTGTTATAAGCCATAGCAAATCGTTATTTGTGCCGATGAAGACGGTGTGGGAGCGTAAAAAGACAATACAAAAACAAGGGTATCCAGAAAGATTATGGCAAAGACAAAACAGACAGTTGCACAGCTCGCGATCGTGACCGGCCTGGTGGCGGCCAGCTTCACGACCTTTACCGCTCAGGCCGATCAGCTGGCGGATATTAAGGCGAAAGGGGTGGTGAAAGTCGCCACGTTTGACGCGAACCCGCCGTTTGGCTCGGTGGATGCCAAAACCCATGAACTGGTGGGCTATGACGTTGATTTCGCGAAAGCGCTGGCGAAGTCGCTGGGCGTGAAGCTGGAGCTGGTGGCAACCAACCCGGCGAACCGCATTCCGCTGTTGCAGTCTGGCAAAGCGGATCTGATCGTGGCTGATATCACCATCACGCCGGAGCGCGCGCAGGTGATTGATTTCTCCACGCCGTACTTCGTTACCGGTCAGCAGTTCCTCGTGCCAGCGAGCAGCGGTGACAAGCTCGACGATTACAGCAAATCGCGTATTGGCGCGGTGAAAGGCACCACCGGTGAGCAGACGCTGCACCAGCGCTTCCCGCAGGCGCGCGTGCTCTCCTATGACGACATTCCGCTGGCGCTGACCGCGCTGCGCAACGGCAACGTGCAGGCGATTACCCAGGACAGCACCATTCTGGCGGGCCTGCTGGGCGAAGCGCCGGATAAAGCGAAATTCAAAATCCTGCCGGATCTGCTGAGTAAAGAAGAGATCGGCGTCGGCGTGAAAAAAGGGGAGCCGGCGCTGCTGAAGGCGGTGAACGACGAGCTGGTGGCGCTGGAGAAATCCGGCGAGGCAGCCAAAATTTATGATGTCTGGTTTGGTCCTTCCACGAAAGCACCGCAGCCGCGTTCCTTTACCATAGAAGCAAAATAATATGTTGTCGGCTTTACTCTCTCGTTCCGCGGCGAAGGCCGCGGATTTTTCACATCTGCAGAACGCCAGCGTGGAGTTCCGCCAGGTGGTGAAAGAATACGGTAGTCATCGCGTGCTGAACGGCATCGATTTGACGATTAATCCCGGCGAAGTGGTGGCGATCCTTGGGCCTTCCGGCTCGGGAAAGTCGACGCTGATTCGTCTTATCAACCAGCTTGAAAGCCTGAGCGGCGGCGAGATTCTGGTGGACGGCAAACCCACCCGCCAGCTCAACGGCCGGGCGCTGCGCCAGCTGCGTAGCCGCATTGGCTTTGTCTTTCAGCAGTTCAATCTTTATGCCCACCTGACGGCGGCGCAAAACATTATGCTGGCGCTGGAGTCGGTTCACGGCTGGACGCGCAGCGATGCGCATCAGCGGGCGCTGGCGCTATTGCAGCAGGTGGGGCTGGCGGAAAAAGCGGACGCTATGCCTTCGCAGCTGTCGGGCGGGCAGCAGCAGCGGGTGGCGATCGCCCGGGCGCTGGCCTCGTCGCCGCAGATTATCCTGTTTGATGAACCGACCTCGGCGCTGGATCCGGAAATGATTGGCGAAGTGCTGCATGTGATGCAGTCGCTGGCCCACAGCGGTATCACCATGATTGTGGTGACGCACGAGATGCAGTTTGCCCGCGAAATCGCCGATAGAGTGGTGTTTATCGACGGCGGCGACGTGCTGGAAGTAGCGCCGCCAGCGGCGTTTTTCGCCCGACCACAGCATCCTCGTGCGGTACGTTTTCTACAGAAGGTGCTGGATCCGCTGCATCAGGAGCGGACGGCGTGATGAGTGATTTCGACTGGCATGGGGTGCTTAGCGGGCAGCCGCTGCAATGGATTATTTCGGGCTTTCTCACCACGCTGTGGGTTTCACTTGCGGGAATTGTGCTGGCAAGCGTACTGGCGACGCTGTTTTTGCTGCTGCGGCTGGCGGGCGGTCGGCTGGGGCAAGGCATTACCGGCTGCTGGGTGTCGCTGTTCCGCAATACGCCGCTGCTGGTACAGCTGCTGTTCTGGTACTTCGCGGCATGGAACTTTTTGCCGCAGGGGATACGGGATTTTGTTAACGATCCGCATGACTGGTCGATTCTGCCCGGCGACGTCTGGTGGCTGACGCCGGAATTTCTCTGCTCGGCATGGGGGCTTGGCGTCTTTACCTCGGCGTTTCTGATTGAGGAAGTGGCGGCGGGGCTGCAAAGCGTACCGAACGGGCAACGGGAAGCGGCGCTGGCGCAGGGGTTTTCCACCGCCGGGCTGTTGCGCCACATCCTGTTGCCGCAGGGGCTGGCGAACGCCTGGCAGCCGGTGGTCGGCCAATATCTTAACCTGATGAAGCTTTCATCGCTGGCAAGCGGCATTGGTTTTGCCGAGCTGACCTACCAGGTTCGACAGATAGAGAGCTACAACGCGCATGCGCTGGAGGCATTTGCCGTGGGCACCGTGTTGTACCTGTTTACCGGCGTGGTGCTGGGGCTGTTATTAAGCCGCCTGGGGCCAAAGCCGGTGGGTCAGGCGAAGCGGCGACGTCGGGTTATGGGCGTGCAGGGAGGCATTCAGCATGAACGCTAATCTGGCGGTGATCGTCGATAACCTCGACTATCTGCTGTGGGGACGGCTCGCCGACGGCGAACCGGGCGGTGTGGCGCTGACGCTGATGATGGCGTTGGGGGCGGGCGCTCTGGCGCTGCCGGGGGGCGTTTTGCTGGCCTGTGCGGCATGGCGATTCTCCGGCATCACGCGGCGTTTACTGTACCTGTGGGCGGAGATTATTCGCGGTATTCCGCTGATTTTCGTTATCTTTTGGCTATGGTACCTGCTGCCGATGCTGACCGGCAGCGATTTACCCGGCGCGGTTACGGTGACGTTAGCGCTGGCCTGGTTTACCGCGGCATCGGTGATGCACTCGGTGCTGGCAGGGCTGCAGGCGTTGCCGAAGGGGCAGTATGAAGCGGCGCTCACTCAGGGATTCAGCGCCGGGCAGAGTCTGCGGTTAATTCTGTTGCCGCAAACGCTGCGCAACGTGCTGCCATCGCTGGTGGGGATTTTCATCAGCCTGCTGAAAGACACCTCGCTGGCGTTTATTGTCAACGTTCCGGAGCTGACGACGGTGGCCGGGCAGGTGAATAACCGCGTACAAATCTATCCGACGGCCATTTTTGTCTTTATTGGCGTGGTCTACTATCTGCTCTGCTTTGGGCTGGAAAGGGTGGCGAAGCGCTGGCAGCGGCGAGTGGCGGTATAAAAAACAGCCCGGCGTCGCGTGATGCTCCGCCGGGCTGGGATGTTATTTGGCCAGGCCCGAATTAAACGTTCTTACGTTCAATAGTTTGCTCGCCCCAGAACAGCGCATCTTTGTCTGTCTTGCGAAAGGCCAGCTCAAGAACGGCATCGCTGCCTTCTTCCCAAATTTTTTCCGCGACTTTCTCGTCATATTTTGCAAGTTCAAAAATCGCTTCGGCAATTTCCGGCGAGGTATTACGTAAGCTCGCCCATTCACCAATATGATGTGCTTTGCCTTCTTGTGTGGGCATCTCTCTTCTCCCTTAATTAGCCTTTGAGTTTAACGGCCAGGCCAGCGACATATTCGCCCTGATAACGGGCAATCGACAACTCTTCCTGGCTTGGCTGACGTGAGCCGTCGCCGCCGGCAATGGTCGTGGCGCCATACGGCGTACCGCCGCGAACCTGCGAGATATCAAACAGTTCTTGCGCCGCATAACCGATCGGTACAATCACCATACCGTGGTGGGCAAGCGTAGTCCAGGTGGAGGTAATGGTTTGTTCCTGACCGCCGCCGGTGCCGGTTGAGCTAAATACGCTGGCCAGTTTTCCGTACAGCGCGCCGGATGCCCACAGGCCGCCGGTCTGATCGAGGAAGGTGCGCATTTGTCCGGCCATGTTGCCGAATCGGGTTGGCGTACCGAAGATAATAGCGTCGTAATCGGCCAGCTCCTGCGGCGTGGCGACCGGAACGGCCTGCGCTTTGCCGCCCGCTTTGGCGAACGCTTCTGCTTGCATGGTTTCCGGTACGCGCTTGATGACGACATCGACGCCGTCCACTTTATTTGCGCCTTCCGCGACGGCTTTAGCCATCGTTTCAATGTGTCCGTACATGGAATAATAGAGCACCAGAACACTTGCTTTTCCACTCATCTTAACTCTCCTGTGTCAAATTCGTTGGTTACGTAACAAGCTTCATTAAGCATAGCCCGTGCTGACGGATTCGCTGCATCACGCCAGCAATTTGTCGCGTTAACAACGGCGATTGCCTGTTTTTTAAACGGAGGCAGCACCTGCTGGGCATGAAAACAGTAACTTACTAATAACTATGATAAATAATATTGAGCATTAACTATTTATTCGGTTGATTGTTATCAACAATTTCTGCGCGACATTCCCGGAGAATGTGCGCTGGTTGGCAACACATAATGGTAGGCGCATGAATAAACGGACAGTGGCGGCAGTCATGATGGGCGCGAGCCTGCTGGCGGGTTCGCTGGCATCCGCTCCGGCGGTCTCGCAGGACGCGCAGATGGCCAGCAGGCAAATTTATCAGGGTTTCGGCGTGACGGTGACCCGGCAGGGCGATCGGGTAACGGTGAACGGTGAGGCTGCAGAGAAAGCGGAATATAACGCCGATGCTGACGTCTATATTCAGGGGCCGTACCGGTTGGTATTTCACAAGCGCCCCGGCAAAGTCAGGCTGATGAAAGACGGCAGCTATGTGGGCGTGCTGAAGTAACCTCACGATATGCGGCTGACGCATAATGTCACATTTTTCTGTTGGCGATTTTCTCTCATGATCAGAGTTGATTAGGGGAACCCCCTGACGTCAGCAGGCAAAACCTGACGGCAGATATGTCAAAATATGACCAGCTGCCGTTTCACACCGCTACGGCGACTATGCTTATGACTACCGCGTTAGATCGCGGGTGATTACGCTTTTTATCTACGTAATGCACGATGTCGTTCTCTCAACTGGAGGTCAGTAATGGCAAACCATCGCGGCGGTTCAGGTAACTTCGCTGAAGACCGGGAAAGAGCATCAGAAGCAGGTCGTAAGGGGGGCCAACATAGCGGCGGGAACTTTAAAAACGATCCCCAGCGCGCCTCGGAAGCGGGCAAAAAAGGCGGGAAAAACAGCCATGGTAGTCATCGCGGCACCTAACGGCGCATGACGTTATGGTTTCTCACCTCACCGCCGGTTTTACCGGCGGTTTCTTTTTCCGGTTGAAGCCGGCCCTCGCTAGCCGCAAAATAGGAGAAAATCACAAGGAGAGGGCGTATGGCTCTGAATGCAGTACAGAAAAGCGGCAAACGTTCTCAGGCGGTTAGCGCCAAAAAGCAGGCTATTCTCACCGCCGCGCTGAACACCTTTTCCCAGTATGGGATCCACGGCACGCGTCTCGATCAGGTTGCCGAGCTGGCCGGGGTGTCAAAAACCAATCTGCTCTACTATTTCCCGTCAAAAGAAGCGCTGTACGTTGCCGTGATGCAGCAGATCCTCGATATCTGGCTGGCACCGCTGCGTGCTTTTCGCGAAGATCTGGCGCCGCTGGTTGCCATTAGCGAATACATTCGTCTCAAGCTTGAAGTGTCGCGGGATTATCCGCAGGCGTCGAAGCTGTTCTGTCTGGAGATGCTGCAGGGCGCGCCGTTGGTGATGGATGAACTGACCGGCGATTTAAAAACGCTGGTGGCCGATAAATCGGCGATTATCGCGGCGTGGGTGAAGAGCGGAAAATTGGCGCCCATCGACCCCCATCATCTGATTTTTATGATTTGGGCGGCCACCCAGCACTATGCCGATTTTGCCACTCAGGTGGAGGCGGTCACCGGGAAAACGCTGCGCGACGAGGCGTTCTTCCAGCAGACCGTCGAAAACGTCCAGCGGATTATCATCGACGGTATTCGCGTACGCTAGCTGGCCGGCGGCAGCGGGCAGCTCAGGTCGCCCTCTTCACATTGCAGCAGCGAGGCGAGAAACGCTTCACGTTCGTTGGTTTTATCCGTCAGGCACTGATTGTTGACCATCGGCTGTACGCTGCCACCCTGGCTGCTGGAGCTGATAAACGCGCAGTCCGCGTCGCGTAGGGCAATCCACGCGCTCTGGGCCTTCTTGAGTAAGTCGCGCTGCGCGGGTTCCGCGCGCTTGAGCACATCCTGCCAGGTTTGATTCAGCTTCTTATCCGCGGCCTGATATTGCTCGGCGCTGCAGCTGTTCAGCTCGGCCTGCGTGTTGGCGCTGTCGCACGCATCTGCCAGTGCGTAACTGCTGGTTAGCAGCAGGGCGAGAGCGGTTAAGGCACGTTTCATTCGATAACTCCCAAAGGTGTTCATACAGAGCATAGGCTCAGGATATAACACGATTTTAACCCGGAATCTCCTCCAACCACCGTGCGTTTTTCTGATTTTGAAGGCGAGCGCAATGTTCGGATAGACGCCTTGGGTGTAGAAGGTTGATCATCCCGCGTTGGGTGAGTGTGTAGACTGAAAAAGGGAGAGCGTCAGCGATGACGGGCACGGAAAGTCTGGTTCGGCTGGGGCTTTTTACTCTGGCATGGCCAATATTTGTCGAGCAGCTGCTGCGATTGATGCTCGGCTACGTCAGCGTCTTTATGTTAGGGCACTATTCGGATGAGGCGGTTGCCGCCACCGGCGTCGCTAACCAGATCCTCGCTATTTCGGTGATCTTCTACGGTTTTCTCACCGTTGGCGTGCAGATTGTGGTGGCGCAGCTGCTGGGCGCGAAGCGTTTTCGGCGCATAGAGCGGGTGATCACTAATGGGCTGGTCGTGGCGTTTCTGATCGGCGTCGCGATGAGCCTGGTGTTTGTGCTGTTTGGCGATGCCTTCCTGCGGATGCTCGGGCTAAGCGATGAGCTGGTGGTGGTCGGTTCGCCGTTTATCCGCATCATCGGCGGTATTTCGGTGATTATCGCGCTGTATTCGTCAATCTTACCTATTCTGCGTACCCACGGCTTTGTGCGTCAGGCGATGCTGGTGCCGATTACCGTCAGCGTGGTGAACGTGGTATTTAACTACCTGTTTCTCTACGGCAAACTCAGCTTTCTTGGGCTGGGCGTTACCGGCGTCGGAATCGCGGTGTGCATTGCCAACGTCATCGGTATGCTGATGTCGGCGTGGATGCTGAAAAAATACATCGGCTACGTGTTTCGCTGGCAGAAGCTGCGACAGTGCTCGCGCAAAATGCTGGGGGCCATTCTGCGCTTTGGCCTGCCGTCAGCCGGGGAGAACCTCTCCTACGCCGGGTCGCAGCTGGTGGTGACCGCGATTATCGCCTTTCTCGGCACCGAGGCGCTGACCACCAAAGTGTATGCGTCAACCATCAGCCAGTTCGTGGCGCTGTTTGCGATGTCGATAGGCCAGGCCTCGCAGATTATTATTGGCCGCGCGGTGGGGGCGAGGGAAATTGAGTCTGCCTACCGGCAGGGCATTAAAAGCTGGCGGCTGGGGCTGCTGGTGGCTTTTTCTCTCAGCCTGGCTATCTTTTTGCTGGCCGAGCCGATCATGCAGCTCTTTACGCCTAACCAGCAGGTTATCGCCCTGACCAAAAAGCTGTTTATGCTGTCTATTTTGCTCGAGCTTGGGCGTGCGACCAATATCATTGTGATCAGCAGCCTTAACGCGACCGGCGACGTTCGCTTCCCGTTTATCTGCGGCATTATTGTGATGTGGGTTGTCAGCCTGCCGTTCTCATATCTGCTGGGCGTTTATATTGGCCTGGGGCTGGTGGGGGTGTGGCTGGCCTACATTATTGATGAAGGGCTGCGGGCGATGCTGATGTATCGTCGCTGGCGCAGCCGGGTGTGGACGACGAAGTCCGTTTTTTAATGGTCGCTCAGGCCGGGTAGGCCTGATAAGCGTAGCGCCATCAGGCGATGCGTGCACATCGCCGATGGCAGCGTAAACGCTTTATCCGGCCTACAAATAAGGCAACCGCCGGTTTGAACTTCTTATTAACCAATCGTCATCAGGCTGGCGTTACCGCCTGCTGCCGCGGTGTTCACGCTGAGCGAGCGTTCATGATACAGACGCTCCAGCAGCAGGTTGGTTTCCCCGCGCGCGAAGCCCTGAACCGAAACAATCGCGCCGTCGCGCGCCGCAACCTGCTCACACAGTTCGCGCAGCTGGTCGGAGTCGCCGTGGTAGATTGCCGCATCAAAGAACGCGTTCATTAGCGCTTCTGGTTTGGCAAAGTGCAGACGCTCGGTGACGGCTTTCGGCAGCGTTTTCGCCAGTTCGCGCTGCAACGGCGCGTCCGGCCAAAGCACTTCGCTGCCTACCGCCATCACCGCCGCCAGTTGGGTCAGCAGATCCGATTCGTTATCCGCGACGCACAGCACGCGCTCGCGCGGCACCAGCGTCCAGGTGTTGCGTTCGCCGGTCGGCCCCGGCAGCACGCGCTGGGTTCCGGCCTGCGCCAGTTCGCGGTACTGTTTGCTCAGCGCCAGCAGTTCCGGGCGGTCCGTCATCCATTCCTGCAACGCGAGCAACGGTTTTTCCAGCAGCGTTTTTAACTGACTATCGACAACCTGACCGGTATCCTGACGCGCCAGCGTGGTGGCGAGCGCCGTTTCCGGACGGCTGGCCAGCAGGCGGTACAGATACATCGGGCCGCCCGCTTTCGGACCGGTGCCGGAAAGCCCTTCACCGCCGAACGGCTGCACGCCAACCACTGCGCCGACCATATTCCGGTTGACGTACAGGTTGCCCACTTTGGCGCTGCCGGTGACCTGGGCGATGGTTTCATCAATACGGGTATGCACGCCCAGCGTCAGGCCGTAGCCGGAAGCGTTAATCTGTTCAATGAGCGTTTCCAACTGGTTACGGCTGTAGCGCACGACGTGCAGTACCGGGCCAAAGACCTCTTTTTTCAGCTCGTCGAAGCTTTCCAGTTCGATAAGCGTCGGCGGAATAAAGGTTCCGCTCTGCCATTCGCGGCTGTCTTCGGCGTTCTCACGCGCGGCCTGGAATACCGTACGCCCCTTGGCGCGCATCGCCTGAATGTGCTGCTCAATATTGGCTTTCGCTTCGGCATCGATAACCGGCCCAATGTCGGTGGTCAGACGGCCCGGGTTGCCCATCCGGCACTCGGCCATCGCGCCGCGCAGCATGGTCAGGGTGTGGTCCGCAACATCATCCTGCAAACACAGAATACGCAGCGCCGAGCAGCGCTGTCCGGCGCTGTCGAACGCCGAGGCAACCACGTCAACCACCACCTGCTCGGTGAGGGCGGAGGAGTCGACGATCATCGCGTTCATGCCGCCGGTTTCGGCGATAAGCGGCGTCGGGCGACCCTGTGCGTCCAGGCGGGTGGCGATATTGCGTTGCAGCAGGCTGGCTACGTCGGTGGAGCCGGTGAACATCACGCCGCGCACGCGGGCATCGGCGGTCAGCTGCGCGCCGACCGTTTCACCGCGGCCCGGCAGTAGTTGGACGACGCCAGCCGGCACGCCTGCTTCCAGCAGCAGCGCGATACCTTGCGCGGCAATCAGCGGCGTTTGCTCGGCGGGTTTTGCCAGCACGCTGTTGCCCGCGGCCAGCGCGGCCGCCACCTGACCCATAAAGATAGCCAGCGGGAAGTTCCACGGGCTGATACAGACCACCGGGCCTAACGGACGGTGGGTTTCATTATCAAAATCGTCACGCACCTGACCGGCATAGTAGTGCAGGAAGTCCACGGCCTCGCGTACTTCAGCGATCGCGTTGCTGAAGGTTTTCCCGGCTTCACGCACCAGGATACCCATCAACGGCTGCATCTGATCTTCCATCAGCACGGCGGCGCGTTCCAGAATGGCGGCGCGCTCCTGCGGCGGCGTCGCGAACCAGATTGGCGCGTTGTTGACCGCGCTTTCCAGCGCCTGTTCCACTTCCTGCTCGCTGGCTTCACGCACGTAACCGACAATGTCTTTCGGTTCCGCCGGGTTAATCACCGGCGTCATATCCCCATCGGCAACCGGGTGCTCCAGCATCGGTTTGGCCGTCCACTTGTGCAGCGCGCTGTTGAGCAGCGAGGAGGAGAGCGACGCCAGGCGGTGTTCGTTGGCGATATCCAGACCGGCCGAGTTAATGCGCCCTTTACCGTAGAGATCGCGCGGCAGCGGGATTTTCGGATGCGGCAGGCCGGGCGTCCCTTCTTGCAGGGCCATTTTCTCAACGGCCAGCACCGGGTCGGCAACCAGTTCGTCCAGCGGCAGGTTGTGGTCGGCGATGCGGTTAACGAAGGAGGTATTGGCGCCGTTTTCCAGCAGACGGCGGACCAGATAGGCCAGCAGCGTTTCGTGCGTGCCGACCGGCGCGTAGATACGGCACGGGCGGTTCAGCTTGCCATCGGCCACTTTACCGACCACCTGTTCGTACAGCGGTTCGCCCATACCGTGCAGGCACTGGAACTCGTACTGACCAGGATAATAGTTGTTGCCGGCCAGCTGATAAATCGCCGCCAGGGTATGGGCGTTATGGGTGGCAAACTGCGGGTAGATCAGGTTCGGTACGCCGAGCAGCTTTTTGGCGCAGGCCAGATAGGAGACGTCGGTGTAGACCTTGCGGGTGTAGACCGGGTAGCCTTCAAGGCCGTCCATCTGCGCGCGTTTGATTTCGCTATCCCAGTAGGCGCCTTTCACCAGACGGATCATCAGGCGGCGACGGCTGCGGGTGGCGAGGTCTATCAGATAATCAATAACGAACGGGCAGCGCTTCTGGTAAGCCTGGATGACGAAGCCAATGCCGTTCCAGCCCGCCAGCTCCGGTTCAAAGCACAGTTTTTCCAGCAGATCGAGGGAGATCTCCAGACGATCGGCCTCTTCGGCGTCGATGTTAATGCCGATATCGTACTGACGCGCCAGCAGCGTCAGCGACTTCAGACGCGGGTAGAGCTCATCCATCACGCGGTCATACTGTGCGCGGCTGTAGCGAGGATGCAGGGCGGAGAGCTTGATGGAAATGCCCGGGCCTTCATAGATGCCGCGACCGTTGGAGGCTTTGCCAATGGCGTGAATCGCCTGCTGATAAGAGACCATATAGGCCTGAGCGTCGGCGGCGGTCAGCGCGGCTTCGCCGAGCATATCGTAGGAGTAGCGGAAGCCTTTCTCTTCCAGCTTGCGGGCGTTAGCCAGCGCTTCGGCGATGGTTTCACCGGTCACGAACTGCTCTCCCATCAGGCGCATCGCCATATCCACGCCTTTGCGCACCAGCGGCTCGCCGCTCTTGCCGATAATGCGGTTCAGCGAGCGCGAGAGGCTGGTTTCATTGTGGGTAGAGACCAGCTTGCCGGTAAACAGCAGACCCCAGGTTGCAGCGTTGACGAACAGCGACGGGCTGCGGCCAATGTGTGACTGCCAGTTGCCGTTGCTGATTTTGTCGCGAATCAGCGCATCGCGGGTGGCTTTATCCGGAATACGCAGCAGCGCTTCCGCCAGACACATCAGCGCCACGCCTTCCTGAGAGGAGAGGGAGAACTCTTGCAGCAGGCTTTGCACCATGCCCGCACGGCCGCTGGCGGTCTTCTGGTTGCGCAGTTTTTCCGCCAGCTTCCACGCCAGCTGATGCGCCTGCTCGGCGATCGGTTGCGGCAGACGGGCCTGTTCCAGCAGCATCGGCACGGCGTCGGTTTCGCTGCGACGCCAGGCGGCGGTGATCGCGGCGCGGGTCACCGACTGGGGCAGGATTTGCTCGGCAAATTCGAGGAACGGCTGATGGTTCTCGTCCGCCGCGTGAGCCGTTTCATCACTTTCGTTGGCTGCGCCGGACAGCAGAGCAGGTAGCTCCGGCAGGACCTCATCGTTTTCCAGCTTTTCCAGATAATTGAAAATTGCCTGCTTGATCAGCCAGTGAGGGGTACGGTCGATTCGGGTCGCTGCACTCTTAATTCGCTCACGCGTTGCGTCATCCAGCTTAACCCCCATGGTGGTGGTGCCCATGCCATCTACTCCTGTTGCTCGGTTGTCATATTATTTTGCGTAACAGGAATATCCACCATGTTGCAACTTTGTGCAACCGTGTTAAATGTGACGCCCGTTGCAGGCTTAAAAATGAATTAA
>NZ_LXEU01000091.1 GCF_001654985.1 Kluyvera georgiana ATCC 51603
TGTTAATGGCAAAACTTATGATAAAGGCGGTGAGCAATACGCGGTGAGGCGTGATTTTATGCGCTAGTTAACAGTTATTTTTGGTGCAACCCGAAAAAGCGTGAGGGAGTGCAACCTATAGAAAAATGCTATCGCTGGCCTGGTGCATTCAATGTAAATGCGGTGTTAAATCGTTTGTGAAAAAATTCGGCTTCCGTCAGGATACGGTCGCTTCAAATTATTGCCCCGTTTCGGCAATGATAAAAACGGCAAATTGGGATATTGCCGACGCATAATTCTGGAGAGTTGAATGACTATAAGCACACCGATGCTGGTGACCTTTCTTGTCTATATTTTTGGCATGATCCTCATTGGCTTTTTTGCATGGCGCAACACCAAAAACTTTGACGACTATATTCTCGGTGGCCGCAGTCTTGGTCCCTTCGTGACCGCGCTTTCTGCGGGAGCCTCTGATATGAGCGGCTGGCTGCTGATGGGCCTGCCGGGAGCGATTTTTATCGCCGGGATTTCAGAGAGCTGGATCGCCATTGGACTGACGCTGGGCGCGTGGATCAACTGGAAACTGGTGGCCGGGCGTCTGCGCGTCCACACCGAAGCCAACAACAACGCCTTAACCCTGCCGGACTATTTCACCGGTCGCTTCGAAGATAACAGCCGCGTACTGCGGATCATCTCCGCGCTGGTGATTCTGCTGTTCTTCACCATTTACTGTGCCTCCGGGATTGTGGCCGGCGCTCGCCTGTTCGAGAGCACCTTCGGCATGAGCTATGAAACCGCACTGTGGGCCGGCGCGGCGGCGACGATTCTCTACACCTTTATCGGCGGTTTCCTCGCGGTGAGCTGGACCGATACCGTGCAGGCGAGCCTGATGATTTTTGCCCTGATCCTGACGCCGGTTATCGTGATCTTTGCCGTGGGCGGGCTGGGTGATTCGCTGGAAGTGATTAAGCAAAAGAGCATTGAGAACGTGGATATGCTCAAAGGGCTGAATTTCGTGGCGATTGTTTCGCTGATGGGCTGGGGGCTGGGTTACTTTGGTCAGCCGCATATCCTGGCGCGCTTTATGGCTGCGGACTCCCACCACAGCATCGTGCATGCTCGTCGTATCAGTATGACCTGGATGATCCTGTGCCTTGCAGGCGCGGTGGCGGTCGGTTTCTTCGGCATTGCCTACTTCCAGAATAACCCGTCTGTCGCAGGCCCGGTCAGCCAGAACGCCGAGCGCGTGTTCATTGAGCTGGCGCAGATTCTGTTTAACCCGTGGATTGCCGGTATTCTGCTGTCGGCCATTCTGGCGGCGGTGATGTCGACGCTGAGCTGCCAGCTGCTGGTTTGTTCAAGCGCGATTACCGAAGATCTGTACAAGGCATTCCTGCGCAAAAACGCCAGCCAGAAAGAGCTGGTGTGGGTAGGGCGTCTGATGGTGCTGGTGGTCGCGCTGGTAGCGATTGCGCTGGCTGCTAATCCGGAAAACCGCGTGCTGGGCCTGGTGAGCTACGCGTGGGCTGGCTTTGGCGCGGCGTTCGGGCCGGTGGTACTGTTCTCGGTCATGTGGTCACGCATGACGCGCAACGGCGCGCTGGCGGGGATGATCATCGGTGCCGCTACCGTTATCGTCTGGAAACAGTTCGGCTGGCTGGGCCTGTACGAAATTATCCCGGGCTTTATCTTCGGTAGCGTTGGCATCGTGCTGTTCAGCCTGCTGGGTAAAGCGCCGTCGGCCAGTATGCAGGAGCGCTTCGCCAAAGCGGATGCGCATTACCACTCTGCACCGCCGTCGCGTTTACAGCAAGAGTAAGGTTGTACGCTGCCATCCGGTAATCTGCACCGAATTGCCTGATGGCGCTACGCTTATCAGGCCTACATTACGTGTATTACCATAGCGCGGTAGGCCGGATAAGGCGTTCACGCCGCCATCCGGCAATCTGCCCCGAGCTGCCTGATGGCGCTGCGCTTATCAGGCCTACATAAACCCGCGGCTTCGCGGGTTTTTTTACGCGTATTGCTATAGCGCGCTAGTGATAATTAACGCAACTATATCCCCGCTATTCTTTTACATCTCGTCATCATTTCCATCATATTTCGCTTGTGTTTCCTTTTTGCTTAATGATAATCACTATCACTCACATTTACCTGTCTTTGCAAAAGTTGACGGCGTTTCACATTTAAGGGTGTTTGCATGTTTGTTCCTTTTCTCATCATGTTGCGCGAAGGGCTGGAAGCGGCGCTGATTGTCAGCCTGATTGCCAGCTATCTGAAACGTACCCAGCGCGGTCGCTGGATTGGGGTAATGTGGATTGGCGTGATTCTGGCCGCCGCGCTGTGCTTAGGGTTAGGCATCTTTATCAACGAGACTACCGGCGAGTTCCCGCAAAAGGAGCAGGAGCTGTTTGAAGGGCTGGTGGCCGTAGTGGCGGTCGTGATTCTGACGTGGATGGTGTTCTGGATGCGCAAAGTGTCGCGCAACGTTAAACAGCAGCTTGAGCTGGCGGTGGATAACGCGTTGCAGAAGGGCAACAACCACGGTTGGGCGCTGATTATGATGGTCTTTTTCGCCGTGGCGCGCGAAGGGCTGGAGTCGGTCTTCTTCCTGTTGGCGGCTTTCCAGCAGGATCTCGGCATCTGGCCGCCGTTAGGCGCGATGCTGGGGCTGGCGACAGCGATAGTGCTGGGCTTTCTGCTGTATTGGGGCGGCATTCGCCTCAACCTTGGCGTCTTCTTCCGTTGGACCAGCCTTTTTATTCTGCTGGTGGCTGCAGGGCTGGCTGCGGGAGCCATTCGCGCTTTCCACGAGGCTGGTCTGTGGAACGCTTTCCAGGACGTCGCCTTCGATCTCAGCGGCACCCTGACTACGCATTCGCTTTTTGGCACCCTGCTGGAAGGCATCTTTGGTTATCAGGAAGCGCCGAGCGTTAGCGAAGTGGCGGTCTATTTCCTGTATCTGATTCCGGCGCTGGCGCTGTTCTTCTGGCCGCCGCGCGTAACGACTTCAACATCACGTATCGCCCCGTAAGGCTGATAACGGTTGCTTAGTGACAACATACTTTTGAAAGGGATGGACCATGACTAAGAACTTCCACCGCAGCGCGTTGCAGTTGGGTATTGCTGCGCTTTTCTCATCCGCTTTTATGGCGCAGGCTGCGGATATTCCGCAGGTTAAAGTCACCGTCAATGACAAGCAGTGCGAACCGATGTCCATCACCGTGAACGCCGGTAAAACCCAGTTTATCATTCAGAACCACAGCCAGAAGGCGCTGGAGTGGGAGATCCTCAAAGGGGTGATGGTGGTGGAAGAGCGCGAAAATATCGCGCCGGGCTTCACTCAGAAGATGACCGCCAACCTGCAGCCGGGCGAATATGACATGACCTGCGGCCTGCTGACCAACCCGAAAGGCAAGCTGATCGTGAAAGGCGAAGCCACCAAAGATGCGGCGAAAACCAACGCGTTGCTGAGCCTCAACGACGCTATCACCGCCTATAAAACCTATGTGACGGCGGAAACCGCCGCGCTGGTGCAGGGCTCCAAAGCCTTTACCGACGCGGTGAAAGCGGGCGATATCGAAAAAGCGAAATCCCAGTATGCGCCGACGCGCCAGCACTACGAGCGTATTGAGCCGATCGCCGAACTATTTTCCGACCTGGACGGCAGTATTGATGCCCGTGAAGACGATTACGAGCAGAAAGCGGCGGATCCGAAATTCACCGGTTTCCATCGTCTGGAAAAAGCGCTGTTTGGTGATAACAGCACCAAAGGGATGGAGCACTATGCCGACCAGCTGAACAGCGATGTGCTGGAGCTGCAAAAACGCATCGACGAGCTGGCCTTCCCGCCGTCAAAAGTGGTGGGCGGCGCGGCTGGCCTGATTGAGGAAGTGGCGGCGAGCAAAATCAGCGGTGAAGAAGACCGCTACAGCCATACCGATCTGTGGGACTTCCAGGCCAACATCGACGGCGCGCAGAAGATTGTTGACCTGCTGCGTCCGCAGCTGCAAAAAGAAAACAGCGCGCTGCTGGCAAAAGTTGACGCCAACTTCAAGAAAGTGGACGGTATCCTCGGCAAATATCGTACCAAAGACGGTTTTGAAACCTACGATAAGCTGACCGATGCGGACCGTAATGCGCTGAAAGGGCCGATCACCACGCTGGCGGAAGATCTGGCGCAGCTGCGTGGGATTCTGGGACTGGACTAAGTACGATGGCAAAGCACTACGCAGACGAGCTGAATGAACCTTCACGTCGTCGTTTATTAAAAGGGATCGGCGCGCTGGGTGGCGCGCTGGCGATTTCCGGCGGCTGCCCGGTAGCGCATGCGGCGAAGGACAGCGACGCGCCGGTGGCTAATAGCCGCATGGAGACGCAGCCGTTTTACGGCGAGCATCAGGCGGGCGTGCTGACGCCGCAGCAGGCGTCGATGATGCTGGTGGCGTTTGATGTGCTGGCGGCGGATAAGGCCGATCTTGAGCGCCTGTTCCGTCTGCTGACCGACCGTATTGCCTTTCTCACGAAGGGCGGTCCCGCACCGGATACGCCGAACCCGCGACTGCCGCCGATGGATTCTGGCATTCTCGGGGCATTTATTGCCCCGGATAACCTGACCATGACGGTGTCGGTTGGACACTCGCTGTTTGACAGCCGCTTTGGCCTGGCCGATAAAGCGCCGAAGAAGCTGCAAAAAATGGTGCGCTTCCCCAACGATTCGCTGGACGCGGCGCTGTGCCATGGCGATCTGCTGCTGCAGATTTGTGCCAATACTCAGGATACGGTGATCCATGCGCTGCGCGATATTATTAAGCACACGCCGGATCTGCTGAGCGTGCGCTGGAAGCGGGAAGGGTTTATCTCCGACCACGCCGCGCGCAGCAAGGGCAAAGAGACGCCGGTGAACCTGCTGGGCTTTAAAGACGGTACCGCCAACCCGGACAGCCACGATAAGCCGCTGATGGATGAGGTGGTGTGGGTAACCGGCGATCAGGATGAGCCCGCGTGGGCAAAGGGCGGTTCGTACCAGGCGGTGCGCATCATCCAGTTCCACGTTGAGTTCTGGGATCGCACGCCGCTCAAAGAGCAGCAGACGATCTTTGGCCGTGACAAGCACAGCGGCGCGCCGCTGGGGATGCGCAACGAGCACGATGTGCCGGACTACAGCCGCGATCCGCACGGTGAGGTGATAGCGCTGGATAGCCACATTCGTCTCGCTAACCCGCGTACTAAAGAGACGCAGTCGAGCCTGATGATGCGTCGCGGCTATAGCTATTCGCTGGGGGTCACCAACTCGGGGCAACTGGATATGGGGCTGCTGTTTGTCTGCTACCAGCACGATCTTGAGAAAGGGTTCCTGACGGTGCAGAAGCGTTTGAACGGTGAGGCGCTGGAGGAGTATGTAAAGCCGATTGGCGGCGGGTATTTCTTCGTGCTGCCGGGCGTGGTGTCGGAGCAGAGCTATCTGGGGAGTACATTGTTGCTGGCCTGAGTGCAGTCCCGGCGGCGCTTCACTTGGCCGGGCTACATCGTTCGATGCATATTTGTCGCCCGGCCGCACATCGCGACGCCGGGTTTGTGTTTATAGGCCGGATAAGGCGTTTTCGCCGCCATCCGGCAATGTACGGCACACATTTGTCGCCCTGGCGAGCGCAAGCGCCCCAGGATTCCCCCCAAATGTCAAAATATCGCCAAAAATCAGTCCTTTTTTCCATTTTCTCCCAGATTGATATAAAACTGTCATATAAGTGTCAGATGCTATCTCTGTCATCTATCGTTGAATTTATGTAAATATCATGTTGCATCTTTGGTTGTTTTAGATGTAATAATAAATAAAGCGGTAGTTTCCGTTTCACTATGGAGATCGCGAATGGTAGCGTCCTTGACTGGACTCAACAGACCAACAGCCCGCACCATCCAGCGCGGAGGCCCCATCTCCGGCAGCGATTTCGTCACCTCAAATTTTCTCCTGTATCAAATTCAACTCGCAGTTCCCGACCCGATGCGCGGTGCGCGTAGCCGTGCGTTGGCGTCATTTCGACAGGCAGTTGCTATGGCTTACAAGGAAGCCAAACCTCAGACGTTCGTGCGCATAATCGCGCTGCCGTTAGCGCGTGTGATGTAAACTAACAACTCAAGGTGCTATCCATGGGAAGACAAAAAGCAGTGATCAAAGCTCGTCGCGAAGCAAAACGTGTGCTGAGACGGGATTCACGCAGTCATAAACAACGTGAAGAAGAATCGGTCACCTCGCTTGTGCAGATGAGTGGTGTGGAAGCGATAGGCATGGCGCGGGATACCCGTGACCACTCGCCGATTGCGGCCCGCAATGACGCTCAGGCCCACTACCTGAATGCTATCGAGAGTAAGCAGCTGATCTTCGCGACCGGCGAAGCGGGCTGCGGCAAGACCTGGATCAGCGCGGCGAAAGCCGCGGAGGCGCTCATCCACAAGGACGTCGAGAAGATTATCGTGACGCGCCCCGTCCTTCAGGCCGACGAAGACCTGGGGTTCCTGCCCGGCGACATCTCGGAGAAATTCGCCCCGTATTTCCGCCCCGTCTACGACGTGCTGGTGAAACGACTGGGTGCCTCCTTTATGCAATATTGCCTGCGCCCGGAAATTGGTAAGGTAGAGATCGCGCCGTTCGCCTATATGCGCGGACGAACATTTGAAAATGCGGTGGTGATTCTGGACGAGGCCCAGAACGTCACGGCGGCACAAATGAAGATGTTTTTAACCCGCCTCGGGGAGAACGTCACGGTTATCGTGAACGGGGATATCACCCAGTGTGACCTGCCGCGCGGCGTTCAGTCTGGCCTTAGCGATGCGCTGGAGCGTTTTGAAGAAGATGAGATGATCGGGATCGTTCGATTCACCAAAGAGGATTGCGTACGTTCGGCGCTGTGCCAGCGTACGCTGAAAGCCTACTACTAACCGTTGTCACGTCTGCAAAGCCCGGGAAACCGGGCTTTGTTGTTTATGGCTGTTGCAAATGCGACAGCCGCGGCGCAAGCCAGTTGCATTTCACACCGCAGATGGCACCCACACTCTCTAATTCATTGAAATATATGACCATCGATGCTGGCGCAAAGCTTGCTATCAACAGATATAACTTAACAGCGTAAAGACACGATAATTCATTCCAGAAAAGGATATGTACAAATATCAAGCGGATAATTGTGTTGGCACGCGCGGATAATATCAAAGAGATGATGCTATGCCAGTAACCCAGGATACCCCAGATTATATTCAACACCCCCCTCATGCTTATCGCATCACCAGCGATGAGGAAGCCATCAGTATTGCCCATGAAATTGCCGCGTATTTGCAGCCCGGCGCCGCGGAACGCGACCTCAGCGGCGTTGTGCCGCCAGAGGTAGTGGACACCTTTTCCAACAGTGGGCTGTGGGGCATCACCATTCCGCGTGAATATGGCGGCGCGGAGGTGTCGGCTGCCACGCTGGCGGCGGTCATTGCGATTATCTCCGCGGCGGATCCGGCGCTGGGACAAATCCCGCAAAACCATTACTGCCTGCTGGAAGATATTCGCCTGCAGGGCAGCGACGAACAGCGACGCTTTTTCTTTGAACTGGCGCTCAGCGGCCACCGTTTTGCCAACGCGCTGTCGGAAACCGGCGGCAAGACGGTGCAGGATATCCAGACCCGATTGACCCGCACGGCAGAAGGGCTGCGTATCAACGGACGTAAAGGTTATTGCACCGGTTCTCTGTATGCGCACTGGCTGGGCGTGCTGGCGCTGGACGAAGAGGGGCGAGCGCAGCTGGCGTTTGTGCCGCGGCGCGCACCGGGGCTGACGGTGGTTAACGACTGGGCATGTCTGGGGCAACGCACAACCTCGAGCGGCACGGTGCTGGTCGACAATCTGCCGGTTGAGCCGTTCAATCTGATTGCGAGCTGGAAGTCGTACGACACGCCAACTCTGGCCGGGCCGTTTGCGCAGCTGACGACGGCGGCGATTGACGCCGGAATCGCCCGTGCGGCGCTGAACGACACCGTCAGTTTTGTGAATCAATTTGCTCGTCCGTGGATTGATGCCGGCGTGGAACGCGCTGGCGACGATCCGTTGACCATTTACCAGATTGGCGTGCTCGACAGCCGCATTGCCGCTGCGGAAGCGCTGCTGGAGCAGGCCGGAAAGGTACTGGACCGTTATAAGCATCATTTGAGCGAAAGACGGTGGCGCTGGCTTCGCTCGCCGTGGCGCGCGCCAAAATCTTTACCACCGAAGCCGCGCTGGAGGCCGCTTCACGGCTGTTTGAGCTGGGGGGAACGCGTTCAACCCATCCACGCTACAACTTCGATCGCCACTGGCGTAATGGCCGCGTGCACACGCTGCACGATCCTGTGCGCTGGAAATACCACCTGCTTGGCAACTGGGTTCTCAACGGCAAGGCTCCGGCGCGTCACGACTGGAACTAGGAGAGATCATGCTCGCTTTTCTCGCTGAGATTGACTGGGGGGACGTGGCCGAAGCCGGAGTCGATACGTTAACCATGCTGGGCTGGGCGCTCGGTTTTACCATCCTGATCGGTTTGCCGCTGGGCATTCTGCTGTATCTGACCGGACAGCCGCGCCTGCTGTATGCACCATTGCTGCATCGCGTGCTGTCGTTGCTGGTGAACGTTATGCGTTCTCTACCGTTCATTATTTTGCTGATTGTGATGATTCCGTTCACCACGCTGATTACCGGAACGTCGCTGGGCGTTCAGGGCACGATACCACCGCTGGTGGCGGGCTGCGCGCCGTTCTTTGCACGTCTGGTCGAGACATCGCTACGCGAGGTCGATCACGGGCTGGTGGAAGCCAACTGGGCGATGGGCGGCAATACCTGGCAGCTTATTTGGTACACGCTGCTGCCGGAATCACGCTCGGGTCTGATTGCCGCCGTGACCGTCACGGCGATTGTGCTGGTGGATTACACCTCCATGGCGGCGGCGGGCTGGGCGATCTCGCCATTCGCTTTGGCTACCAGCGTTTTCAGACGGACGTCATGGCGGTCACGGTCGTCCTGCTGATTGCGCTGGTGCAGATATTACAAATGAGCGGCGACCGCCTGGTGCGCCGCATGAGTCGAAAATAACCATACCGACAGGGTGAGATGATGAAAAAGACGATGATTGCCGGGTTGCTGGCGCTGTTTTCCCTTTCTGCCGCCGCAAACGAAACGCTGGTGGTGGGCGCGACGCCGGTGCCGCATGCCGAAATTCTGGAGTTTGTGAAGCCGACGCTAGCAAAGGAGGGCGTTGATTTGCAGGTGAAGGTCTTTAACGACTTTATCCAGCCGAATCAGCAACTGGCGGAAAAAAATCTGGATGCCAACTACTACCAGTATCGCCCGTTCCTTGATGATTACAACAAGAGCCGCCACACCAATCTGGTTCCGGTGGTCGGCGTGCATATCGAGCCGTTTGGTGCTTATTCGACGAAATACAAAAGTCTTAGCGAGTTGCCGGAGGGGGCGACCATTGCCATTCCTAACGATCCGGTCAATACCGGGCGGGCGTTGGTGCTGCTGAGCGAGGCGGGGCTGATTACGTTGAAACATCCGGAGGATCCGCAATCAACACAGAAGGATATCACCGCCAACCCGCACCACTTCAAGATTCGCCCGCTGGAAGGCGCCATGCTGGCCCGGGCGGTGAGTCAGGTGGATCTGGCGTTTATTTTCGCCAACTACGCGCTGGAAGCCGGTATTGATACCGATAAAGCGCTGATCGTCGAGAAAGGCAAAAGCCTGTATATCGAATACCTCGTCGCGCGCCCGGATAACATTAACGACCCCGGTATCCAGAAACTGGCCAAAGCGCTCAACTCCGATGCGGTTCGCCAGTTCATTCTGACGAAGTATCAGGGAAAGATCGCCCCCGGTTTCTAGGAGAGTGGCTATGACGCAACATCCGCATATTCGCCTGCAGGGCATCAGCAAAACCTACGCTAACGGCGTGCAGGCGCTGGACGATATCAGTCTGGATATCCACGCCGGAGAAGTGTTCGGCATTATCGGGCGCAGCGGTGCGGGGAAATCAACGCTGTTGCGCTTATTTAACCGTCTGGAAAGCGCCGATCGCGGAGAGATCGCGATTCATGGCGTGCCCATTCGCGGGGATGGGCGAAGGCAGCTACGGGATCTACGCCGTCGTGTGGCGATGATCTTTCAACATTTCAATCTGATGTCGACGAAGACAGTGGCGGAGAATGTCGAGCTGCCGCTGAGAATGGCCGGGATTCCTGCCGCTGAACGTCGTCGGAGAGTGGACGATATTTTACGATTAGTGGGATTGGAAGCCTTGCGTGACAGTTGGCCCGCGCGGTTGTCAGGTGGGCAAAAGCAGCGTACCGGCATTGCCCGTGCGCTGGTTACCCAGCCGGAGATTTTATTGTGCGATGAAGCCACCTCGGCGCTCGACCCAGAGAACACGTTGGCGGTGCTTAGCTTACTGAAAGAGATTAATCAGCGGCTATGGCTAACGATTATTCTAATCACTCATGAAATGGATGTGATTCGCACACTCTGCGATCGGGTCGCGGTACTGGAAAAGGGGCGCGTTATCGAACAGGGTGAAGTGTGGCGCGTATTTGGCGACCCGCAGCACGAGGTTACGCGTGGGATGTTAGGCACATTGCACCATGGACGGGTTGAAAACGTCGAGTTTGTCGCTCGGGGGCAGCAACTGCTGACGCTGCATTTTAACGGCGCCAACGGGCGCGGGCCGGATCTCCAGCAGATTGCCAGCGTGCTGGGCGGCGGCGCTCAGCTGGTTTACAGCAGCTGCGAGCCGATTCAGGGTCGGGTGGTTGGGCAACTCAAAATTCGCCTGCCGGCACCGCTTACGGCGGAACGGCTGCGGCTGGCGGAGCAGGTGGCCGACAGTATTGCGATGCAAATCGCGGGGTAGGGGCGGGGAGGGGCTGGCTGTGGTGTCACATAGTCCAGTTCTTCCTGAGTCCCGGCTTTACGATGATTTTCAGCTCTCGCTTTTCTCATAACCTCATGTCCTATATGAGACTATCCAGAGGATTTGTTTTTAAACGCCGCAGTATCCAAGCATATTAAATTTCTTTTCGCTGTTTCTTGTTTTGATGATGATAACGGCTTTAATATCACTTCCTTCCTCATCCTCTGTTGACTCTGCAATCGGAGTCTGTTCCACAGTGACCGAAATGTCTCTGTTTTTGAATATTGAGGTATTTTTTCCTGATGATATTTGCTTCAATATAGTTATCTCTCCATTCAATTTCATGATGGCAGAGTATGTACACTCTTCTCCACCCACAGGGCAAATTGCACCCTCAATATAGTTATAGGAATCCTTTTCCTTATTGTCGGCTAAGCTCAGAGTACAAGTAGAGTGCCTCAAATCATCAGTAATCTCCCCATCAGTAACCTCACCAATGTCGACATTATTAGCGTTTAGGTCATTCAACAGTATGTTGTCAGGTTCGGTTGCTGCACAACCAGCAATGCCAGATAGCATCAAAGCTAAGAGAAATACTATATTTTTAAGCATCGTCATCGATTCCTTGGAGATTAAGGTTTGGGAAGATTATTTTTCCATTCATTCAGATATGGTGCAGGATTTGTTATATCAGAACGCCTCCTGAAATCTCCTACACGTGTTGCAAGACTGGCCGAAGATGCGGCGTTGGTATAAATCTCCAGATGTAGCATGGACGAACCACTTTCTAGTCTCCCTACTTTAGCAATAATTTGTCCTTTTTTGACAGATTTTCCTCCTGTGTATGAACCATTAGCAATTTCGCCATAACGAAGAAGAAGGTTACCATGTCTGATTTCTACGGCATAAGTGCCAGAATAAAAGGAGTAGGGTCCACGAACCAGGACGCCATCCGCAACAGCATAAATAGGTGTCCCCACAGGGAATATTAAATCACAGCCAGCATGTTTGCGTGCACTTCCATCTCTGGCATGTTGCTGAACCAGTGGTTTTATAATTTCAACGTCTACTGTTTTATTCATTACTTCAGCCTGATAGGTATGTTATTCAAATTCCATTGAATCAAACATGACATTCCATTCATTGCCATTATAAATTGCTACCCCCCGCGAACCACACACTATCATCACGGTACCATCGGGTGAAACATCAATGCGTTTACTTAAAACGGCTACTTCGGGTGGTATTGGTTTATGTTTTGCGTACATGGCAAGTACAAGTTTTTCATCTTCCAGCACCCATATGCCATAATCGCTGGCGCACCAGAGGCGCCCATCGAACCATCCCATATCGAGGAAAGGCATACTCATTGCGCCATTAATGATTTTTTCCCATTTTTCATCACGGCCTTTCCAGATTGCACCGTCAAAATCTGCAATATAAACGAAACCATCACCACCGCAGCAAACGGTATACAGTAGCTTATTTGTAGGAAATGCAATCTGTTGCCATTTTTTTCCATCAAAATGATAAACAGTTCCCATTCCACCTACGGCATACATGTCCGATTCAGAAAAGCCAGATAAATCCTCAAATAAACTCCGGGATATAGCCTCTGCTTTTCCCTCTATATAGCCATCCGGGACAGGTAACGTTTTTGACCACTCCTCCCAGACCTGATGCGTAATACGTTTGTATACCCGAAAAGCACCACCAATAGCATAAACACTGGCTCCTACTCTGATAACTTTGCTGATTGCAGGTTTCAGATCAGAAGAGCCAGGAATGGGGATATCAATTCTATTCTCTACCCCCTTGTATTCCCTTGTTTTATAGCTTACGACCTGGCGATCGGTACTGGAAATTACAAATTCAGATTGTGAGGGGGTCCAACCTGAAGATATGGTTGCTAATGATACGTTCTCCAAAAGCATGGAGAAAACACGTTTTTCTGGAGGGTTATTGATAACTATTGAAATCAGTTTTTGCTTGGGGGTATACCACGGATTATCATACTCTTCATGATCTTCATCGACAATTTCAATTAACAAAAGTCCAACTCTGCCATGTTCAAATCCGTATGTACAATCATATACATCAAAATTTTTAAAAAATTTCCACATACTTCCATCTATAATCATGTTATCACCTTAGTTATCTTCATTTTCAGTATTATCTGTTTCAGTTTTATCTTGACTATGGTTTTGAGCTTCACCAGAAGCAGAATTTACTCTTGCAGAATTCAAATCACCGCAGGTATAGGCATCTCCATAAGCTTTGTCCAGTTGTGCTTTCAGGCATGACTTATCACAACCATACATTGCAGCAACCTGATCAATAACTATATTTCTGGCTGTTTCATATTTCATTTCCTTCCCAACACTTTCTTTTCTTATTAGTTTCCCTGTCATCGCATGCATCATCCCATGCGACCCTGTGTGATTATCCTTCCCTTCAAGGCAGATTGTAGGGCCTTTACCTTCTGTATAGTCCCCCCAACACTTTCTTGTCGGGTATTTATCCCTTGGCATTCTGCTTTTCAGTTTTCCATTTTCATCCCGATGGCTGGGATCATTATTCCATACCTTTCTGGCTGCCGCAGATTGCTCCAGATCCCGGAACATGGTATCAGGCAACAGATGGTGTCCGGTTTGTCCCGGGCAGCATCCTTTTCCTCCCCAGGAGTTGGGGGAGTCGGTCTTACTAAAGGGAACGAGCATACATTTCCTGGCACGTAAACAACGATTCGCATAAGCATAAGCAGCCTGCGTTTCAGCCATTATTTCATTAGCGAGGGAGCTTTTTTCTTTTTCGGATAGCTTTTCAAAGTTTATGATTTTATCTTTATATTTTTGAAATGTCTGAATGGCTTCTTTTTGTTTGCCCAATATTTCCTTTAATTCTTTAAGTTCGTCCTTTAATTCGCTGTATTCTTCAATTGCGTCCACCACGTCACAGGCTGTCATTACCCAGCCTATGTAAGGTATGAGTTTTTTTAGCATACCTTTGCCTAACTGTTTTTTTATTGCTTCTCCTAAGAAATCATCTGTTCTCTCTTCGATGTTTTTAATAACTTCCTTTTCCAGCTTATTTTTTGCATCTTCAAGCAAACGATCAATATCCCCCCATTCATTTATCCACTCATCAAATTGTTTCAATCCAGGCTTAAGCATAAGCGGTCCGCAATGCTCGAAAATCCAGGAATCATTTTTATCATTCTCCCGGTCTTTTGGAATACCTTTGCGTTTTCGATGATGATGCTCATCTGGTTTACAGTGCTCCTCCATTTTTTTCTTTTGTTTTGCACACTCTTTGGCAACTTTCGCACTGTCCATGTAATAAGATGGTGGCGTATTCGCTGTTGAACCGTGGTTATGCGTCATTATATCTTCATGGCGCGGCACTTCCAGTCCTTCAAATTTCACATTCGGT
>NZ_LXEU01000092.1 GCF_001654985.1 Kluyvera georgiana ATCC 51603
CCTGGTGCCCGTAGTCATCGCTGAGGTGGATTAGTCCTTTCCGCCCCGGTCCATCCGGACGCGACATTACTTATGCCAGGTATGCCGTCGATGTGCCCGGTATTGATTTGCTGCTTGTTGCAATGCAGCTTTCTATGAAGGGTGATTTTTATTTTATGAATTATCCTCTGCTTCAGTCATTTCTTTCTGTAAAAATAAACTTTGCCACAAAGTGCCATTATGAAAGGCTGCACCACCTTCTCCTGCTATTAAGAGAACACCATCCCCGACAGCCATACTCCCGGCACAGATCATAACTTCATCCGGTATCAATGGCTCCTCAATGCCGTCATTTTTTATGACCCATATTCCATAATCAGAAGTTGCCCACACCCTGTCCTGAAACCAGACCATATCGTTGAAGGGCTTTGCCATCCCGCCAGAAATAATTTGCTGCCATCTGTCTCCTCTGCCTTTAAACACCGCACCGGACTGCGCCCCAATATAGACCTCACCATTCCCACCACAGCAAATAGTGTACAGGTACATATTAGTCGGGAAGGCAACCTGACTCCATGACTGACCATCGTAATGCCACACTCGCCCCTGACCACCCACTGCATACATATCGTTTTCTGAAAAACCATCAATATCCATAAATATCTGGTTATCCAGTTCATAAACATCCATTGTGTCGGGAAAAGGATTTCCCCGGTATTCCCATTTATCCTCCCCGATTCTCTTGGCAACATTACCTCTCGGACCACACACCCAAGCATAACCAAAAAGCATTTTAGCACGGCAAACGCCAAAATAGCCGGGGCCGTCGCCCTGGTAATCAGGAAGCGCCTGCTTATTTATCCATGAGTTGGATATATTTTCATCTTTTTTTATATTCGCACCTACCACATATACTAATCCCTCGCCACTTATATAAATAAATAATCCTGATGGTAATGTGCTGGTGGTACAATAAACACGCCCCCAGTTTCTTAATGTTGCCTTACCAACTCGTTTGCCTTCTGGTTTGTTTAAATAGAATCTACAGCCATACTTAGTAACATCCCACTCCCCTGTGAGATCATGTTTATCACTTTCTTCTATATTACGCGCTGAGAATGCAAAAAAATTTTTAGAGCGTACAGAACAGTCCGTAATAATACTCCCATAGAAACCATGTATAAATTCATCGTTAATCAGCATAAAAGTTACTCCTCAGTGTTATCATCATTATCATCACGCTCTGGAGAACCTCGGGTTCCCGATTTAGCAGTCATATCACCTTTGCATTTTCCATAAAATGCATTAAGCTGAGCTTTTAAACATTTTACATCACATTTCGATTCCGGAAATGCCGTTTTAAAACTAATTATTGCCATATCTCTTGCTGTCGGATCATATTTAATTGCTGTTCCCACACCAACACTAAGCACTTCGAGATGCAATCTGTCATGTACTGTTTTATGCGACCCCTGATTTTGGTTAATACCCTCTACACATATTACCGGAGCTTCATCATGATTATAGTTTTCACAACCACTCTTTGCCATTGCTTCCGGAATCAGGTGATGTCCCGTTTGTCCGGGGCAGCAACCTTTTCCTTCAAATGACTTTCTGTACCCTCTCGTGTCGTCATACCGAACCATCAGACAACGCCTTGCTCGTGTACATGAATTTAATCTGGCAAAAATATCCATCCCTCCCGCAATGAGTTGCATAGGTGATTTTTCATCTATCTGACCTATAAGTTTTACTAACTCAGCCCTGGCTCTTTTATTCTCAAATAAGATTTCTTTAGCATCTTCATAGAGTGTTTTTAATTTTTCTAACTCTTGGTATGACTCGTTAATATCATAGATGTCATAAGCTGTCCACGATCCAGAAATAATCCACCCAGCAAACGGAATTGCGGCTATTGCTCCTTTAAATACAACTTTAGCGCCTTGTGCTGCGACCTTAATTGCAACTTTTTTTCAAGTTTGTCAATTACAACCTGAGTTGCCTTATCCTCAGCCTGTTTTAATTTTTCGGCGAAATAGTTTTCTATTTCTGATATGGCTTCTTTAGTTAATCTGTCCAGATCGCTTGTCAGTTTTTTTAATTCATCCCTTAATTCTGTATCGATATTATTATCGATCTGCTTATCCGACCACGGACGAAGCATTAGCCCTTCACAGTGATCATCGATCCAGTCGTTCTGTGAGTTTTTTTTATAACCAAGCTTGTTTTTTATCGCTTTTGATTTTTCTTCCAGTATTTTTAATTTTTCCGGAGAGATAATTTTCCCCAGTCTGGTCTTTGAGGCCTTCCGGGACTTATCATCATTTTTCTGATTTTCAGGTCTGCAATGCCTTTCAACTTCTTTTACTTCTTCACCGCATGGACCTGTTCTTGTTTTTGTATCAACATAAGTGCTGGGAGGCGTATTCGCTGTTGAACCGTGGTTATGCGTCATTATATCTTCATGGCGCGGCACTTCCAGTCCTTCAAATTTCACATTCGGC
>NZ_LXEU01000093.1 GCF_001654985.1 Kluyvera georgiana ATCC 51603
CCCGGTGCCCGTAGTCATCGCTGAGGTGGATTAGTCCTTTCCGCCCCGGTCCATCCGGACGTGGCATGACTGATGCCAGGTATGCCAGCATCAACGGGCCGGACGCTGCTCCCACCTCTCCGGTACTGGCGGTCAGCATGAGATGTGGGTAATCAGCGACTTTATGTTCCAGTGAACGCAGGACAGCCAGCTCAGTTTCCCTGAAATAGAATGACTCATGGCTGACGGCACTGATATGGAACAGGGTTTCTGTCAAAGGATGCCCACTGTCAGTCACCGCCCTGCGAATCGCTTTGTTCAGACCAGTCCCCCGATTAGGGAGTTCATCCTGTAAAATATGGGCCTCTTCATTGCCCTGGCCAATTCCACAAATAATCAATCCGTTATCATTTGGATTTTCGTTGAGGGTGACTATTATGGCTCCGGCAGCTTCTCCGGGAATAAATCCATCGCTGTTATCTCCGGTTAACAGACGCTGTTGCCCCAGATAGTGTGTTATTGCCGCAGAACTAAAAAAACTGTCCATGCCAGCTATCAAAACTCGATGGACTTGACCTGTCGTCAAAAAATCTGAAGCCATCGCGAGTGCAGAGACCAGACCAACTTTTCCTGACGGCACTACACAAGAACAAGGATGAAAGTCGTACTGCGCCGTGCAATCCTGGTAGATTTCATCCGACCAGTTTTCAGTGGCTCCGGGGCGCTCCGGTTCGGGAACAATCAAAATCAGGGCCGTATTGTTAAGGGCGCTGGCATGATTGTCATTAGCCAGACATTCAGTCAATACCCTCCGAAACATCCACCCCATTCGAGAGGTTCCCCACTGGTCAATGCCGTAAAGCTGTGCGCCAATAAGCGATTTCCCTTGCGGGTCAACAAATTGCGTTTCCCGGAAATGGTCCATTCCTGCGCGGATAGCGGGTACTGCTGCCGCAGTGGAATATCCGACAGCGCAGCACATTCCTGTTGCTGTAATACGTAAAGCTGTCATAGCGCCTCACCATTATCCGAAAGGGGAGATTCATCCATTGTTGTATCTCCCTGCTGGCCGGAGCATCCTGTACATCCCAGAGAACCTGCTACTCTGGCTTGCCACCAGCTACTGCATACATGCCCGACAGCGATTGTCTGAATGCTCTGAACGCGGCGTTTTACCGGCAGGCTGGCTCGCCAGACAACAGAGAAACGTGCTTCATCAGGTTCAAAGTAAAGCGTATCAACAACGGCTGGCAGGGTATGTACCTGGTAATCAGACATCAGTACCTTCACAGGTAAATTATCCAGCCTGGGAAGCTTAAATCGTACTTCATCACGGCCCTGCATCAGGTTACGCAAAATAACCTCTTCTCCACCAACAGGATAATCAATCTGTTGATCTTCCGGAGCACACTGGAAATAGCGCTCATCAAAATCATCGGGGAGCAAAGGAAAAAACTCATCCTTCCAGCGTTGATCGTAGGTTCCGGCATAGCGTCTGCGTGGCATCCAGCTTCGTGATACAGCAGACAATGCCACTGGTTCATAGTTTTCCAACGCTGATGACAATGGCTTATTGATAAGTTCAAGGTTAGGTAGTTCCACGGCGTTATCCTCTCCTTTTGGGCTAAGATAGCCTTTGCCAATCGGATTTTCCCCGAAAAAATCAGGCAGGAGATCATTGCCATCTCTGTAGTGCTGAACGCCGCCAAAGGCATGATCATAGAGAAGAGGCATAATGGTGAACGGTTCTGGCCTGCTCAGCATACCAGGAGCATTTCGGTCCCAGTGTCGATGACCGACAACATGCAATGCTTTTTGCATTGCACCAACCTTAACTGCAACATCAAGTGCCTCGACAGGCTTTCCCTGTGGAGCATAGGCCCTGGCATTAAACAGCACATCACACTTTTCTTTGAATCGTATAAAATCCACTTCATATAGAGGTGCTGATAGCCCTGGTTCTCCTGCAAAGCTGTCCTCGGTGCTCAGAGGCTGGGGGGGGAGTTGAGGACGAGGGGCTTTACCATTGGCAGGAATGCGATATGTTGCTTTGATTACGACGACTACATGCTCCCGGCCAGCTTTATCCGTGACGGTTGTGATATCCGCGATAGTGTGCCGGGCACCATTGATAATTTCCATATTCCTACCTAATTAACCTGAACTGACCCTCCACGCAACCGCTGTGTAGCCAGTGCATGACTGTCAATATAAAGTGCCCGAATGTAAACCGTCCCTTCTGCTGTCATGACTATGCAGGATTCACCACACTGGAGTACCAGTTCATCATCAGCGTGAATAACCACCTGTTTTCCATTTCGCCTGACGGAGACTTCAGATGTTTTCGGTATTTCACCTGGTCCGGTGGAAGTCTGAGTATGGATAAGCCCCATGACCAATGGCTTGCTCAAATCTCCCTGGATGAACTGGATTGCGCACAGCCTTCCTATATCCTTTCTCTCCAAAGGGCATACTGATAGGGCTTTGGATGTAGTGTTACTGAACGCAACAGACGTGCCCGTATCATCAACAGCAATAATCCGGCCAATAAGCATATGGTAAGGATTAACTGGAGGATGAGCCCCATCGCTTTCCAGTATTTTGTCCAGCAGTTCTGTGGGCCTGCCATTGTCTTCAACAAGAGGTAAAACTGATGATTCAAATTGCATGGTTAATTCTCCAGAATGGTTTTCGCCTGTAGGTTAATATCACCATCCGCTTTGTAATACTGTTCGCCAGTTGTTCCAAGAGATAACTCATGCCCGTTGATAGTGATGTAGCCATCTTTATCCATACGCAATGTACTTTTCCCGCATACAAATTCAATGGAATCAGTGACCGTGACCGAAAGCGCTTCACCGATGGTGATCGTCTGGGATTTTTCTACTTCTTCAGTATCATTTCCCGTTACCTTACTGTCCTGATCGTTACCTACCGTTTTGGTGCGATTGTTTGTGACTTCGAGGGTCTGGTCATTCCCGACGCTCATACTCTGGTCATGCATCACGGTGATTTTCTGATCATGCCCTCCGGCATTTTCTTTACCTACAGCAACCGTCTGGCCCAGCCCTACGGTAATGCTCTGGTTGTTACCAATAGTTTCCGTATGGTTCACCTTTACATCCGTCGTCCGGTTATTCAGTACCTCCGTGTCCATGTTCTTCTGCGCGTGGATATACACCTGCTCCTGGTCCGTCGCATCCTCAAACCGCAGTTCGTTAAATCCGCTTCC
>NZ_LXEU01000094.1 GCF_001654985.1 Kluyvera georgiana ATCC 51603
TCGTTGTTCTCGCCAAGCTCCATGCCGGTGATGATACCGCTGAGGCGGCGCTGGACAACGTTCCCCTGCCAGACGGTGAGGGTGGCATTTTTCTCGAGAAAGTTTTTAGCCGCGAGGTCGGGGAGACCGCTGGCGATATCGACAGTAAGTGTAAAGGGGGTGGAGAGGTTTTGATAAAGGGTGAAGCTCACCACGGCGGTGCTCATCGCCAGTAACCCGTCCACGTCGAGCGTAAAACGCAGGCCATTTTGTGGCATAATATTCTCCCTGAAAACGGATATCAGCCAATACTGACGGTGCCGCTGCCGATAACGACGCCGCCACAGTCCACCGCATCACCGGTTCTGGCGGCGGGGAGCCCGTCAATAAATACAGTGGATGAGCCACTGGCTATTTTTCGTGGGTGAGGTGGGTGTTTGGGTTTTGCATGTGGCGTCAGTGGGTCACCCATACGGGCGGCGGGTAATCCGTCGATATATACCGTGGGGGAGCCCGCAGTAATGACGGTTTCGTAATAACCATCGTGCTGGGTGCCTTTGTCTGAAATTTTAGCGGCTAATGACATGAATTTTCCAGTTGTTCCATAATAAAACCAAAGTACGTTATAACAAAAATGACTAGAGTATCAGTATGGTTCATTTTAAGTAATAGGAACAAACTCTCCATTAATTAATGAGAACACTGGAGCATAGCATCCTAAAATCTCTTCACCATCTTCATCAGTGTACTTATAGGTTAAAGGGGAGTAGGTTTGATCTGATTTATTATAGAGTTGAACCATACGCCCTTTATTCATAACCCTGACATCATAATTTTCCCATTTAATTGGGAGTATCATCGCTTGCCCTTCTTCCAGTTCATTCTTTGCAAATTGAGATAATAATATTTCATCTTCACTGTCACCGGTTGTTGCAGACCACGCTTCCAGTGCAGTTTTATCATACGCCTTCAGGCGGTTTCGATCCCGGCTGTTGATAATTCTCGCCATCTCACTATAGGCCGCCCGTAGCTTTTGAATCTGCTCACTGCCGCCTGTGAACGGTTCGGCTTTCACCCACGCCCATTCCGGAATACCACTTACTGTAACTTTCTGCGTAAACCGATAGAGTACCATTCCCTGTGGAAAATAGGTGCTATCGAAATAATCGGGATCAATATGTCCGGGTATGACCTGCTCTGCCAGAATTTTTGTCCGAGTGATGGGATGTGAACTGTTAGTCTGTGCTTCAGGTAATCCCTGCGGACTGATGGTTACTTTTATTGATGACATTGTCTGTTTTTCCTGTCCGTTAAAACGCACTAGTTCCAGACTACAGGCGGATTGTGGATCAAAATGACCTCTCTCTTCCGGGGATAGTGGCTTATCAGAAAACCAATTCAGTGCACCAATCTCAAGGCTGATTACATTCTCGCCGTTTTCCATCAGCATTAAAGCGTTGGTACTGGAAATTCCACCACCACGTCCACGCCAGGCAGAATCACGATTATCGTATCCGATAACGCCATTAGTCTTAATAGCGCAATAAGCCTGCTGGATATTAAAAAGACTGCGCAGTTTTTGGGGGGTACTACTGGCTAATGCTGTTAATGTCATAATGCCTCCTGCTAGTATTATTGCTGGGATGATGTATTTTAACTTCATATGTTGCCCTCAATTTTGTGGGATTCCATTATATCCCGTTTTATTCTCTTCATTTTTATCCCAATTCGGATTGGAACCCATTGCCCACGGTTCAAAATGAGCAGGAGGAGTAATCACAGAATGGGAGGTAATACGTTCTTTACCATATAAATTAATACGTAAAGGCGAGTCTTCAGTTTTTAAAGGGGAAGATAATTGCCACTCTTCTTCAGCATTATTATTTGTTTCAGATAGCGATTTGTCTTTTTTATTTTTACCTACTTTATAACCTATATCAGCAGAAAACTTAAACGTTCCCTTAATACCGTCATGGTATAAAACCAGATCCAGACCATTATCATGCTCATCCAGAGCAAAACCTGCTGCTGCACCGATAGTCGCTTCTGCCTCAGCTCTAAGTTCTACCACGAAAACTTCGGCTTCAAAGGTGGCGCTTACAACACCTTTTATACCCAGATATAACTGATTTTCCTTGAGAATTTTAAACGTCCATTTATCATCTTTTTTGCTGTATGCTGCACCTATATTCAAATTAACACCAGGTGCTACTTCTATATAACATTCTACACTGGTACCGTGTTTTTTTAGGTAGTCCCGACATTTGCCAACTAAAGTATCAATTTTACAATAGGCACAGATAAACTGAATAATATCAAATTTTAACTTTGCCTCCAGAAAAGGCTTTCCATACAACCCAAAATAATGACATGGGCCTTCTTTTATATCAGTGAACTGATAAGCGTAGGAAACACCTATTTTTAACGGTTCTGCATTAAATGAAAATATAGAATATTCTCGCGTCTTGTTTTCACTTTCCGGATCAGGAGCAAAATATGTATTAAGATTGTTAATTAACTGGTCGGCCCGGTTTAACTGCTCAAGTGCTTTAGTTCTACGCAGTTTTTTGATCTCTTCTTCATATTCATGCGTAAATTCCACGTTGCAAATCTTTACTCCGAAATCCACGTTCAGTGCAGTTTTATTCATCAGCTCAAACTGAGCCGATTTATATGTCCAGCCATCACGTAGTTTATTTTTATTTTTGGGCTGAGTATTATCCATGGCTTGCCGTGATTTTATTTGCTCATCACGGCGTTCTTTGATAGTTCGCTCTCTGTGTGACGAAATAAGATCGTAGCTTAACCCAACAGTAAAACGTATTTCTATCGTCGGATAAACATCAATTTCAACATATCTTCCACACTCGTAACAGCCATTTGCTATAACCGCATAATGAGCCGGTTCGTCAAATATATCTCCAGGCTGAGTAATTGAACTGAGATATTCCCATGGGCTCCTGAAAGAATCTACTACACTTGACTCTTTTTTTTCTCCACCGTAATACAGTATTACTTTATTTGGCTTTCCATCAGAGCTTAACGATTCAGATGTTCCCTCTTTATTTTCTTCCAGCCATACTTCAGGGCACCCGTTTTTATCACATTTACTCTCTATAGTGATGGTTCCGTTACATCCTTCCCCTTCATCCAGCAGGTCAAAATGAACAGTTCCCTCTTTTGACCAGGTATGATGCTCTTTATTTTCAGGGAAAGCCGTGACCACATCCATCAGGCATGGATCAGGGATACCACATTCCACACAGGCTTTTCCGGCAGTTGATGACGGTTTCGACATAATTGTTTCCTTACTGAGGGAAAAAACCCAGCTTCTCCAGAAGCAACATTTCAACCTGTCGGTGTGCTGCCGCTTCATTATTATTTAATATATCAATCCATTCATTTGGAATATCTTTATTATTATAAATTTTATTTTTCAGCAGTAAATAGATAACACCTCTGATAGACCTGTCATCATTTATATTCATCGATTGACAAAAGTCAAAATAATTCTTAGCACAATCACTATTGTGTTTCCCGCCTTTCGGAAAAGGAGGACCTTTTTCTGTATAATAATTATGTATATATACCTCCAGTGTGTTGATATAGTTTCTTTGTGCCTGTGTGTTCAGCAGAGAATATTGTCGTTGGGTGAAAGTCAGTAAAGTCTCACTTTTTCCAGTAATGTTTCTTTTTCCGGACTGACGGAATGATAAAAAATCATCCTCCCGTCTTTCTTCTGAAAACTGAGTAATAATTTTGGTGACTGGTTCAATAAATCTGTAGCGTTCGAATGGAGTCAATACACTAATCAGTGCCCAGATATTGCGCGGATCATAAAACCGAAATAATACAGGTTTGCTTTGTTTCGGTATGTTAGCCCATAAATAATGTCGGAAATGTTGTACTAATAAATGAATTTTATTAGATGAATAAAAATATATCCCCCAGGGAGTTTCCTTTGTAGCCAGCCACTTGGCTACTTCCTGGGTGACTTCCAGCAGGTAAGGGGATATCCCGACCAGGTCTGGCTGGACGGGCGGGGGAAACAGGCAACAGTGTGGAGGATTATTTTGATGCAGAAAATCCAGCAAACCTTCTTCCACGGCACCATCCACAATGGCATATTGTACAGGAGTGATTTTCATTTGTTTTCATTCTCCTTCGGACAATGCGATACAAACATGGTTCCACTACCCGCAGCAGCCTTCAGGATCACCGGACGCATTGGCAGGATAATTTCGCCGGGACTACCTCCACTGTTAAGATTAATTTTCGATCCCATAACGTCCACGCCACCTGCATGTATCACCACAAATGCTCCTCCCACTCGCAGACTGATTTTGCTGTCGCTTTGTAGAACGATATCGCCCTGAACTTTGATGCCCAATGCACCTGCTATCTTCTGCGCCAGATCACCGTTTACCTCCAGACTATGATTACCTTCCACCAAACTGACATGATCTTTTGTCGTTTTGTGATTCTGTTTCCCATCAACGGTGACCTTACGGTCGTTAGCCACTATCAGTGATTCGTCATGACCAATACTCACAGTACGATCATAATTAACTCGTACATCCTTGCTGTTGAGCACTTTCACCTGCATGTTTTTCTGTGCATGCAGAAAAATTTCTTCATTGTCCGTCGCATCCTCGAAGCGCAGCTCATTAAATCCATCACCC